>JBELAG010000062.1:0-20450 GCA_049509055.1 Solirubrobacteraceae bacterium
AAGCGCCCGTACTCGACGACGTTCACGGCCACGCTGCCGACGACCAACGCCACCGAGACCAAGACGGTCACGGCCAGCGCGCCCTGTTAGCGCCCTGACGGCGTCGCGCCCGGGCCGCGCGGAGGGGCCACCTCCGCGCGGCCGGGCGGCGCCGTCCCGGCCCGTGCCGGCGTCCCCTCCGGGAGGCGGGGTCGAAATGTGGGTAAATAGGCCGAAAATCGACCCCGCCCCCCGAGGGGGGCGCCCGGGTCCGGTGGCGCGGGCACAAGAAGGCCCGCGCCGGCCTAGACGACCTCGAAGCGCTCGGCCCGCTGGGCCTCGCGCTCGGACTCGGTCAGCATCCGCGTGAACAGGTAGACGAGCGCGATCCCCATCACGATCGACTGCTCGAGCGCCATCGTCAGGCCGGCCATCGACTGGTCCTCGGACGGCGACAGGCCCCAGTAGTGGGGATGGTGCGCGTAGAACGGGTAGAACGAGGCCGGCGCGAATGCCAGCACGACCCCGAGGCCGCCGACGAGCAGCTTGGTCACGGTCATGTACGCGACCGGGCCCATCCCGTCGAGTCGCATCCGGCCGCGGATCGGCGACAGCAGGTGCCACCAGTACAGCGAGCCGGCGGTGAAGAAGCAGACGTGCTCGAAGGCGTGGACGGTCGTGCTGCGCAGCGCCGCGTCGTACATCGCCGGCACGTGCCAGGCCCACATCACCCCCACGTAGAAGACGACCGCGAAGGCCGGATGGGCGATGTAGCCGGCCCGCTGCTCGATCGCGTGCAAGCGCCGCGTGACCGGCCGCATCAGCACCTTGTTGAGGCCGAGGATGAGCAGGATCGGGGCGATGTCGAGCAGCAGCAGGTGCTGGACCATGTGCATGACCAGCAGCTGGGACCCGAGCGCGTCGATCGGCGACACGAGCGCCACCAGGATCGTCAGCAGTCCCCCGGCGAACAGCGACAGGCGACCGTACCCGGGGCGGTGCGGGGAGCCGGTCGCGCGCCCGCGGCGCCATCCCAATCCGTAGAGCACCCCGAGCGCGACCACGCCGACCAGGACCGATGGTTCGGGCGACCACTGAATCGTTGGGGCAACGTCCGCGGGCATATGGGAGAGTTTGACGGCTCGACAAACGCCGTTCACGTCAATAATCTGGAGTGACCACTATTTCACTTCCATCAGGAGGTGGGCAAATGCGGATCGAAGTCAAGGGCCGCAACGTTCAGGTCTCTGACGAAGTCAGAGAGCACGTCGTGAAGCGTTTCGACAAGGTGGCCCGGCAGGTGTCCGAGCTCGCCGAGCTCGAGGTCGAGCTGTTCGAGGAGCGCAACCCCGCCATCGCCGACTGCAAGGTCGCTGAGGCGACGCTCCACCTGAAGGGGGTGACCCTGCGCGCCCGGGACGCGTCGGGCGACCTGCTGCATTCGATCAACCTCTGCTCCGAGGAGCTGGCCGTCCAGGTCAAGCGCCACCGCGACAAGCGCCGCAAGCGCCGGGAGGCCCGGGAGATCCGCGAGGAGGTCCCGCAGCGCGTCACGGGGGACGTTTCCCCGGCAGCCTGATCGCGCCAACCGGCGCGGAGCCGCGCGCGCGCCGAGTTGGAGCGCGCGCCGTGCTGGAGGTCGCGCCGTACCCGGCGCCCGCGCTACCCTTGCTTTCATGTCCATTCTGGACCGCGCGCTTCGCATGGGTGAGGCGAAGAAGTTCAAGACCTACGAGCAGCGGGTCGGACGGATCAACGCCTTCGAAGCCGAGCTCGAGCACGACACCGACGAGGAGCTGCGCGAGCGCGCCGATGAGCTCCGCACCCGCGCGCGGGGGGGCGAATCGCTCGACGATCTGCTGTATGAGTGCTTCGCGCTCGTGCGCGAGGCCGGCAAGCGGGCGATGGGGATGCGCCACTTCGACGTGCAGCTGATCGGCGGGATGGTGCTCCACGACGGCGCGATCGCCGAGATGAAGACCGGCGAGGGCAAGACGCTGACCGCGACGCTGGCCGTCGTGCTCAACTCGCTGCCCGGCCTCGGCGTCCACGTCGTCACCGTCAACGACTATCTCGCCCATCGCGACGCGATGTGGATGAAGCCGCTCTATGACCAGCTCGGCGTCTCGGTCGGGGTGCTGCAGAACATGCAGCCGTTCGAGGAGAAGCACGCCGCCTATGCCGCCGACGTCACCTACGGCACCAACTCCGAGTTCGGCTTCGACTACCTCCGGGACAACATGGCCAAGAGCCTGGAGGAGAAGTTCCAGCACGGCGGCCGCAGCCGTGGCGAGGACGCCAAGCCGAAATACCACAACTACGCGGTCGTCGACGAGGTCGACAACATCCTGATCGACGAGGCGCGGACGCCGCTGATCATCTCCGGCGCCCCCGAGCAGGCCGCCGACCTCTACGCCCGCTTCGCCCAGCTCGCGCCCCGGCTCAAGCCCGGCAAGACGCCGGAGGGCATGGACCCGCGGATGAAGAAGGAGTTCATCGCCGAGTTCGACTACGAGTTCGACGAGAAGCACAAGACGATCTCGATCACCGAGCAGGGCGTCTCCAAGGCCGAGCGCTTCCTCGGGATCGACCACCTCTACCGGGCCGAGAACGGCCACCTGGTCAACCACCTGATCCAGTCGCTGAAGGCCGAGTCGCTGTACAAGCGCGGCTACGACTATGAGGTGATCGACGGCGAGGTCAAGATCATCGACGAGTTCACCGGCCGGATCCTCGAGGGGCGGCGCTGGTCGGAGGGCCTGCACCAGGCGGTGGAGGCCAAGGAGGGGGTCCGCGTCCAGGAGGAGAACCAGACGCTGGCGACGATCACGCTGCAGAACTACTTCCGGATGTACGACAAGCTGGCGGGAATGACCGGGACGGCGCTCACCGAGGCCACCGAGTTCATGAAGATCTACGAGCTCCCGGTCGTGCAGATCCCGACCAATCAGCCGATGGTCCGAGCGGATCGCAACGATCAGGTGTACAAGACCAAGGACGGCAAGTGGAGCGCGGTCGTGCGCGAGATCGAGCAGCGCCACCGCGCCGGCCAACCCGTGCTCGTCGGCACGATCGCCGTCGAGGTCTCCGAGCTGCTGTCCGATCAGCTCACCAAGCGCGGGATCAAGCACGCCGTCCTCAACGCCAAGCCCGAGCATGCCGCCCGCGAGGGCGAGATCGTCTCCGAGGCCGGCGCTCCCGGCGCGGTCACGATCGCCACCAACATGGCCGGGCGCGGCGTCGACATCAAGCTCGGCGGCAACGCCGAGCACCTCGCCGGCCTGGAGGTCGCCAAGCTCGGCCTCCGTCCGGGAATGCCCGACTACGACGAGCACATCGCCACCGTGCTGCCCGAGATCGAGCGCCGGGTCCTGGACCAGCGCCAGCAGGTGCTCGACGCCGGCGGCCTGTTCATCCTCGGCACCGAGCGCCACGAGTCGCGGCGGATCGACAACCAGCTGCGCGGCCGCTCCGGCCGGCAGGGCGACCCCGGCGAGTCGCGCTTCTTCCTCTCCGCCCAGGACGATCTCGTCCGCCTGTTCGCCGGCGAGCGCATCTACAAGATCCTGGATCGCCTCGGATCGCTCGACGAGGAGGGCAACGAGGAGCCGATCGAGGCCGGGATGCTCTCCAAGCAGATCGAGAAGGCCCAGCGCAAGGTCGAGGAGCAGCACTTCCTGATGCGCAAGCACACGCTCGAGTACGACGACGTGCTCAACCAGCAGCGCGAGGTGGTCTACACCTACCGCGACGAGGTGCTGGAGGGTCGCGACATGAGCGCCGCGGCGCGCGAGGAGATCGTCAGCCTGATCGACCGGCTGGTCAGCGAGTACACGCAGGGCGACTTCGTCGAGGACTGGGACATCGACGGCCTGATGCGCCGGATCGACGAGGTCTTCACCCCCAGCGACGCCTTCGAGGAGCTCGACGCCGCGCGGATGGACCGCGACGATCTCGCCCTGCGCCTCCAGGAGGAGGCGCTGGCCCAGTACGACCGCCGCGAGCAGGAGCTCGGCGAGGAGCTGATGCGCAACGTCGAGCGCTTCCTGCTGCTGGAGATCATCGACCAGCGCTGGCAGGAGCACCTCTACGACATGGACTACCTGCGCGAGGGGATTCATCTGCGCGGGTTCGCCCAGATCGAGCCGCTCGTGGCCTACAAGAACGAGGCCTTCGAGCTGTTCCGGGAACTGATGAACAGCGTGTGGGGCGACTTCGCGCGGCTCATCTTCCACGTCGAGGTCACCGTCCACGACGAGAGCGGTGCGCCCCCGCCTCCGCCCGCCCGCCGGCGCCCCAGCCCCGCGTCGAGCTCGGCGACCGGGGGCGGCCGGGTGAGCTACTCGGGCGGCGGCCAGTCGCAGCCGAGCGCGATCGCGATGGCGGCAGCGGCCGGCGGCGCCGCGGCGCCCGAGGCGGCGGCCGCCGCGGAGGCGGCCCCGGTCCAGCAGCGGCGCGTCGACGACGCCGAGCAGATCGGGCGCAACGACCCGTGCTGGTGCGGCTCGGGCAAGAAGTTCAAGAAGTGCCACGGCGCCTGACCGGCGCCGCAGCACTCTGCGACGGCTAGCCCTGCTTCTGGTAGCGAACGCGCGTGGGCGTGATGACGTACTTGACGCGGACCTCGCCGGGTCCCCGGAACGGGTACTCGTCCTGGCCGATGTAGGCCTTGGCCAGACGGTTGATGTGGTCGTCGGCGTCCTCACGGGTGCCGGCCGCGGTTCCGCGGATCTCGACGTACTCGTAGGGGTTGCTCGGGTCATAGACGACCGCGGTGACGGTGGGGTCCCGATCGAGGTTGGTGGGCCACTTGCGTCCCTGCGCGCTGTTGACCGACAGCTGCCCGTCTTCGAGGCTGATCCAGGCGACGGTGCTGTGGACCGATCCGTCCTCGTTGAGCGTTGAGATGACGGCGTGGTTGGGCGCCTGCAGCAGCGCCCGGATCGCGTCGTCGTTGAGAGTTGCCATGGGCGAGACGATAGCCCAGCGGGCGTCGCGCCTGGCATGATTGCGCGTCATGTCCGGCCGTCCCCGCCTCGAGCTGCGCGCCACCGCCGATCGGTCCTTCGACGAGGTGCTGACGCCGGACGCGCTCGAGTTCGTCGCCGCGCTGCAGACCGAGTTCGGCGCGCGCCGCCGCGAGCTGCTGGAGCGCCGCGAGCAACGCCGCGCGCGGCTGGCGGCGGGGGAGACGCTTGACTTCCTGCCGGAGACCGCGTCGATCCGCGCCGGCGACTGGACGGTGTCGCCCGCGCCGGCGCCGCTGCGCCGGCGCTGGGTGGAGATCACCGGCCCGACCGACCGCAAGCTCGTCATCAACGCGCTCAACTCCGGCGCCGACGGCTTCATGGCCGACTTCGAGGATGCCAACACCCCGACCTGGCGCAACCTCGTGGAGGGCCAGCGCAACCTGCGCGACGCGATCGATCAGACGATCACCTACGACGGCTCCGACGGCCGCCACTACGAGCTCGTCAGCGAGCCGGCGACGCTGCTGGTGCGACCCCGCGGCTGGCACCTGCCCGAGCGCCACCTGCTCGTCGACGGCGAACCGGTGTCGGGGTCGCTGTTCGACTTCGGGCTGTACTTCTTTCACTGCGCGCCGCGGCTGCTGGCGCGCGGGGCGGCACCCTACTTCTATCTGCCCAAGCTCGAGTCCCATCGAGAGGCGGCACTGTGGAACGACGTCTTCTGCCTCGCCCAGGACCTGCTCGGGGTGGCGCGGGGGACGATCCGGGCGACCGTCCTGATCGAGACGCTGCCGGCGGCGTTTGAGATGGACGAGATCCTCCACGCGCTGCGCGATCACTCGGCCGGTCTCAACGCCGGTCGCTGGGACTACATCTTCTCCTCGATCAAGTGCTTTCCCGACCGGCCGGAGATGGTGCTGCCCGACCGCGGCGCGGTGACGATGACGGTGCCGTTCATGCGCGCCTACACCGAGCTGCTGGCGGCGACCTGCCATCGCCGCGGCGCGCACGCGATGGGCGGGATGGCGGCGCTGATCCCCTCTCGCGCCGACGAGGAGGCCAACGCCCGCGCGCTGGACGGCGTCCGCGCCGACAAGCAGCGCGAGGTCGGGCAGGGCTACGACGGCACCTGGGTGGCCCACCCCGATCTCGTGCCGGTCGCGCGCGAGGTGTTCGAGCACGGCCTCGGCGGGGCCGACAACCAGCTCTCGCGCCAACGCGACGACGTCGACGTCGACGCGGCCCAGCTGCTCGATCTGGCCGCCACCCCGGGGGCGGTCACCGAACGCGGCCTGCGGACCAACGTCAGCGTCGGCTTCCAGTACCTGTCCTTCTGGCTCGGCGGCCGCGGCGCGGCGGCGATCAACTCGCTGATGGAGGACGCGGCGACCGCCGAGATCTCGCGCTCGCAGATCTGGCAGTGGGTGCACCACGCGGTGGTGCTCGAGGACGGTCGCACGATCACACCGGAGCTCGTGCGCCGGCTGATCGACGAGGAGACCGCCGCGATCCACGCCGCGGTCGGCGATGGCACCTGGCGCGCCGGCCGGCCGGATGAGACGCGCGCGATCTTCGAGGGGGTCGCGCTCGCCGAGCCGCTCGTCGAGTTCCTCACGCTGCCGGCGTATGAGTACATCGACTGACGGTTGCTAGGGTAACCGTCCATGGCAACCGCCCCCTCAGAGCCGCTGCCCCAGCGGCTCGCGGCAATCCGTGAGCAGCTCAAGCTGCTCTCGGACTATCTTTGACCCAGCAGGGCTAGCCGAGCGCGCCGACGCGCTCGAGCAGGAGATGGGGGCCCCCGGCTTCTGGGACGACCAGGAGCGGGCGGCGAAGGTGAGCGCCGAGCACGCCCGCGCGACGCGCAAGCTCGGCGTGTTCCGCGCGCTGCAGTCCGACGTCGAGGACCTCGAGCCGCTGGCCGAGATGGCCGACGAGGATCCTGAGCTGGCGGTCGAGCTCGAGGAGCAGGTGACCTCCGCGCAGCAGCGGCTGGAGGCGCTGGAGGAGGAGCGGCTGTTCTCCGGGCGCTACGACGCCGGTGACGCGCTGGTCACCGTCAACGCCGGGGCGGGCGGGACCGACGCCCAGGACTGGGCCGAGATGGTGCTGCGGATGGAGATGCGCTGGGCCGAGAAGCGGGGCTTCGCCGTCGAGCTGCTGGAGGTCTCGCCGGGGGAGGAGGCGGGGATCAAGTCCGCGACCTTCCGGGTCCGCGGCGAGAACGCCTACGGCCTGTACGGCAGCGAGAAGGGGGTTCACCGGCTCGTCCGTTTGTCGCCGTTTGACTCCGCCAACCGCCGCCAGACGAGCTTCGCCGGGGTCGAGGTCTCGCCGGTCGTGCAGGAGTCCGCCGAGGTCGAGATCGACGACGACGACCTGCAGATCGACACCTATCGCGCCAGCGGCGCCGGCGGCCAGCACGTCAACAAGACCGACTCGGCGGTCCGCATCACCCACAAGCCGACCGGCATCGTCGTGCAGTGCCAGAACGAGCGCTCGCAGTCCTCCAACAAGGCCGAGGCGATGGCGATGCTGCGCTCGCGCCTCGTCGAGCTCGAGGAGCGCAAGCGCCGGGAGGAGATCGCCCGCGAGAAGGGGGAGGCCCAGGATGTCAACTTCGGCTCCCAGATCCGCTCCTACGTGCTGCATCCCTACACGATGGTCAAGGACCACCGCACCGGATTTGAGATGGGCGACGCCAACCGCGCGCTGGATGGCGACCTCGACGGCTTCGTGCGCGCGTTTCTGCTGAGGTCCGCCAAGTGAGCGACCGCCGGCCACACCCGCGGGAGCTGCCGACCGCGCCCTACCTGGAGGCGATCGTCTCCTACGGCTTCCGCGGCTCGGTGCGCTTCCACGTTCCCGGCCACAAGGGCGGTGCAGGAGCCGATCCCGGCCTGCGCGCCGCGATCGGCGAGCGTGCGCTCGCCCTCGACATCTGCCAGGACATCGAGGGGATCGACGTCGGCCCGTCGCCGACGCCGTACGAGCGCGCCGAGCAGCTGGCCGCGGCGACCTATGGCGCGCGCCAGACGTGGTTTCTCACCAACGGCGCCTCCCAGGGCAACCACGCCCTGTGCCTGACGCTCGCCAAGCCCGGGCAGCACGTGCTCGTCCAGCGCAACTCCCACGCCAGCGTCGTCGACGGGCTCGTGATCAGCGGCGGGCTGGCGAGCTTCGTCGCGCCCGAGTACGACCACGAGCTGGGGATGGCCCACGGCGTCACGCCGGCGGCGCTCGAGCACGCGCTGCGCCGCTGCCCCGACATCTCCGCCGTGTTCATCGTCTCGCCGACCTACTACGGGATGGCCGCCGACGTCCGCGGCTGCGCCGAGGTCGTCCATGCCACCGGCGCCGCGCTCGTCGTCGACTGCGCGTGGGGGTCGCACTTCGGCTTTCATCCGGCGCTGCCCGAGTCGCCGCTGGCGCAGGGGGCGGACGCGGTCGTCACCTCGACGCACAAGATCGTCGGCAGCCTCACGCAGTCGGCGATGCTGCACGTCGCCCGCGACGGCCTGATCGACCCCGACGAGGTTGCGCGGTGCGTCCGGCTGATGCGCTCCACGAGCCCCAACTCGCTGTTGCTCGCGTCGCTGGACAGCTCGCGCCGCCAGCTGGCGGCCCACGGCGAGGCGCTGCTGGACCGCACGCTCGCCGCCGCGGCGCGGGCCCGGGGAGCGATCGACGAGATCTTCGGCTGCGAGGTGATCGACGGCGCGATGGTCGGCCGGCCGGGGATCGCCGGATGGGACCCGCTGCGGGTCGTGATCGACGTTCGCGGGACCGGCTGCACCGGCTATGAGCTCGCCGCCGAGCTGCGAGCGTGCTTCGACATCTACGTCGAGCTGGCCACCCACGCCACGCTCGTGCTCGTGCTCGGCCTCGGCCAGCCGGTCGAGCCGCTGGAGCGTTTCGCCCACGACTTCGCCGACACCGTGCGCCGCCTCGCGCGTCCCGGCGACGGCGGGATCGTCTCCAGCCCGCTCGCGGCGCTCGAGCACGAGGCGGTGGTGCCGATCCGCGAGGCGTTCCTCGCCGTCGGCGAGGCGGTGGCCGTCGACGACGCGATCGGCCGGGTCTCGTGCGAGTCGATCGCCGGCTACCCGCCCGGGGTGCCGGCGCTGCTGCCCGGCGAGCGGGTCACCGCCGGAGTGGTCGCCTATCTGCGCGAGATCACCGCCGCCGGCGCCCGCCTGCACGGCGCCGCGGACCCGACCTTCGCCACCGTCCGCGTCCTCGTCGCGCCGCCGCCCGCGTCGCCGGCGACGGGCCAGGCCACGGCTCTGACCGGCGCCGCCGGCGTCGGCGAGCCGGCGTAGGCGGCGCGCGATGGCCGAGCCGGAGATCGACGGCGTGATCGCCCGTGCGCTCGCGGAGGATCTGGGCGGCGGGGACGTGACCACCGCGGCGACCGTCGCGCCCGGCGCCCGGGCGCGGGCGCTGATCTCCCAGAAGGCGCCGGGCGTGATCTTCGGCCTCGAGGTCGCCGAGCGGACGTTTCGCGCGCTCGACCCCGACGTCAGGTGCGAACGCCGGGTGCGGGAGGGCGTCTGGCGCGAGGGCGGCGAGGTGCTGGTGGTGGAAGGCCGCGCCCGCGCGCTGCTGTCGGGCGAGCGCACCGCGCTGAACTTCCTGGCCCGGCTGTCGGGGGTGGCGACGCTCGCCGCCCGCTACGCGCGCGAGGTCGAGGACTCGGGCGCGCGGATCCTCGACACCCGCAAGACGACGCCGGGACTGCGAGCGCTGGAGAAGGCGGCCGTCGCGGCCGGCGGGGCGACCAATCACCGCGCCGGCCTGTACGACGCGATCCTCATCAAGGAGAACCATGCGGCGCTGGCCGGCGGCGTCGGCGAGGCCATCCGGCGCGCGCGGGAGGCGGCGCCGACGCTGGCGCTGGAGGTCGAGTGCAGCACGCCGGCCGAGGTTGACGAGGCGCTCGCCGCCGGCGCGCCGCGGATCCTGCTGGACAACATGACCGTCGAGCAGTTGCGCGCGGCGGTGGCGCAGGTCGCCGGCGCGGCCGAGCTCGAGGCCAGCGGCGGGGTCGATCTGGAGACCGTCGGGGCGATCGCGGGCACCGGCGTAGACTTCATCTCGGTCGGTGCGCTCACCCACAGCGCCCCGGCGCTCGACCTCTCCCTGATCCTCTCGCCGCTGCCATGACACTCCCGATGCTGCGCGCCAGCGAGGCGCCGCTGATGCTCGAGAACATCCCCGCCCTCCAGGCCGAGGTCCGCGAGCTCGCGGCGTCGCGAGGAGCGGTGATCCTCGCCCACAACTATCAGCTGCCCGAGATCCAGGATGTCGCCGACTACGTCGGGGACTCGCTCGGGCTCTCCCAGCAGGCCGCGGCGGCCGATGCCGAGACGATCGCGTTCTGCGGCGTGCACTTCATGGCCGAGACGGCGTCGATCCTGTGCGCGGACAAGCGCGTGCTGATCCCCGACCCCGACGCCGGCTGCTCGCTGGCGGACTCGATCACCGCCGAGCAGCTGCGCGCGTGGAAGGCGAAGTTCGCCGACGCCCGCCCGGTCGTCGTGATGTATGTCAACACGACGGCCGAGGTCAAGGCCGAGACCGACTACTGCTGCACCTCGGCCAACGCGGTCGACGTCGTCGCCCACATCTACCGCCACCACGGCGACGACACCGAGATCCTGTTCGGCCCCGACATGTTCCTCGGCGCCTACGTCGAGAAGACGCTGGGGCGTTCGATGCACGTGTGGGACGGCGAATGCCACGTCCATGCGGGGATCACCCCGGCCGACATCGGCCGCGTCCGCGCCGCGCACCCCGACGCCGACTTCCTGATCCACCCCGAGTGCGGCTGCTCGACGAGCGTGATGGAGTACGTCGCCGCGGGCGACGTGGCGGCCGACGGGGTGCGGATGCTGTCCACCGGCGGGATGCTCGGCTACGCGCGGGAGCTCGCGTCCGCACCGCGCGGGGCCGGGACGCGCAGGTCGGAGGCGATCGTCGCCACCGAGACCGGCATGCTGCATCCGCTGCGCCGCGCCGCGCCCGACGTCGCGTTCATCGCCGCCAACGAGGCGGCGTCGTGTCGCTTCATGAAGATGATCACGCTGCCCAAGCTGCGTGACGCGCTGCGCGACGGCGTCCACGAGGTGAAGGTCCCGGCGGCGATCGCCGACCGGGCCCGGCTGCCGATCGAGCGGATGGTGGCGATCGGCTGACCCGGGCGGCGGCTCAGGCCGGCGCGGGCGGCTCAGGCTGCGGGGTGGGTGCCGGCGGGGGGCGGCGGGGGGCGGCAGGGGCGGCGGGGGCGGCGGGGCCCCTATCCTCGAACAGCAGCAGCCCGCGGTCGACGACCGCCCGGACCACCGGTGTCGTCGTGCGCCGGCGCAGGAACTCTTCGATCGTGTAGCAGTGGACGTCGGCGGGGTCGCCCATCTCCATCGCGTCCCACAGCGACGTCGCCTGGTAGACACGCTCCAGCCACGGCATCCCGTCAAACGCCCGGGAGACGAGGACGATGACGTACTCCGGCCCGCGCTCGCGCTGGGCCGGCGCGCCGTGCAGGTCATCGACCCGCGCGCCGCCGAGCATCACCACCTGCAGCGGCCAGCGGTCGCTGACGCGGCTGAGGTAGCGCTGCAGCTCCCCGAAGTTGAGCGCGGTGGCGAGCTCCATCCCGCGATTGTCGAGCCTGATCGGCGTCACCGCAACACCGCTCACTTTTCAGTAGCGCGCGATGTCGGCGACGATCGTGCCCTCGAGCCCGAGCGCGATCCAGTTGGGCGGCCCGTCGATCAGGACCGCGAAGGCGAGGGTGTGGCGGCCGCGGGCCGCGCAGTAGCCCGCCAGGTTGGTGACGTCGGTGAGCGTCCCGGTCTTGGCGACGCAGTGGCCCGCGGCCGCGGTCTTGACCGCGATCGATTCCACGGTGCCGCTGACGCCGACCGTGGGCAGCGCGGCGACGAGCTCGCGCCCGGCGGCCGTTCCCCACAGCTCGTGCAACAGGTCGACGACCTCCAGCGGCGAGGAGCGATCGTTGCGCGACAGGCCCGAGCCGTCGAGGATCGTCGGGTGCAGGTCGTAGGCGGCGGCGATCGTGGCGGCGATCACCCGCGCCCCGGCCGAGATCGTCCCGCCGGCCCCGAACAGGACTCCGAGCTGCTTGGTGAACAGCTCGGCGAAGAGGTCGTCGGAGGGCACGTCCATCAGCCGCGCCATCGCCGACAGCGGCGGCGAGCTGACCATCGCCAGCATCCGCGCGCTGTCGGGCGTCGCGGCGTCGTGCGTCGACGCCCGCGCGGCGATGTGCGATCCGCGCATGACGAGCACGAGCTCGCGCGCGGCGAACGTGGCCGGCGAGTAGTGCGCCGCGGTCGAGCCGTGGTCGTAGGTGAGCGCGCTCAGCTGCCCGCCGAAGTCGGGCACGTCCGGCGCATAGTCGGTGAGCAGCCCGCCGCGGCGGCGGTCGAACAGCGACTCGTCGGCGAACACCCAGCCCGTCACCTGGTGGATCCCGCGCCGGGCGAGCTGGCCGACGAGCTGGGCGGCGGTCGGCCCCTGGCCGCCGTTCCACACGCGGTTGAACGTCGGGTCGCCGAACGTCGGGTCGCCGCCGCCGCGCAGGTAGAGGTTGCCGTGCCACACCCCGTCGTGCAGGAAGCCGGTCCCGAGCACGCTCGTGTGCAGCCGCGCGTCGGGACCGAGCTTGAGCATCAGCGCGGTCGTCGTCCACAGCTTCTCCAGCGACGCCGGCGGCCGCTTGACCGACGGGCGGACCGCGAACAGCTCGGTTCCCGCGGTCAGGTCGTAGACGAGCGCGCCGCTGGCGGGGCCCGCCGTCCGCAGGGCTGCGGTGATCGTCGCCTGCAGCCGGGTCTGTGCGGGCGACGACGCGGGTCGCCGGCCGTCGGTGATCAGCTTGGGGGCGTGCGGCCCCGCTGCGCGGTGATCATCGCCGGCGGGCTTTGCCGGTCGGCTGACCACCGGCGTGCCGGCGTCGGCCTGGACATCGCTGCCGCTCGTGCGGTCGAGGGAGCCCAGCGCGACGAGTGCGATCACCGCAACCGCCAGGATCAGCACCGAGCCTGCGGCGATCCAGCGTCTCAGGCCGCTTCCAGCTCCTCGACGGTGTGCGGCCCCACACAGGCGACCGAGAGCTCGTCGGCGACCCCGGCGGCGATCGTCCTGACGTCGTCGAAGGTGACATGGTCCAGCAGCGAGATCGTCGTGTCGGGATCGGCGTCCTCCCCGAACACGACCGTCTGCTGGGCGGCGTAGCGGGCGACCGCGCCGGTGTTCTCGAACGCGATCGTCCGGGCTCCGGCGGCGTAGGCCCGGGCGCGCTGGACCTCGGCCTCGGTCGGGCCCTGCTCGCGCAGCTCGGTGACGATCTCCCGCATCCGCCGGTAGGCCTCGAGGCACTTGCCCGAGTCCAGCCCGGCGGACAGCTGGAGCACGGGGACGTCGGCATAGGCGTGCGGGAAGGCGTTGACCGAGTAGGCCAGGCCGCGCTGCTCGCGGATCTCGTCGAACAGCCGCGAGCCCATCGACCCGCCGAGCAGCGTGGCGTAGATCACCAGCGCCGCCCGCTCACGGGGCGAGGACACGTCGATCGCGGGACGGTAGGAGAGCCGCAGGTGCGACTGGTTGGAGTCGCGCTCGCGCACCATCACCCGCGGGTGCTGGGCCGGCGCGGCCTCGAACGGCTCGGGCTCGGGCCCGGCCACGAAGCGCTCGAACAGTTCGGCGAGCTCGCCGTCGTCGCCCAGCGACTCGAGGTTGCCGACCGCGAACGCCGCGCCGGTAGTCGGCGACCAACGCCGCGAGCGGAAGGCGACGATCCCCTCGCGCGTGAACGTGTCGCGGATGTGCTCGGCGGGACCGAGCACCGGGCGCCCGAGCGGATGGTCGCCGAACACGGCCTCGTCGATCAGGTGCTCGGCCATCATCGCCGGCTGGTCGTCGGAGCGCGCGATCTCCTGCACGACCACGCCCCGCTCGCGGTCGAGTTCGTCGCCGTCGATCCGGGGACGCCCGACGAAGTCGGTCAGCAGGTCGGCCGCCTCCAGGCCACGCTGGGCCCGAGCCGTGATGTGGAAGGCGACGAGGTCGTGGCTGGTGTACGCGTTGAGCACCGCCCCGATCCCCTCGGCGGCCTCGTTGACGTCGCGATACGTCGGGTACTTCTCGCCGCCCTTGAAGACGAGGTGCTCCAGGAAGTGGGCCATCCCGTTCTCCTCGGGGCGCTCGGTGCGCGCGCCCGCGTCGAACGCCGCGAGGATCGTCACCGCGCGGGTTCCCGGGACCGGGATCCGGTGCAGCCGCAGGCAGTTGGACAGGGTGGAGACGGTGATCGGCGCCATGCCTGCGACAACGGTAGCGCCCGCGGCAGTCGCTGCGGGCGGATCCTGGGCCGCGACGGCCGTCGGACGGCCCTCGGTTAAGCGCGCCTTTATCGAATGCCCCTGCAAATCGCGTTGCAAGGCCCCTCCGGAGGGGACACGGGGCATGGGTGGCCGCTACGCTCCGCGCACCCTATGGCTAGCTCATCAAAACTCACCCAGCGCACTCGCAAGCGCGTGCTCCGGGCGTCCGCCGTGGCCGCACGGACCTCGGCTCGCGAGCCCGCCGGGCGTCAGCCGGTGATCGAGTTCCGCGGCGTCTCCAAGCTCTATGCGGGTGACGTGGGACTCGATCAGGCGACCTTCTCGGTCAACCCGGGCGAGTTCGTGTTCCTCGTCGGATCGACCGGATCGGGCAAGTCGACGGTGATGCGACTGCTGATCAAGGAGCTCGAGCCGACCGCCGGCACGATCCGCGTGGCCGGCCATGACCTCGAGCAGGTGCAGCGCAAGCGCGTGCCCTACTTCCGGCGCAACATCGGCGTCGTCTTCCAGGACTTCAAGCTGCTGCCCAACCGCACCGTCTACGACAACGTTGCCTACGCGCTGCTGGTCACCGGCGGGTCGCGCAAGGAGATCCGGGCCAAGGTTCCCGACATCCTGCGCCTCACCGGCCTGTCGACCAAGCTGCACAACCTCCCGCATCAGCTCTCCGGCGGCGAGCAGCAGCGCGTGTCGATCGCGCGCGCGTTCGTCAACCATCCGCCCCTGCTGCTCGCCGACGAGCCGACCGGCAACCTGGACCCCGAGACGAGCATCGACATCATGCGGCTGCTGTACCGCATCAACCGCACCGGCACGACCGTGCTCGTCGCCACCCACGACCAGGCGATGGTCGACAAGATGCGCCGCCGCGTGCTCGAGCTCTCCCGCGGCCGCGTCGTTCGCGACGAGGCAGCCGGCCTGTACACGCGTGACGAGAGCACCCGCGACCTCGCGCGCCGCCTGCGGGCGCCGACGACGCGGCCGCCGGGGCTGTAGGAGATGCGTCTCGGATTCTTCCTGCGCGAGGCGATTCGCGCGACCCGACGCAGCGCGGCGCCAAGCCTGGCCGCGCTGTGCACCGTGCTCGTGACGCTGCTCGTCCTCGGCGTCTTCATCCCGATCGTCCAGGCGACCAACGGGGCGGCCGACAGCGTCCGCAGCCGCGTCGAGGTCGACGTCTACATGAAGACCGATGCGACCGCATCCGACGAGGCGCGCGTTCGCCGTGAGCTGCTCAACGTCCCGCACGTCAAGACGGTTCAGTTCGTTTCCAAGCAGACCGCGTTCGAGCAGCAGTCCAAGCTCGATCCCGCCGCCTACGCGCTGGTGGGCTCCAACCCGCTGCCCGACACCTTCCACGTGATCCCCGACAATCCGGCCAACGTCCTGGCGGTGCGCAACGCGCTGGCGCCGCCGACCGCCGGCGGCGGGACCGGCACGATCGACCCGGCGATCGGGAGTGTCTCCAACAAGCGCACCGATACCAGAAAGATCCTCGAGGTGACCAACCTCGTGACGATCACCGCCGCCGCGCTGACGATCCTGCTGTCGCTCGCCTCCGTGCTGCTGATCGCCAACACGATCCGCCTGTCGCTGTACTCGCGCCGCCGCGAGGTCGAGGTGATGAAGTTGGTCGGCGCCACCGACTGGTTCATCCGCTGGCCGTTCGTGATCGAGGGCATCGTCGTCGGCGCCGCCGGGGCGTTGCTGGCGATCGGCGCGCTGGCGCTGGCCAAGATCGTGCTGCTCGACCCGCTGGCGAGCAACTGGACGCTGATCGCGGCGCCGCGGACGATCTCGTTCACCGCCCTCGTGATCGTTCTGATGGTGGCCGGCGTGATGGTTTCCGCGCTCGGCTCCGGGCTCTCGCTGCGCCGCTTCCTGCGCGTGTAGCGAGCGACGCCGGCCGGCGGTCGCGCGCGGCCGTGCCCGAGTGGTCGTCGAGCTACCCTGAAGGGCCCGTATGTACACGCGTCGACAACGTTCTCCCTGGCCGGTGGCCGCGGCCGCGGCCGTCGTCGTGCTCGTGGTCGGCCTGTGGTTCGGCGGGCACCCGAGCTGGCTGCCGGGGCCGATCCGCAGCGCGTTCGTCTCCCAGCCGAGCAACGACAAGCTGATCAACCAGGTGCTGGGCCTGCTGCAGAAGGACTACTACCGCCCGGTCAACCGCAGCCAGCTCGTCGACAGCGGTCTGCAGGCCGCCGTGGCCAGCCTCGATGATCCCTACAGCCACTATTACGACCCGACCGACTACCAGAGCTTTCAGCAGGTCGACGACCCGCACCTGAGCGGGATCGGTGTCGACATCAACTCCAACCCGCTCGGGCTGGTGGTCGTCGACGTGCTGCAGGGATCTCCGGCCCAGCGGGCCGGTCTCACGCGCGGCGAGGTGATCATCGCCGTCGGCTCGACGTCACTGGCCAAACGGCCGAAGGACTTCTCGGCCTCGCTGATCAGGGGCCGGGCCGGGACCAAGGTCAGGCTCACCGTCCTGGACGGCCGGCGCCGCCGCACGCTGATCGTGACGCGCGCCAACCTCGTGGAGCCGGTGGCCGGCAGCCGCATGCTCACCTACAAGGGCATCAAGCTCGGCGACGTGAGGCTGACGAGCTTCGCCGCCGGCTCCGGCTCCGAGGTTCGCACCCAGGTCGAGGACGTGCTGCACGAGGGCGCGCGCGGCCTGATCCTCGATCTGCGTGACAACCCCGGCGGGCTGCTGGAGGAGGCGGTCAACACGGCCAGCATCTTCATCCCCAACGGCACGATCGTCTCGACCGCCGGTCGCAGCGTCCCGCGCGAGGTCTACATGGCCCGAGGTGGCGCGATCTCGACGAGCATCCCGCTCGTCGTGCTCGTCGACAAGGGGACGGCGTCCTCGGCCGAGATCGTGACCGGCGCGCTGAAGGACCGCGGGCGGGCGAAGGTGGTCGGCACCCACACCTACGGCAAGGGCGTCTTCCAGGAGATCCAGCCGCTCCCCAACGGCGGCGCGCTCGACTTCACCGTCGGCGAGTACTTCACGCCCAACGGCCAGAACCTCGGCGGCGGCGGGGTCCGCCAGGGCGCCGGCATCACGCCCGACGTGTACGCCTCGACCGCCGCCGACGCGCGCACCGACACCGCTCTCACGGTCGCCGAGCGGACCGTCGCCGCCGAAGTGCGGTGAGCGTCACCGCCCGGGACGCGCGCTCCGGAGCGCACGTCGCCGTCCTCGCCCGGCAGGGCAAGTTCCTCGTCGCCGAGCCGTTCTTCGCCGCCGGGCCGCGGGTCGTCGTCAGCCGCGACCGCCGCGCGACCGTCGGCGACCTGGTCACGGTGGCGCCAGGCGGCCGGGCCTCGGGCCGCGGCGCGGGGCGCCGCGCGGTGATCGCGCGACGCCTCGGACGCCCCGACGTCGCCCGGGACGTGATCGGCGCGCTGATGATCGACCGCGGCCTGCGGCGCTCCTTCGATCCCGCCGTCGAGCACGAGGCCCGCGACGCGGCCGCCGCCGATCTGGAACTCGCCGGCCGCCGCGACCTGCGCGACCTGCCGACGTTCACGATCGACCCGGCCGGCGCGCGTGACTTCGACGACGCGATCTCCGCCCAGGAGCTCGCCGACGGCGGCTGGCGGGTATGGGTCCACATCGCCGATGTCGCGGCCTATGTGCGGCCGCGCTCGCAGATCGATCGCGAGGCCTATCGCCGCGCCACGAGCGTGTACGTGCCGGGGGCGGTGGAGCCGATGCTGCCCAAGGCACTGTCGAACCAGGCGTGCTCGCTGGTCGCCGGCGAACTGCGGGCGACGGTCACGGTCGAGATGGCGATCGGCATGCGCGGGGTGCGCTCGGTCTCGCTGTACCGGTCGGTGATCCGCTCCGACGAGCGGCTGGATTACGACCGGGTCGACCGGATCTTTGCGGGGGCGCAGGGGGGCGCCGAACCGTGGGGCGTGCCGCTGTCGGCCGCCCGGGCCGCCGCGGCGGCGCTGACTGCCCTGCGCTCCGGGGGGCGCGCCGGCGCGGCGCTCGTCGTCGACTCGGCCGAGCCGGAGTTCGCGTTCGACCGCGCCGGCGACGTCGTGTCGGTCGAGCTCTCCACCCAGACCGAGTCCCACCGGCTGATCGAGCAGCTGATGATCGCCGCCAACGAGCAGGTGGCCGGCTTCCTGGAGGAGCGGCGGATCCCGACGCTCTACCGCGTCCACGAGCGGCCGGAGGCGGCGTCGGTCCAGCGGCTGATCGGCCAGCTGGCGTCGCTCGGCGTGCCGACCCCGGCGGTCCCCGCCCGCCATCTCACGCCCCAGCAGGCTGCCGACGTCGTCGGCGAGACGTCGAGCCTGGTCGCCGACTGGGTCGCGCGGACCGGCCACGGCGGCCGGGCGCTGACCAGCCTCGTGTTGCGCTCGCTCAAGCAGGCCTACTACGACCATCGCAACCTCGGGCACGCCGGGCTGGCCTCGCCGCGCTACTGCCACTTCACCTCGCCGATCCGCCGCTATCCGGACCTCATCTGCCATCGCGGCGTGCTGTCGGCGATCGCCGGCGAGCCGGCGCCCGAGGCCTCCTGGGTCGCCGGGGCCGGGCCGTGGGCGTCGGCGCGCGAGCGTGAGGCGATGACGATCGAGCGCGACGCCGACGACATCGCGCGGTGCTTTCTGCTGGAGCGGGCGCTGCGCGACACCGACCGCGATCCCACGCTGGCGGGCGAGATCGTCGGGCTGATCGGAGCCGGCGCGTTCGTCGCCTTCGGCGACGGGCTGCAATACGAGGGGATGCTGCCGGTACGCCGCCTGCGTGGCGACTGGTGGGAGCTCAACGAGGAGGCGACGATGCTGATCGGCACCCGCGGCGGCGGCGCGCTGCGCCTCGGCGACCCGATCAACGTCCGCGTCGCACGGATCGACGCGCCGCGGGGTAGGGTGGATCTTCTCCCCGACGACCTGGCCGGCGATCCGGCGCAGGATTGATCCGATGGCCAAGTCAAAGAAACGCAAAGCCGCGCCCGGCGATGTGGCGACCAACCGCCAGGCGTCGTTCCGCTACAACCTGCTCGAGCGCTTCGAGTGCGGGATCGTGCTCACCGGCACCGAGGTCAAGTCCCTGCGCGAGGGCAAGGCCCAGCTCAAGGACGCCTACGCGACGGTCCGCGACGGCGAGGTGTGGCTGATCGGCGTCTACATCCCGCCCTACGGCGCCGCGTCGCGCGACAACCACGACCCCGAGCGCCCGCGCAAGCTGCTGCTGCACCGCTCCGAGATCGAGCGTCTGATCGGCCGCACCAAGGAGCGCGGCCTCACGCTCGTGCCGACCCGGATGTACTTCTCGGGGGCGCGGTCGCGGGCCAAGGTGGAGATCGCGCTGGCCAAGGGCAAGGACCTCTACGACAAGCGCGACTCGATCCGCACCCGCGACATGGCGCGCGACGTCCAGCGCGAGTTGCGTGAGGTCGGCCGCTGACCGACCGGTGCGTGGTCGGTGCCGGTCCTACTGAGACCGCGCGGGCCCGCTCAGAGCGTGCGCGGGAGGTTCGCCGCGTTCATGCCGACGACGAGCAGCGCGATCAGCGACAGGTACACGACTGCGACGAGCACGCGATCGCGCGGCGCGACGCGGTAGTACGCCTCCTGGCTGAGACCGCCCGCGCGGCGCTGCTTGAAGCGCCGCCAGGTTTCCAGCGCGGCGAACAGCACGATGATCCAGATGATCGGGTTGGAGACGAGGAAGGCCATCGTCACCAGCCCGGCGAAGCCCGCCACCCACAGCCACGGCGTCATCGCCGCCATCGCCCGCCCGCCGTCGAGGGGGACCACAGGCAGCAGGTTGAAGAGGTTGAGGAACAGACCGGTGTAGGCGAGCGCGCGCCAGAAGTCGTGGCCGGTGAGGTGATAGATGACCAGGCACGCCGCCGATCCGAGGCTGCCGAGGATCGGCCCGGCCAGGCCCACCCTCGCCTCGGCCAGCGCGTTGTCGCCCAGTGACCGCGCGGTGATCACCGCGCCCATGAAGGGGATGAACATCGGCGCGCTGGCCTTGATCCCCTCGCGTCGCAGCGCGATCACGTGGCCCGTCTCGTGGACGAGTAACAGGATCACGAACCCGACCGCGAACGCCAGTCCCCAGATCGAGGCGTAGGCGGCGATCGAGACGGCCATC
>JBELAG010000620.1:0-2995 GCA_049509055.1 Solirubrobacteraceae bacterium
CCGGCCTATGGTTGGAGCACGATTCGCGCGGGGACGCGGCCGGCTTCGAGGTCGGCGATCGCGTCGTTGACCTGGGCGAGCGGTCGCGTTTCGCGGATCACGCGTGTCTTGCCGGCGTGGTGGAGCTCGAAGACCTCGCGCAGGTCCTTGCGGGTCCCGACGATCGAGCCCGCGATCGTGATCCCGTTGAGCACCGTTTCGAAGATCGGCAGCTTGATCTCGTTGTCGGCCGGCAGCGCGACGAACACCAGCTTGCCGCCGCGGCGCAGCGACTGGTAGGCCTGTTCAAACGCGCGGGGTGAGACCGCCAGCGCGATCGCCTGATCGACACCACCGAGCCGCTGGATCGCTTCGACGGGGTCTTCCTTGGCGGCGTTGATGGTGAACTCGGCGCCGAGCTCGCGGGCGAGCTCGAGCTTCTCATCGATCACGTCGACGGCGACGACGCGTCCGCCGGCGATCGCGGCGTACTGGATCGCGAGGTGTCCCAGACCGCCGACACCGAACACCGCGACGAAGTCAGACGAGCGGGTGCCCGCGACCTTGACCGCCTTATAGGTGGTCACCCCGGCGCAGGTCAGCGGCGCGGCGTCAAACGGGTCAACCCCGTCGGGGACCTTGACGACGTAGCGGGCGTAGGCGGTGGCGTACTCCCCGAAGCCGCCGTTGATCGTGTAGCCCATCATCTCCTGCTCGTGGCAGAGCGTCTCCCAGCCCGACACGCAGTAGTTGCAGTTCCCGCAGGCGTAGCCCAGCCACGGCATCGCGACGCGGTCACCGACCGACACCTTGTGGGTGAGGTCGCCGACGGGCGTCTCGCCGGGCGCGAGCTCGGTGACGATCCCGACGCCTTCGTGGCCGGGGATGAACGGCGGCGAGGGCTTGATCGGCCAGTCGCCCTTGGCGGCGTGGATATCGGTGTGGCACAGGCCGCACACCTCGACCTTGACGCGCACCTGCCCGGGACCGAGATCGGGCATCGGGACCTGCTCGACGGTCAGCGGACTACCGAAGCCGTGAACGACCGCGGCGCGATAGGTGGTGGGCGGAGCATCGGCTGTACGGCTATGGGGGATTGCTTTGGTGGACATGCGGTTCTTCCTTTTGAGTGGTCGGCCCCTGTCAGGACGCGGTGTCTGTGCGTCGCCTGGTCGGCGGCGCGGATTCCTGGGCATCCACGAGCCTCGAGCGGTGCCCGCTGTCACGGTGTGCTGGAGATGAAATGCACGCCCTCCAGCCCTTCAAGTGAGAAGCCTTCGGCGGCGCCGGGCCGCACGTCGATCAGGAACGTGGGTGTGCCCCATCGCTGGTACTGGTCTGAGTCGATGTAGAACGGGGCGCCGCCGATGTCTCCCAAGCGTAGGTCGCTGGGCCCGGCGGGAAGCTCGCCGTCTTTGAGACAGATCGGGGACGTGCCATCACAGCACCCCCCGGACTGAAAGAACGCCAGCGGCCCGTGGGCGCGCTCGAGGCGATCGATCACCTCGAGCGCGGCCGGGGTCGCGGCAACAGCAGGCCCACTACCGCTGTCCGCGGGCTCCATCTCTAAAAGAACCCCATCGGGTTCTGGTCATAGCTGACCAGCAGGCACTTCGTCTGGGAGTAGTGGTCGAGCATCATGCGATGGTTCTCGCGACCGACGCCCGAGCTCTTATAGCCGCCGAACGCGGCGTGCGCCGGATACTGGTGATAGCAGTTGGTCCACACCCGCCCGGCCTTGATCGCGCGGCCCATCCGGAACGCGCGGCTGCCGTCACGCGTCCACACGCCGGCGCCGAGACCGTAGAGCGTGTCGTTGGCGATCTCCAGCGCCTCGGCCTCGTCACGGAAGGTGGTCACCGCGAGCACTGGCCCGAAGATCTCCTCCTGGAAGACCCGCATCTTGTTATGCCCCTTGAGCACCGTCGGCTCAAAGTAATAGCCGCCGGCCAGACGCCCGTTGACCGCGGGACGAGACCCGCCGATCAGCACCTCGGCACCCTCGTCGCGACCGATCTTCACATAGCTCTCGATCTTCTCCAACTGCGCCGCTGAGACCTGCGGGCCGATCATCGTCTCGCGGTCCAGCGGGTCGCCCTGCTTGATCGCCGCGATCCGCTCCAGGCACCGCGCCATGAACTCGTCATAGATCGACTCATGGATCAACGCCCGCGACGGACACGTGCACACCTCGCCCTTGTTGAAGGCGTAGAGCACCAGCCCCTCGACCGCCTTGTCCAGGAACGCGTCGTCGGCCGCCATCACATCCTCAAAGAAGATGTTCGGCGACTTGCCGCCCAACTCCGTCGTGGACGGGATCAGGTTCTGCGCCGCGTAGGACATGATCAACCGGCCGGTCACCGTCTCACCGGTAAACGCGATCTTCGCGATCCGCTTATTCGACGCCAACGCCTTACCGATCTCCGCGCCCGGACCATTGACGAACATTCAACACCCCCGGCGGGACGATATCGGCGATCACCTCCGCGAGCTTGAGGATCGACCACGGCGTCGGACTCGCCGGCTTGAGCACCACACAATTACCCGCCGCCAACGCCGGCGCGATCTTCCACGCCGCCATCAACAACGGGAAATTGAACGGGATGATCTGACCCACCACCCCCAGCGGCTCATGAAAATGATACGCGTAGGTCTGATCGTCAATCTCAGAGATCCGGCCCTCCTCCGACCGGATCGCGCCCGCGAAATACCGGAAGTGATCAGCCGCCAACGGAATGTCAGCCGCCAACGTCTCCCGCACCGGCTTCCCGTTCTCATAGCTCTCCGCGACCGCCAACATCTCAAGATTGGCGTCGATCGCGTCCGCCACCCGGTCCAACACCGCCGCACGCTCCGTCGGCGACTGGCTTCCCCAACCATCCTTGGCGCCATGCGCAGCGTCCAGCGCCAGCTCGATGTCCGGCGCGCCGGAATGAGCGACCTCGCAGAACGCCTCACCCGTCGACGGAGTGAGATTCTCGCGATACTCACCACTCAACGGCGCAACCCAACCCCC
>JBELAG010000621.1:0-3846 GCA_049509055.1 Solirubrobacteraceae bacterium
GGGGCACTGGCTACCAAGCCCGCCTACAAGCGCTTCCTCCGCCGCACCCCCACCGGCAAGCTCCGGATCGACCGCGCCGCCATCAACCGCGAGCGAAAGCTCGACGGCAAGTTCCTACTGCGCACCTCCGACGAGAGCCTCACCGCCGAGGACGTCGCCCAGGGCTACAAGGCGCTGTATGAGGTCGAGCGCGGCTGGCGCGATCTCAAGCACACGATCGACCTGCGCCCCGCCTACCACCGCCGCGAGGACCGCATCGAAGCCCACGTCCAGCTCTGCTGGCTGGCGCTGCTGCTGATGCGCGTCGCCGAGACCGAAGCGGGCGAGACCTGGCGCAACCTCCGCAACGAGCTCGACCGCATGCACCTCGTCACGCTCGCGACCACCGAGGGCACCGTCAGCCAACGCACCGAGCTGACCGCCGGCCACCGCCGCATCCTCAGCGCCCTGTCGCTGCCCGAACCACCCCGGTTCTACGACTTCACCCCCGCCGCCGAGTAGCCGCGGCTTGTAGACACACGGGCCGATCCCGCCGAAACCGGCGAAATCCCTGCTAACACGCCCTTTTCAGGCTGATCGTGTGCTCCGCTTCTGCGGAACTCCGGCTACAACCCCGGCGGGAACCGGCGGATCAACTCCGATCCTGCACATGATGGCGATCACCCAGCTGCGCTGCGAGCCACGAGCCCAAGCGATCTACGAAACCGCCCGAGCCAAGGGGCACACCAAGAAGGAAGCTCGCCGGATCCTCAAGCGCCACCTCTCCGATGTCATCTACCGCCGCATGATCCGTGACCTCGTCGCCTCACACCCCGCCCAGCCCCTCCTCGCTGCATAACCGCGCGCGGCTCCGCGCAGTCAACGGATGGCCCGACAGGGCCGAGCGCAGCGAGCCGCGCAGCGGCATCCTTGACGGCGATCGGCGGCCGCGCGCCACCATCTCACAAGGAGGGGCTTGACATAGATGGCATGTGCAATGCCCGTCCTGATCGCTTCCTTGCTCGCCGGTCTGTCCGGGGCGTGGTGTAGGGACCCCCTCAGCTCAAGCGCGGCGGTGGACCGCGCAGGCTTGGCAACCATCGAGCATGAGGAGGCCCCCAATTGACGATCGTAATGGGACTCGATCAGCATCGCGCGCAGATCACTGGCGATTGGCTGGACACCGCCACCGGCGAAGTGTCCAGAGCGCGCGTGGCGCCGGCCGACCGGGCGAGCGTGGGCCGGTTCCTGGCGCGATTTGCCAGCGAGGAGCTGGAGGTCGCGTTGGAGGCGACCACGGGCTGGCGGTTCGTGGTCGAGGAGCTGCACCGGATCAGAGCCGTTGTGCATCTGGCCGAGCCCGCGGACACCGCCGCGCTGCGCGGTCACAAGCAACATGCCAAGAACGACCGCGCCGATGCCCGTCACCTGCGCGAGCTGTTGATGGCCGGCCGGCTGCCCGAGTCCTGGATCGCGCCGGCGCACATCCTCGATCTGCGCGCCCGCGTCCGGTTGCGCCACACGCTGTCCGAGCAGCGCGGCGAGTGGCAGCAGCGGATCCAGTCAGTCCTCTATCACCATGGCTGCCCGCAGCGCGGCGATCTGCTCAACCGCGCCGGATTGGCGTGGTTGTCTGCCCTGCCGCTGGCAGCCAGCGGACGCGAGCAGGTTCACCGTGGCGCTGGCCGTGATCGATGCGCTGGACCGCGAGCTCGCGCCGCTCGACAAGCAGCTGGGCAGCTACGCCCGCCGCCAGCCGGGCTGCAAGGCGCTGATGGTCCACTACGGGATCGGCAAGCTCACCGCGGTGACGATCCTCGCCGAGCTCGGCGACCCCAGCCGCTTCTCCTCCTCGCGAGAAGCTGTCCGTTTCGCTGGACTGGACATCACCGTGCACGCCTCCGATCAACGGCGCGCGCCCGGCCACCTGTCTCGCCAGGGGCCGCCAGCGTTGCGCCGGGCGCTGTTCGAAGCCGCCCAGTGCGCGCGCCGGCCCAACTCACCCGACCACGATTACTACGTTCAGGCGGCGGGGAGACTCGGGTGGCAACCGCGCCTGCCTCGCGGTCGCACACAAACTGCTCAAACGCTCATACCACACGCTGCGCCAACTCGGCGAACAGGCCCTCCAACCGGCGTGATCTCACCGCTGCGCGCCACGCCCTTCGTCACACCGATGCGCCGCGGCCAGCTCCCGCCAGGCTCCTGCCGCCACCCCGAGGAGGACGGCCATCATAGACCGAGCGGCCGCACCGCTTCCCCCAGCGGGATCACCCCATCAACCATCATGTCGCCGACCCGGAGCCAACCCGGATCGTGGACCGAGATAAGGCTGGGCGCCCGCGCGCACACCGATCACCGCCCCGACCGCCCCCACGCACCACCCAACTGCACAGACAAGGAGTCTTCAGAACACGATGGCTGATCCATAGCCACGGCGATGTGCTTCGTCGACCGAGACGATCTCTCGCCCGAAGGGGCGCATGCTGACTGTGATGAGCTTGAAGTTCGCGACGCCCAGAGGAATGCCGATGATCGTGAGGCAGAGAAGCATGCCAGTGATGAGGTGCAGAAGCGCTAGGTACCAACCCCCGAGCACGAACCACAAGATGTTGCCCAACGTCGAGCCGACGCCCTTGCCCGCCTTGGGGACAACCGTGCGTCCGAACGGCCAGACGCCAAACAGCGCGATCCGCAACGCGGCGACGCCGAACGGGATCGTCACGATGAAGATGAAGCAGAGCATCGCAGCGAACGTGTATCCGACGAACAGCCAAAACCCCGCCAACACGAACCAGAGGATGTTTGCGACCAATCGCACCTCGCCAAGGCTAACCCATGATCGGATCTCGCAGATAGCGTTCCGCGCGTGCCAATCGCTCCTCCGGGGCTGTCGCGGCTTCGCGCTCATCGGGCAACGAGCCGCCCGCTGCCCGCGCCCCAGCGCGACATCGGTTCGAAGGCCAGGCCGGTTCGCGAGCAAGAGAGGTTCCGTTACCCCGCCGAGGAGGTTCGAGAGACACGTGTACCGAAGCTCGCGCCGCTGCTGACAGCCGAGACGGAGTTGTGGGAGAGCACGTTGTCGTTGAGGGGTCGGGGGCGGGGTCAGGATCGCTGCCCACGCGACGGTCGTGGCGTCGGCCGGTGTGGGGGCCGCCGCGCCGGCGCCGGGCGGTGGGACGCCGGCAGTCGCGCCGGGATGCGCGGCCAACTACTACACGCGCTTTCAGCTCCCGCCCGGCGCCACGGTGGCCCTGCCCGGGGACTATCCGCACGCCCGCTTCATGTCCTATACGACGTACAAGACGATCGACGGCGTCAGCGGCTTCCCCGCGGCCGCTCTGTATGACGCGCAGATCAGGCCCGACCGCGGCTCGATGAACCCGTTTGAGCCCGACGCGAGCCGCGACGCCGTCAACCTCGCATACGGTCATGATCGCGGCCAAGTGCCACCGCCGAACATAGCCCCTACCGGACCGGTGGATGCTATGCAGTGCTGGCCGGCGCGAAGAAGACGTCGACCCAGTAGTTGTAGGCGTTATACGTGCTCGACGGGAAGGCGTTGCCCGAGCTGTAGGTAAAGACGCCATTCGAGCTCGTCGCGGTGCCGACCGCCGTCAACGGTGCGTTGATCACGCTTGTGGCCAACCCCTGCGGTGTAGCCGAGTAATGGCCATTGGGCGCCAGGTAGCTCGCCACATACGTCGTCCCCGGCGTCACCGCCACCGGACTGGAGAACAACACAGTCTGCCACCCCGACGGCGTTTCGCTGGTGAACGTCGCCGACGCCAACAGCGTCCCCGACGCACTCCACAAGCTTCCGATATGCGTGCCGGTATTCGTCACGGCCTTGTAGAACCGAATCCC
>JBELAG010000622.1:0-3498 GCA_049509055.1 Solirubrobacteraceae bacterium
GTGATGACTGCTCCCACGCAATCGCGAACTTCGAGTTCGAGCGGTCGATTTCCCGGCCGGCGAGGAGGAGTCAGCCATGAGGCGTGGTATTCAAGTGTCTGATGGCATCGCGTCGGGCGTTCGCGGACGAGTACGCGGTTCGGGTGAACCGGGCGGTCGAGTTGCTCGTCGACCGGTCCGCGGCGGACGCGGTTCGCGGGTTGCAGGCCGAGCACGGCCTGTCGGAGCGGCAAGCGCGCCGGTACGTGAACGCAGCGATCGAGCGTCCGGGCGGGTTGGTGGTCCCGGAGCGCACGGTGGTGTTCACGGTGCGGTTGGCGCCGTCGTTGATCGCCGGGCTGCGCAGTGTCGCGCGGTCGCGCGGGCTGTCGCTGAGCGCGACGGTCGCGGAGGCGGCGAGGGTGTATCTCGATCACGTCCAAGAGCGACACGGTGGCTCCGCGCGTTGAGGTCGAGTTCGTGGGTGATCGGCTCGCCAGTCCGCGGCTGGCGCAGGCGTACGGGTTCGTGGTGCCCGAGCGGCGCCGAGTGACGGGTCAGGAGCGGAGGGATGACGATGAACGACACGGTCTCGCAGACGGGCGGTCGGTCGGGCGGGGTGGCGGCGATCTACGCGCGGGTGTCCTCGGAGCGTCAACGGCAGGACGAGACGATCCACAGCCAGACCGTCGGGCTGCGTGAGCTCGCCGAGCACCGGGGGTTTCTGCTGCGGGAGGATCTCGTGTTCGAGGACGAGGGGTTCTCCGGCGCGACGCTGACCCGGCCGGCGCTCGAGCGGTTGCGCGACCGCGCGGCGGAGGGGGCGTTCGAGGTGCTGCTGTGCCACGCGCCGGACCGGCTCGCGCGCCGCTACGCCTACCAGGTGCTGCTGCTCGAGGAACTCGCCCGCCAGGGCGTGGAGGTCGTGTTCGCGAAGGACCCCGACCGCGGCGGAAGCCCGGAGGACGAACTGTTGCGCCAGTTTCAGGGGATGATCGCCGAGTACGAGCGCGCGCAGATCGCCGAGCGGACCCGCCGCGGGAAGCTGCACCGCGCGCGTGGCGGCTCTCTGGCGGTGATGTCCGGCGCGCCGTACGGCTACCGGTACGTCAAGCGCTCCGAGCGGATGGAGGGCTTCTGGGAGATCGACGAGACGCAGGCGCAGATCGTGCGCGAAGTGTTCGACCGCTACGTCAGCGAGGGCGTCTCGATCGGCGAGCTCGCGCGCTGGCTGACCGATCGCGGGATCCCGACCCGCACCGGCAAGCAGGTCTGGGACCGCTCGACGATCTGGGCGATGCTGCGCAACCCCGCCTACCGCGGGCAGGCCGCGTTCGGGAAGACCAAGACCGACGAGCGGCACGGCGGCCCGACCAGAACGACCCGTCAGCGCGGCGAGCGGCACGGCCGCCGGCTCACCCGCAGCGACCAGCCGGCCGAGAAGTGGACGCTGATCCCGGTCGCGCCGCTGATCACCGAGCAGACGTTTCAGCTCGCGCAGGCACGCCTGGTCGACAACAAGCACTACGCGCGGCGCAACACCAAAGAGCTCTCGCTGCTGCAGGGCGTGCTGATCTGCCGCGAGTGCGGCTACGCCTGCTACCGCACCTGGACCCAGACCTCGAAGCAGCGGATCGGCTACTACCGCTGCATCGGCCAGGATGGCTGGCGCCACCCCGACGGCAAGCGCTGCAGCAGCCGCCCGGTCCGCGCCGATGAAATCGAACCGCTCGTCTGGGCAGAAGTCCGCCGACTGCTCCAGCAGCCCGAACTCGTCCGCGGCGAGATCGACCGCCGCCTCGCCGCCGCGCGGACCGAGCACCCCGCCGCCCGCCGCCGCGAAGCGATCGAACGTGACCTCACCCGCGCGACCCAGGCGGTCGACCGGCTGATCGAGGCCTACCAAGAACAGCTCATCTCGCTCGACGAGCTCCGCGGCCGGATGCCCGCGCTGCGGACCCGCCAGACCACGCTCCAAGCCCAGCTCGACAGCCTCGACGCCGAGCTGCACGACGCCCAGACCTACCTCCAACTCGCCGACACCCTCGAGAGCTTCCTCGACCGCCTCACCGACGGGCTGGACGAGCTCGACACCGCCGGCCAGCAGCGGATCCTGCGGCTCGTCGTCCGCGAAGTCCTGATCGGCGGCGACGACGACACCATCACGATCCGCCACTCGATCCCGACCCCCACAGGCCCCGATGACCCAAGTTACCTTTTGCGTGGGAGCAGTCATCTCACCTCTGCATCGGCTTGACCGGCAGTGGGCGCAACGCGGGCATGGGGTTCTCGTTCGTTTCGCCGATGATCTGCTGGCGATGTGCCGAACGCGAGAGGAGGCCGAAGCGGCGTTGATGGCGCTTCGGGAGATCCTGGCGGAGTTGGGCCTTGAGCTCAAGGACGCCAAGACCCGGATCGTGCACCTCAAGGAGGGAGGCGAGGGCGTTGACTTCCTCGGCTTCCATCACCGGTGGGTGCGCGCCAACCGCGCCAGGCATGTCCAGTTCCTCGCCCGCTGGCCCTCACGCCGGGCGATGCAGCACGCCTCCGACCGCGTTCGTGAGATCACGGCGCGTGAACGGCTGCTGCTCCCGGTCGAAGACATCGTGCAGGACCTCAACGGGTACCTGCGCGGCTGGGCGGGCTACTTCCGATACGGGAACTCGGCCCGTCACTTCAACCTGATCGAGCACCACGCGCATAACCGGCTCGCGCTGTTCATGGCCAAACGCCATCAACGATCGCGCGCGTACGGCTGGCGGCTGGTTACCTACAGCTCGCCAGATCGCTTGGGCCTGATCAGCCTCTCTGGAACCGTCGTCGCGCCCAGGCCCCACCGGGCCTGGCGAGGGAGATGAGCCGAATGCCGGCGGTGAAGAACGTCGGAGAGCCGTGTGCGGGAGAACCGCATGCACGGTTCGAGGTGGCGGCGGGAGGAAACCAGACCAGTCGGGCCAGCACGTGCCGCGCGGTCCAGGCGCCTCTCGCCGACCCTACATAAACGCCTGACGGCCTGAAGGGGTGAGGGCATGTGAGCGGCGGTGGGCGTCGGTTCTCGGTTCGGTTCCGGGTTTGCGTTTCGCCGGGGTTCGTTCTCGCTCTTCCGGATCGGGTTCCGGGTTGTTGGTGTCATCCGAGGGTGGTGTAGGTGTCGGCGTTGTAGGTGAGGGTTGCCCAGCCGTCCCAGATGTGGTGGCCTTCGTCGCCTTTGAGGCGTGATCGGCGCAGCCCGTAGCCGCGTTTGAGGTGGCTGACGCGTCCTTCCATGCCGGTGCGGTAGCGCTGTCGGCGGCGGCGGGTGCGTCTGGAGCCGGGTTCTTGGCGGCCGGCGATGTGGACGGTGTCGGCCAGGTCCTCGAGCGCGGTGTTGGTCGCGGTCGTCGTGAACGCGCCGTCGACCATGGTCTCCTTGAGCGTGATGTCGAGGTGGCGTAGCTGCTGGGTGGTGTCGGGCAGCAGCGTGTCCTCGGCCGGGTTGCCGATCTGGCTGGTCGGCGGCAGGATGAACCCTCGCGCGCC
>JBELAG010000623.1:0-3767 GCA_049509055.1 Solirubrobacteraceae bacterium
CGGCACGCTGTGCCGCAACGACGTGCGGATCGGCGAGGGCGAGCACACCTTCCCCCGCCTGACGACCGCGACCCAGCTGCAAGCCAGCGCGTTCGAACTGCTCGGCATCAAGCCCAAGTAGACAGCCAACAACCGGCCCGGAATCGCAAAACCCCCGCGATTCCGGGCCAAATCGCGTCCCACCACCAAAAACTTCCGTCTAAACCGAAGTTCCCCCTGTAGTCAGCGGGTTTAGAGGCCGGGATCCCTGTGTTTGCGGGGATTCCGGCTTTTTTGCTATCTTCATCTGTACCCACTACTATTCCTGGCCAGGTGCGGTATTGTCCAGGTATGGGTCGTCCTGCCAGGCAAACGGGTGCGATGCATGTGAGCACGACTACGCGCCGGTCTGGGGAGAATGAGTACACGGCGACGTTGCTGCGGCGCTCCTACCGCCAGGACGGGAAGGTCAAGAAGGAAACGCTCGCGAACCTCTCGCACCTGCCGCCGGCTGCGATCGACGCGATCCGGCGAGTGCTGGCCGGCGAGACGCTGATGAGTGTCGATGACGCGTTCGCGATCGAGCGGTCGCTCCCGGCCGGGCATGTCAACGCGGCGTTGGCGATGGCGCGCCGGCTGGAGCTGTCCAAGTTGTTGGATCGCTCCGCGTGCCGGGAGCGGGATCTGTGCCTGGCGATGATCCTCGCCAGGGTGATCCGCCCCGGGTCAAAGCTCGCGACGGTCCGCACGCTCGGGCAGTCGACGCTCGCCAGCGAGCTGGGGGTCGAGGGCGCGGATGAGGATGACCTGTATGGCGCGATGGATTGGCTCTTGGAGCGCCAGGACCGGATCGAGGACCGCCTCGCCGGCCGTCACCTGCGCGACGGTCAGATGGTGCTCTACGACGTGTCCTCGAGCTACTTCGAGGGCCACACGTGTCCGCTCGCGAAACGGGGGTACTCACGTGATGGCAAAAGCGGTCTGACGCAGATCATCTACGGCCTGTTGTGCGACATGGACGGACGCCCGGTCGCGGTTGAGGTGTTCACCGGCGAGCTGCACGACGACAAGACGCTCCCCGCGCAGGTCACGCAACTGAAGGACCGCTTCGGCCTCTCCCGGGTGACGGTCGTCGCGGATCGCGGGATGGTCACCAAGGCGAACATCGAGATCCTCGCCACGACTGACGGGGTCGACTGGATCACCGCGCTGAAGGCCCCAACGATCAAGAAACTCGCCAGATCCGGCGTGTTCCAGCCATCCCTGTTTGACGAGCAGAATGTGGGGGAGATCACCGGGGTGGAGGAGTTCCCCGGCGAGCGGCTGGTCGTGTGCCGCAACCCGTTGGTCGGCTCCCAACGCGCCCGCAAACGCGAAGAGTTACTCACCGCGACCGAGACCGACCTCGCTGCGATCGCTCACCGTGTGAACAACGGCACGCTCCAGGGCGCCGACCTCATTGGGCTGGCGGTCGGACCCGCTGTGAAGCGCTACCGGGTGAAAAAGCACTTCCAGATCACGATCACCGACACCACCTTCACCTACACCCGCAACACCCCGGGGATCGCCGCGGAAGCTGCGCTGGACGGGTTCTACATCCTACGGACCAGCCTCACCGACACCGACCTCCCGAACGGGGATGTCGTGCGCGCCTACAAGAACCTCGAACAGGCTGAAAGAGCGTTCGGGTCCCTGAAAGGCCCCGAGTTGCAGATCCGTCCGATCCATCACCGCCTCGAGGACCGCGTCCGCGCGCACGTGCTGATCTGCATGCTCGCCTACTATCTCACCTGGCACCTCAAAGCCGCCTGGAAACCTCTGCTGTTCACCGACGAGCAGCGGCCCGTCAGCCCCGACCCCGTCGCCAAAGCCGTCCGTTCCCCCGCTGCGCAACAGAAGGCGCAGACGAAACGGACTGGCACCGGGCAGCCCGCGCACAGCTACCGAACCCTGCTCGCCGAGCTCGCCACCCAGACCCGGAACACCACCCGCCTGCACGGGCAGACCAGCACCTTCGAGAAGCTCACCCAGCCGACCGCCCTCCAAGCGCAGGCGCTCGAACTCGTCGCGCACGCCCCCGTCGTGGTCGTTCGGTAGACACGACCCGAACACCCAAACCCCAACGAAACCCAGGGAATCCGCCGGATTCGGGCACGTCACATGGGGGAACTTCGGGGTCTCGAGCGACGCGTGCGCCTCGGAGGCACCGCCGCCTTCCAACCATCTCGACCGCGCCGGGCACAGAAAGCTTCGCGCCCAGGAGCAAGTGTCGACGGCCTCGATAGCGGCGTCAACCCTATCTACCCGCGCGCCAGCTCGCGGCGGGTACGCGAGCACTGACCCGCGAGCCCACCGCGCAGACGATATGGAGGTTGCCGTCGGTATGACGGGCAGTAGCAGGCCACCCACCGCGCGATCGGAGGGTTTCCTAACCGCGCGACCGGTCCGCGCGCGGCGGCGGGAACCGCATGAAGAGCCGACCACGGCACAGCACGCTGCTGCGCCGGTCTGGATGAGCACGCCGCGAAGGTGGTGGCGTGCATAGTGGACGCGCAGTCGGGCCAGACGACGGTGCACCGCTAATAGCCCGATCGACCGCTCCGACACTGGCGCACCGGAACGAATCCGAGCGCGTCGACCGCGTGCGCCTTGAACACCGCGATCCCAACGATGCAGGTGTCACGCCCGCGCGTGACCCCGTCCCTCGTATTCGCCAACAGGGCGCCTGCTTCGCCTGTGCGAGCACTAGCCAGCGCCGACGCTGGCCACGTGCCCGCTTTGGACGAAACGGAGCAGCGCGCGTGCCGGCAGGGATGAGATGACCGCTGCGCCTGGCCAAGCGGCAGTTCGTTGATCGAGGTCGCGGCGACCGTCGATAGGGTTCATGCCTGCGCAGGACGTCATCGTGCTTGCTGGCAATCGGCTGCCTGGCAAACTCGGGGCGCTGTTGCAATCGCCAACATCAAAGCGTTCGGCGGCCTGGCGCGCCACGACTGCTTCGGCTCTCGCGGCTGCTCCCGACCCGCTATGCCTTTGCCACGAACGCAGCGATGCCGGCGATCTGATCGTGACGATCGCGTTTCTCGAGAGCGTTTGTGCGGCCGAGCGGGACACCCGTCCAGCCTATGGCGGCTTGTCTCGCTCCGAGGTTCCAATCGGAATAGGGCAGCTGAAGCTCGTGCGGGCTGGTGTGGTGTAGGTGGCCGCGGATCTGGGCGGCCACCTACGATCGGCTGGTGATGCGGCTCAGCTGCGAGGCGCGATTCGCGGCTCCGCAGGGATCATCGGCGCCGGGCGTTGGTGGACGGCGGCGATAATCTCGGTGTTGTCGATCCCGCGCAAATATCGGGACGTGATGGCCAGGTCGGCATGCCCGAGCTGGCGCTGGATAACGAGCAGCGAGATCCCTTCGCGCGACATCTCGACCGCGTGGGTGTGCCTGAGCTGGTGCGGCGCGAAGCGGCGCCGGACGCCGGCGATTTCGGCTGTCTGGTGCAGCTGGGCGCGGATTCCGGCTGACGCGCACGCCCGCCCGCGGGTTGGGCCGCGCACGATGCAGAACAGGCGGCCGACTGGAAGCTCCTTGCGGAGCTGCAGCCAGGGAGCGAGGTGTGACCATGCCCACCTGTCCATTCCCACCTCGCGGCGCTTGTCTCCCTTGCCGTGTTATGCCGGGGCGCGGGTTATGCCGAGTCGGTGGTCCTGGTGAAGGTGCTGTCCCTGCTCAGCTTTGGGTTGGCGGCGTGATCGACTCGGCATAAGCCGCGGGCCTGTCGTCTGGTTTTCCT
>JBELAG010000624.1:0-3711 GCA_049509055.1 Solirubrobacteraceae bacterium
CGCGGTCAGACTGATATGCGCGGGTTTGGGAGTGCCGCAGGACCATGGTTCGTCGTGGGGAGCCGCTGTCTAAGATCGAGCGTGGCCGGCCTTGCGGCGGGTTGCTCATAGGTCAGTCGCGGATTCCCCGCGCGTGCCGGGCCGCCACCGACCCAGCCGACGGAAAGAGTCAGCTGTGATCCGATCACGCTCACTCGATTTGGGTGATCGCCCACACGAACCCGGCGAGCTCACGCGCGGCCGCGACCGCGATGATCGTCCGTCGCTTCCCACGCTGCTGCAGGAGCTATACCCAGAAGTTGTGGATGCGCGTGAAGAGAAAGGCGGCGTACCTTCCCGGTTGATTGAAGACCGAAGCCGGCGATGGCCGGCAGGAAGGCACGCCATGATGGATGTTCGCACGCTCCCCGTCGGGGAGGGCAACGAGGGCAGGATCTCGCTGGATGAGCTCGCTCGGGAGGGCGCGCCGCGGATGATCGCCGCGGCGCTGGAGGCCGAGGTCGACCAGTACGTCGCGTCGTTGGTCGATGAGCGCGACGAGGACGGCCAGCGGCTGGTGGTCCACAACGGGAAGGCGAAGGAGCGCAAGCTGACGGTCGGCTCGGGCACGTTGGCGGTCCGGGCGCCGCGGGTCAACGACAAGCGCGTCGATGAGGAGACCGGGGAGCGCAAGCGGTTCAGTTCGCGGATCCTGCCGGCGTACGCGCGGCGGTCGCCGAAGGTGACCGAGGTGCTCCCGATCCTGTACCTGCACGGGCTCTCGACCGGCGACTTCGGGCCCGCGCTCAGAGATCTGCTGGGCGAGGACGCGTCGGGGCTGTCGTCCAGCTCTATCGCGCGGCTGACCGAGGCCTGGCAGGCCGAGCACGCCGCGTTTCGCACCCGAGAGCTGCGCTTCCATCGCTACGCCTACCTGTTCGTCGACGGCGTCAACGTGGCCGTGCGCCTGGGCGAGGACGCCAAGCTGTGCCTGCTGGTCGTGATCGGCGTCCGCGAAGACGGGCACAAGGAGCTGCTGGCCGTCGAGGACGGCTACCGCGAGAGCGAAGACTCGTGGGCGGCGGTGTTCCGCGATCTGCGCGACCGCGGGCTCAACGAGCCCAAGCTGGTGACCGGCGACGGCGCGCTGGGCGCATGGGCGGCGCTGCGCACCGTGTTTTCCGCAGCCAAGGAGCAGCGCTGCTGGGTGCACAGTGTGTCCAGAGCGTGGGCACCTCATGTCTGGGAGGTGATGGCGGCATGAGGTGATCTGCGCGCAAGCTTGCGTTCGCCAGCCGGTGGGAGTCCGGCCCCGGTAAGTGTCAGGACGCCGGGTAGCAGACTGGCGGCGTCGGGGGGAAACGCCTGGCGTCGAAGCCCAGTGTCGAGAGCCCCTTTGGGGGGAGCAAATGATTCGGTCCGTAACTTCAAGTGAATCCTGCCGCCTCGTGATAGCAGCCCGCAAGGGACCAAGGAGGAGCCGAGCCGCGTGTGTCACGGCGAAGGCCGATGGACGGCGTGAAGAGCCTGGATTGCAGCGCCCAAGAACCTCTCGGGGTATGGGGAGCGGAACGATCAGAAGGTGGACGCAGGAACTGGAGAAGCCCTCCCCGGCCCGCTCGTTGCGATCGGGCGGAGCGAGACGGCGTATAAGCGGTGAGCCCCGCGAAGTCGCCGGTCGGCCGGAAGGGTGGCGGAGGGGGCCGTACTACCGCTTGAGGGCGCGCGACAACATAACGTCGCCCGAGGGAAGGGTCCCTGCGACATCGACGCTTGCACGAGGAGGCGGACTGGCGAATGCCGAAGACGGCTAACGACACCCCAGACAAGGTCCGCGTCTTTCAACGCAAGCTCTACCGAGCGGCCAAGCAGCAGCCGGGCCGACGGTTTCACGCGCTCTACGACAAGATCCATCGCAAGGATGTCCTAGAGCGCGCGTGGAAGGAAGTAGCCGCACACGGCGGCGCCGCTGGCGTCGACGGTGTGACGATCGCGATGATCCGCGAGCAGGGCGTGGAGGCGTTGCTCTCAGTGCTCGAAGACGAGCTGCGAGAGGGCACCTACCGTCCGCTGGCGGTCCGGCGGGTCGCGATCCCCAAGGCATCGGGGGGCGAGCGCATGCTCGGAGCCGGCTTTGGGTTCGTTGGTGGTCACGCATCCGTTTCATCCGCTGCGGGGTGAGCGGCTTGAGGTGAGCTGGCCTGAGTTTCGCGGAGGCTCTGAAACGAGGATTTGGTCCTCGAGCAAGGAACTGCCAGTTCATGCCCAGAGCCAGGAAGTATCCAGAGGAGCTGATCGAGCGTGGTGTCCGTCTGGCGCTCGAGTCGGGCCGGCCGGTCGCGGCGGTCGCGCGCGATCTCGGTGTCGGTCACGAGGTACTGCGTAAGCGGGTTCGTCAGGCCGAGGCCGACGGCGGCCTGCGACCGGACCTGCCCAGCACCGAGGAGCGCGAGGAGATCCGCAAGCTGCGCAAGGAGAACCACGAGTTGCGTCGCGCGAATGAGATCCTGAAGGCCGCCAGCGTGTTTTTTGCGACCGAGCTCGACGCAGACCGACCGAGGTGAGCGCGTTCATCGATGAGCATCGTGACCGCTTCGGGGTCGAGCCGATCTGTCAGACCTTGGACGTGTCGGCGTCCGCGTACTACCAGCGCCAGACCGGCGAGCGCTCGGCTCGCCGCGTCGAGGACGAGCGGCTGACCGGCCGCATCCGGGAGGTCCACCGCGCCAACTACGACTGCTACGGCTACCGGCGCGTGCCCGCCCAGCTGGTCCGTGAGGGCGAGGCGGCGGGGCGCGACCAGGTCGCGCGGTTGATGGCCGCAGACGGGATCCAGGGCGCGAAGCGGCGTGGGAAGCCGTGGCGCACGACGATCGCCGATCCGTCGGCGCAGCGGGCCTCTGACCTGGTCTGCCGGGATTTCACCGCTCCGGCGCCTGACCGCTTGTGGGTCGGGGACTTCACCTACCTGCACACCTGGGAGGGCCGGCTGTTCTTCGCGTTCATCATCGACGTCTACTCACGGATGATCGTCGGCTGGCAGCTGGCCGGCCACATGCGTACCACGCTGGTTCTCGACGCGCTGCGGATGGCGCTCGGGCTCCGCGCGCCGGGCGCTGACTTCCGGCTGGTTGCTCACACCGATGCCGGCAGCCAGTACACGTCAGAGGACTACACCCAGCAGCTCTCAGACGCCCGCGTGCTGGCGTCGGTGGGGTCCGTCGGCGATGCGTATGACAACGCGCTCGCCGAGAGCTTCGTGGACTCGTTCAAGACCGAGCTGATCGCCGACCGCGTGTGGCGCACCCACACCCAGCTCGAGCTGGCCGTCGTCGAGTACGTCGCCTGGTTCAACCACGTCCGACTGCACTCGTCGCTGGGCAACCGGCCACCGGCCGAGCACGAGGCGCTTCACGCTGCGGGGGTGGCTTGCCGCTGACCCTGACGCGCTGCTTGCACTCACACCGGGGTGCTCGTGGCCTGACCGGGGCTGGGGTGTACGACCCCTCCGGGGTCGTCTCCGATCTGCGGTAGTAGACACTTACACTAACTTGGTATAATTACTTACAAGGCCTACAAACCCGGTCTCCGTCAAACCCAGGGCATTCCAAACTGCAGTAGCTCTCGCCTGGTTCGCAGCGTATAGCCCTGCTCTGCGAGATGCTCGCGGAAGCCGTCGGCGAACTTCGCCAACGGCCCGCTCACCCGCACGCGCTCGGGCGCTGACTCAGA
>JBELAG010000625.1:0-3574 GCA_049509055.1 Solirubrobacteraceae bacterium
TAGCGACCGCGCCGGGTCTCCGACCTCAGTCCGTTCGGTCCTCGATGCCGGGCATTCGATCGCCCATCGAAACCCCAGCGGCGTTGTGGTCACCGACCAGGTCCGTCGCGACCCCGGCGGTCTCGTGAAATCGGGCCGCGAGCCTGTCGCTGTCGAATACGTCGACCTCGTGGCCTCGCTCAGCGCACCCAACGATGAACTGGGAGTGTGCGTCGGCGAGCTCGCGGCAGATGCTGATCTCGATCATCTCGTCTCCCTTCAATGGTTGGTCTTGCTTGGGACTGCGGTGGCGGGGGTGCGCGGCCCCGACCTGCGCCCGCGCACCCGACACCTTTCGACGGCGGCCGGCCTAGCTCACCCGGCCGCCTGGGGGGCGATCAGCCTCGTTCGCCGACCGGCGATCGACGACCATCACCTGACCGCGGCGGTCCAGCGCCCAGCGCCGGCGGGCCCGCTCACACAGCGCGCCCCGGACCGGCGAGACGAGCAGCCGCACCGCGACGGCGGCCGTCAGCACCGCGGCGGCGAGTTCGAGCAGGACGTGGGCGTAGGCGACGGCGATCACCATCGTCGCCGCCCACCTGATGGGGTTGTGATGGCCGCGCATCTACAGCAGCCCTGCCGCGACCAGTTCGGCGCGGATCTCGACCCGCTCGGCGTCGGCCTGCTGCGCTTCGGCGAGCGCCATCGCCCACCCCGGCAGGCGGCACTGGTGGACGCCGGCGGTCTGGCGCTCGATCCGTGCGCGCAGCCGCGGCGACAGCCCACTACGGCCTCGGTCGCCGTCGGGCGCGGGCCAGACGACCTGGCGCTCGAGCAGCGACACGGGCAGCCCGTCGACACGGGCGATCAACTGGGGGACCATTTGGTACCCTCCTTCATGGATGTGGAGCCCCGTCCTTGCGGCGGGGCTTCGCTTTGCCGCGACACCCCTGCGGCTGGGGCGCTCTTTAACGACGAGCGGCCCGCAACCCGAAGAGCGAACGGGTCACGGGCCCTTCTGGGGGAAGTCTTCGGGTGAGATCGCGCGTCCGGCGGCGCGCGATCGGGCCGTCAGCGACGTTGGTTTGCCGCGGCGGTGTTGCTCGCCTCAACGCTGTCGTTCCGGCGATGAGTGCTGGCGTCGCTCCGGGCACGCCTATCGACCAGCGAGTCTGAGCCGGACCCGGGCCGCGTCGTCCTCTTTCACCGCTGCGGATGAACCCGTTCCGTCCGGCTGTGACGGTCAAGTGCGCTGACTGCGCGCCCGCTACCGCGATCAACGCCAACGTCATGACCCCGGTGTGGATCGCCAGGGCCGGCGTCGACCTCAGTGTTCGCGGCTGATCGCGCCGTGGGCCGGGCGCGGAGGGGGTGCGATATGCCGCGGCCGGGGTGTGGCGGCGCGCTGGCGCCCGGCGTCGGCGGGTTCAGGTGCGCAGGCCGCGCGGTGGAGGCGGCGGGGTGACCACGGCGACCGGCTCGCCGACCACGCGCAGGTGTTCGAGGCCCGCGTCAAACACGCACAGGCATGACGAGCGGGCGCGGGCCGCGGACGCGTACAGGATGCCCTGCGCGCCCTCTGCGTGGAGTCGTGCGCCGACCTGCTGAAAGGGCGGCCATTGCGCGCTGGTCGGGCGCATCCGGCCGGGCGCAGCCGCCCGCTCGCGGGCCGCCACCGTTCGCAGGTCAGCGACCGCGGTGAGCTTGACCGTCACGCGGTACAGGCGGGTTGAACCGGCCGCCGTTGCCGCCGTGGCTGACCGCGAGCCCGTCCACGCCGGCATGCACGTGTCTGAACCACGTGCCCTCGACGGGCACGAGGTCGCCCGGATCGTTCACCGGTCTAGCTGAACGGCGGGCTGATCAGGTCCTCGGCGAACCCGGCGACCCGCTCATAGCCGCCGGCGGCGATCGTCTCCAGCGGCGTGCGGCCATCCAGCGCCGGGACCTTGCGTCCCAGCCAGTCGGCGATCGCGTCGCGCTTGGTCGTGACCTCGAGGCGCTCGACCGCCGCGATCAGCTCGGTCAGCCGGGCCGCGGGCGCTCCCGACGGCGCCGCCCGTCGCGCCAGCCACGCCTGCACCGTGTCCTGGTCAGCACCGGTCACCGCGGCGATATCCGTCACCGGCAGCGGTACGCGCTCGCGCAGGTGGATCAGCTGGTCGGCCAGCGCGATCGTGGCGGTGCTGTTGGCCGCGGTCGTTGCCACGAGAATGACTGTAGCGGCGATCATCGCCATCGCCGTCTCCTTTCCATGCTGATGCGTTGATTGATCTCGACATCGCCCGACATGCCGGTCGCGACCTTCGTCACGGTCGGTCTGGGCGTCCGCCGGGAGCCCAGGGCGGCGTTACCCTCGCGGTGATGCTCGCGCTGCTCGACGCCCACCAGCTCACGGCGCTGGTCGACCGCCGACACGCCTGGGGCGCGGACGGGTTCGACGAGGTCTGGGAGGGCGTGCGCCACCATCCGCCGGTCGGCCCCCACAGCGCCCTGCAGCAGGCCCTCGCGCTCGCCCTCTACGACCACGCCCAGCAACGCGGCCTGACGCCCGTGCTCGGCGCGTTTGAGCCGCACGATCCAGACGCCGGGCGCCGCCACCCGGACGCTGAGCCTCTGCTTCGCGGCGACATGGCGGCCAGCGCCGCACTCGCGGTCGAGATCGTGCCCGCGCCCGACGCGACCGAGCCGAGGCTCGCCGCCCTCGCCGCCCACCGCGTCGGGGAGGTGGTCCTCGTCGACCTGCGCCGGCGCGTGGTCACATGGCTGGCGCTTCTCGACGGCGGCTACCACTCCGTCGAGCGGAGCGCTCTGCTGGGCCTTGACGCTGCGGCGTTCGCGCAGCTGATCAGCTGGCCGGCGCTCGCCGAGCAGTGACGGCGTGATCGTGATCACGCTGGTACCCGCGGTCAGTTCTCAGGTCGAGGACTGGATCGGGTCCGGCTCAGATCAACAGGGACGACGTCTGCGACACCGGTATGGGGACGGGACGAGCGAGACGACAAGGCGATCAACGACAGGGACAACAGACATCGAGACATACAACACCGCTCCACGAGGGTGGATTCTTCGAGGTGTTGAGGGCGCCGTCATGGTCTCCAGGAGAACCTCAGGCTATGTCTGTCATCTCGGGCCCCGTCAAGTGCGGGGAGGTCGCCGTACCACAGCGAGCCATCAATCGAGGCCCCGGACACTAGCACCAGGAGCCGACAGATCAAGGCAAAACCCCCGCAGACACGCACGATCCAGCCACACCATACCGATCGGCACGCCAGCCCCGAGAGCATGAGCGAGTTCTCTGACGTGGGCTGGGTCGACGCCACGCTGACCCTGTCGGGAGGGCAGGCATTGCCCCGGTAGGGGCATGCCTGGTCAACCACCTACGTTGAGACTTAATCTAGTCACCGGGCCAAACGGCGCTCTACTCCGGTTTAGGTCGCGCGTTTTGCCTGCTATCGGGTGGTTTTCGGGGAGCCTGGGGGTGTGGAGCGGCAACGTCATCTAAACCGGAGTTGGCGTTTTGGGTCCATCTCCGGTTTAGGTCAATAAAAGACCTGCAAGTGAGTAGTTTCTGTGCGATCTCGGGCGAGGA
>JBELAG010000626.1:0-3540 GCA_049509055.1 Solirubrobacteraceae bacterium
GTAACTATTCAGGTTCGGCCTCGGCGGGGCGCGCGGTGTTCTCGGGCCGTCAGGCTGCTGGGGGTAGGCGTTCGAGCAGGAGTGGTGGGCAGCTGCGGATCTGGCCGGAGCGGAATCGGCCGATCGGGCCGTGCACGCATACGCTCACGCTGTCGCGGTCCAGTTCGAGGATGACGCCCTCGATGCCGCGCAGGTATTGCGGGCGGGTTTGGTGGTTGAAGCGGACGCGGTCGCCGACGTTGAGCATCGCGAGCGCTTTGGCGGAGTTGATCGTTTCGAGCAGGTCGATGCGACCGTGGACCGCGTCAGCGATCGCGTGCAGGTGCGGGTCTAGCGCGCCAGCGGCGATTTGGTCCAGCAGCAACTGCTCAGGCTCCGGGGTGGGCGGTGGCCCACTCGCCAATCGTGTTGCGGGGAGTGCCGGAGTCGGCCGTTGACGCTGGCGTTGTCGGGAGCGTTTGCTCACGCCGGGAAGGATCGCGCCCGAACCGGACGCTCAGCCCGAGCGGGCCGCGGGCAGCCACGGCTGCCCGGCGGTCAGGGCCGTGAGCGCGTCGATCGGACGCTGGCCGTGTTTGTGGGCGGTGGAGAGGTAGGAGCGGATCGCGAGGAACCGCTCGGCGCCGTCGGTCGTGCGCCAGCACCCGGAGATCTTCTGCTGAAGCTTGACCATCCGGATGTCCCGCTCGGCCTGGTTGTTGTCGAACGGGACTCGGAAGTCTGAGGCGAACCGAAGCGCGTCGGTTTCGCGCTCGTCGAGGCGCAGCAGCAGATTCTGCGCTTTGGTCCGCTTCGGCCTGCGGCCCGAGGTGTCAGCGGCGAGGTCGGGGTTCTCCTCGTAGCCCATCGCGATCACCTCGCGGTAGCTGGCGTGCAGCCGACCAAGCGCCTTGTTCGTGAGCCGCTTGAGGCCGCCGGCCTTGGCCTGCTCCACCAACGCCTTGGTGTCCAGCAGCAGGCAGATCATCGCTAGTGCCCACATCTGTCCGGCCTCTTGGGCGGCGGTCAGCTCGCGCAGGTGATGAGCGCCGCAGAGCGCGTGCAGCGAATTCTCGTAGTTGCGGTACGGCGCCCATCCGTCGTGCACAGCGACGCCGGTGAAGTCGGGCAGCACGCCGGCGGCGTCCATCGCCTCCACACCACGCTTGCGGTGCACGCTGAGCAGGGTCAGCAGGTCGGTCGACGCGGAGTGGATCCAGTGAAGCTTCCCGTCGACCCGGCCGCCGGTCTCGTCGAAATGCGCCACCTGCGCGTCGGCGAGCTGGCCGCGGATCTCCTCCAGGAAGCCGTCCAGGCCGCCCGCGCCCTGCGTGATGAACGCCTGCAGCGTTCCCACGGAGATCGGCGCCTTCACCCAATCCGACAGGATCTCCGCCGCCCGCTCATACGGAAGATGCTGGTAGGAGACCAGGTAAATCCCCAGCGCGCGGACCCTCGGCCCGTAGCACGTCGGCGCAGTCGCCTCCGCTGGGAAGCTCGAGCTGGCGAGATTCCCGCACTCGCAGCGGCGCTTCTGGATCCAGTGCGCCACGCACTCCAGGCCCGGCATCTCCGGCAGATCGAACACCTGACGCGACTGCGACTCCACGATCGCCGTCTCGGTCAGATCGCGCCCACAGCAATCGCACACGTCCACCGTGTGCAACACCGCCCGGTCCGGATCCTCACGCCGCTCAAGACGATGCCCCTCATGCCCAGCCTGCCCGCCGGGCTTACGCCCGGAACGACGCCGCAGACTGCGATCCTTCCCGTCCTTCTTCGCCTCAGGCTTCGCGTACCCGTCAGACGACGGCGGCTTGGACGAGTTGCGCGAGTTCTGATCCAACCGAGCACGCAACTCCAAGACCAGCGCCTCGAGCTCAACGACCCGCGCCTCAAGCTCAACGCACGACGAACAAGAAGAAACCTCGCTTGCAAGCGCCACGCGCGCAACATTCGTTGCGCTCCGCCGCGATCCTCCCCAGCCGCCTCAACCGACGACCTGAATAGTTACAGTCGCGTCGTCGCCGTTGCGTGCTTGCGCAGTGAAGTCGGATGCACCGGTGCAGCGGGTGACGCTCGCCGGCGAGCGTGCCGTCCTTCCGGGGCGCCACACAGGATTGCTCACTGCTCGGGCGATCAGCCGCGCAAACCGACGCTGCCTCTCCGCCGGCACACCACCCGCCGGCGCTCGCCTTCTCTGCCGCATCGCATCCCCCAAAACCGGGCTGGTGTTTGCGACGACCGGTGGAAACTGCGATCCGCCGAATACCCCCACGACTCAGCCTTCGGACTCCCGGACGTCCTCCATCGTGCGCACGCGGACGAGGTACCAGAAGACGCCGATTCCCAGCACGACGAGGAACCCGAAGAAAGCCTTGTGGTTCACCGCCGGGACGGTGAGCGCGACGATCGCGACCACGAGCCATAGAAGCGCGCCGGCGGCGACCGGCTTGTGCCATCTTCCGAGCGTGAACCCGTGCTCTTCCAGCATCGGCAGCTTCCTGCGATTCAGGAGGCCGGCGATGATGACGAGCCCGTATCCGACGTAGATCGCGACCGACGAGACACTCGTGATCACCGACTCCGCCTTCGCGACGAGGGTAAACGCGATCGCGATGACCGACACGACGATGATCGCTACGTACGGGCTCTGCTCGCGCGCGGTCACGCGCGTCAGGACGTTCCCGCCGGGGATCATGTTATCGCGGGCGAGCGCGAACATCTGTCGAGCCGGGGTCGCAGTGTTCATCAGCGTGCACGCAAAGATCGAGATGAAAATGACGATCATCGCGACGTGGGTCAGGACCGACCCGAGGTAATGGCTCATGATGGTCAGCAGTGGCGTGCCGCTATTGATGACCGCCGGAAGGTTGGGGATCGCCAGCGTGAAGCCGAGGACGACGAAGAACCCGAGGACCGACGAGATGAGAATCGAGATGATGATCGCGCGCGGCACGTTCCTCACGGCACCTTTGGTCTCCTCGGAGAGGTCGGCGGCGCACTCGAACCCGATCAGGGTGTACGCGCCCATCAGAATCGACGCGGCAAGTCCGCCGAAGGGCGTGTGTCCGATCTTACCGTTCACCAGGCCGGTACTGGAGGCGAGACTGACGTGGTGGTGCCCTGACACCAAGACGTAGATGAGCAGGCCGACTCCGAGGGCCGTGGTGCCGATCATCTCCGTGCCCACTGATACGTTGTTGACGTGACTTGCCAGTCTCATCCCGAGGATGTTGATCGCGGCGACCACCAAGATCAGCACCACCGTCGTGATGACAATCGTCCGCGTGCTCGTGCCGATGTTGAAGTAGGGCGCGAAGTAGCTGGAGAAGGCGTACGCGACCCCCGCGTAGCCCGCCATGTATCCGGCCAGCGTGAACCAGCCTGGGAACCAACCGTATCGCCGGCCCATCAGCCTCGAGCCCCAGTTGTACATTGCGCCGGCGAGCGGGACACGGACGGCCATTTGGGCCAGGCACAGCGCGACGAGCGTCTGACCGACGGCGACCAGCAGCCAGGTCCAGACGAAGCGCGGTCCGCCCTGCTGGATCCCGAACG
>JBELAG010000627.1:0-2933 GCA_049509055.1 Solirubrobacteraceae bacterium
GCTGCCCGCTGGCGACGCTCGGCTACTCCCGCGACGGCGTCAAAGGCAAGCTTCAGATCAACTACGGGCTGATCTGCAGCCCCGACGGACGCCCGATCGCCGTGCGGGTGCACAAGGGCAACGTCACCGACCAGCAGACCGTCCCTGACACAGTCGCCGATCTCCGGGAGCGGTTCGGGATACAGAACGTCGTGTTCGTCGGGGACCGCGGGATGATCACCCAAGCGCACGCGCAGACCCTCAAGGAGCAGGGCGTGGATTTCATCAGCGCGCTCAAGAGCGTGCAGATCCGGTCACTCGTGAACTCAGGCGATCTGCAGCTATCGCTGTTTGACGAGGTCAACCTCGCGGAGATCACCTCACCCTTGTTCGCCGGGGAGCGCCTCGTAGTGTGCCGCAACCCGGCCGTCGCGGCCGAGCGCGCCCGCAAACGCACCGAGCTGCTGGCCGCCACCGAAACCGAGCTTGAGAAAGTCAAGGCCAGCGTCGAGGGGCCTCGCGGCCGGCTACGCGCCGCTGACGCCGGGAAGATTGGTGAACGCGCCGGCAAGATCATCAACAAGTACAAGGTCGCCAAGCACTTCACCCTGACCATCACCGACGGCGCGTTCGCCTATCAGCGCAAGACCGATCAGATCAACCACGAGGCCGCCCTCGACGGCCTCTACGCGATCCGCACCACCCTCCCCGCCCAGACCCTCGGCGCGCCCGCTGCGGTCCGTGCCTACAAACAGCTGAAGATGGCCGAGCGCGCGTTCGAAACGATGAAAGACACGATCGAGATCCGCCCCATCCACCACCACCTCGAGACCCGCGTCCGCGCGCACGTGTTCCTCTGCATGCTCGCCTACTACGTCTCCTTCGAACTCCACACGCGCCTCCCCGAACTGCTGTTCACCGACGACACGCCACTCGCCCCCGCCGACCCCGTCAAGCCCGCCACCCGCTCCGCCTCAGCCCATCAGAAGGCCGGCAGCGCCACCACCCTGACCGGGTATCCCGCGCACACGCTCCCCGACCTCCTCGCCGACCTCGGAACCCTCTGCCGCAACACCGTGCGCATCGGCCACGCCGAGCACACCTTCACCCGCCTCACCACACCCACCCCACTACAAGCCCGCGCCCTCGAACTACTCGACGTCAAGCTCCACGAGTAGCCAAAGCCACACCAGCCCGCAACACCCGAATCCCGCGCCACCACGCGGGATTCAACGTCTCAACCGCGAAAACTTCCGTTAAACGTGCGGTCACCGTCGCGCTGGTAGTCGCTGTCGTCCAGGAGCTGCTTGCACAGCTCCTGGTATTCGCGGAAGCTCGCCACCAGCTGCTCGCGGTCCAGCGGACGCAGCACCTCGCTGCGCCGTTCGCGGCGCACCAGCTGCATCGACCGCGCCGGCCTCGGTTCAGAGAGGGGTGGGGTGTCGACGAGGGTCGCGTCGACGATCTCCTCGCCGCGGTCGGGGTCGATCGAGCGGACGGGGTCAGGGTTGGGCATGGGGAAGCTCCTGTGAGAAGGGTTGTGCGAATGCGGCGTTCGCCGCGGGTACGGCTGGGGCGATCGCGTTGGCGGCCGCTGGCTGGTGCTGTCACGGGGGTGCCGCGTCCGTCGCACCTGCGGTCGGTGTGGGTGCGGTTCAGGCGGCGAGCGCGTGGGATGCGCTCAGCAGGCCGGCCTCGGTGAGAAACCGCGATGGGCCGCCGGTCTCCCGGCCGCCGCGTGTGGCGGCGTGGGTGAGGATCAGCCGGTCCTTGGCGCGCGTGCAGGCGACGTAGAACAGGCGGCGTTCCTCGGCGAGCTGTTCGGGGTCGGGGGATTGCAGGGCGCGCCAGGACGGCAGCAGCCGCTCCTCACACGCCAGCAGCACCACCAGTTGCGCCTCGGTCCCCTTCGCGCGATGGATCGAGCTGACGGTGATGCGGCGGTCGGGCTCGCCGGCGGCGAGCTGGTGGGCGTGCAGGCCGGCGGCCTGCTCCAGAAACCCGGTCAGCGTCGCGCCGTCGGGGTGCTGGTCGTCGTAGGCGTGCGCGGCGCGACACAGCGACCGCAGGTCCTCCAGCACCCGTTCAGCGTCACGGCGCCGCTCGGGGTCGGGGGAGGTGTCGCGCCGCTGCTGGTGGTGGGCGACCAGGCCGCCGTGAAGCGTCACCGCGGCGACGGCGACGTGCCCGATCGAGCGGCCGTCGGCCAGCTCCTGGTGGACGTGGTGCACGCCTTCGCCGAACCGGACGAGGCGGTCGCGGACAGCCGGGGAGCGAATACCCACGATCTCGTGGGCGTCGGTGCAGGCGGCGATCAGGTCCCCACCGCGCCGGTCGCGGGCGAGCGCGATGACCCTGTTGGCGGTGGCGGGGCCGACGCCGCGCTTGGGCGATCCGACAGCGCGGCGAAACGCCTGCGCGTCGTTGGGGTTGGCGAGCAGGGTGAGGTAGGCGAGCGCGTCTCTGACCTCGGAGCGCTCATACAGGCCAAGGCTGCCGAGCACGCGGTGCGGGATCCCAGCCTGCGCCAGCGCGCCCTGGATCGGCCCGAGCGCGTACCCCGTCCGAGCAAGCACCAGGACCTCGCCGGCGGGGACTCCTGCGGCGAGGGCGTCGGCGATCGTGGCGGCGGCCCAGTTGGCCTCGTGGCGCTCGGTGGCGAACGCTGTGACCTGGACGTGTCCGCCGGGGCCGCGGACGGCGATCAGCGCCTTGGGCTCACGCCGCTGGTTGTGCGACACGCAGGCCACGGCGGCGTCGAGGATCTCTGAGCGGCAGCGGAAGTTGCGGCCCAACACGATCCGGGCATGGCCGGGGAACCGCTGCCCGAACGCGAGCATGTTGCGCGGCTCCGCGCCGCGAAACCGGTAGAGGTTCTGATCATCGTCGCCGACGCAGCAGACGTTTCCGCCGGGTCCGGTCAGGAGAGCGATCAGCGTGCTCTGGGCTTCGTT
>JBELAG010000628.1:0-2563 GCA_049509055.1 Solirubrobacteraceae bacterium
GGGGCGTCGGGCTGTAGCGGTGAGGTGATCGCTGATGTGACCAGCGGGCGGGCGGGGTTGGTGGGCTGTCGGCTCGCGGGGGCGGTGACGACGCCGATCGCGATCGGGGCGGGTGATCAGGTCAGGGTGACGATCACCGGCGTGTCGGCCCCCGCGACGGCCGGGCCGTACACGGTGGGCGTGTCGAGTTCGGTTGATGGGGCTGCGAGCGCGAGCTATGTGTTGGCGTCGCAGGAGCGGGTGGCGTCGGTGTCGGTGGCGGCGAGCAGCACGCTGGCGGGCGCGGGCGATGTGGATTACACCGTGGATCTGACGACGTCGCCGAGGGGTGCGCTGGAGCCGGGTCACGGTCAGGTGGTGGTGGGCCTGCCGGCGGGCACGGGCATGCCATCGTGCGCGCGCGTCGTGTTGGCTGACGTAGGTTCGGGTGCGGTGGGTGCGCCGGCGGGCTGTTCGGTGATCGGCACGACGGTCGTGCTGACCGTGCCGTTCGCCGTCGCGGGTGGTGACCGGTTGGCGGTTGGCCTGGTCGGGGTGACCAACAGCCGCGCTTCGGGCGCTCACGATCTCACCGTCTTGACCACCACCGACACCGCGATCAGCGCGGCGTTCACTCTGGTCAGCGAGGCCCCGCCTCCCGGGGGCGAGGATTCCGCTGGGGTCCACGGTGGACGCTGGTGGTGGGAGCGTTGCGCTGGTGTTTGCCCGGCGCGGTGGGGGGACGATGACCGCCGTGTTCTCCGGGGGGGAGTTTGTGATCAGCCAGACGCGCGGTGGGGAGGCGATCGCCACGCTCGCCGGCGGGAGCTTTGCCGCTTGCACAGGACTCGGTCACGGGAGCCTGGCGACGGTGGCGTCGCGTCGCCCGGTCCGTAAGCTGTGGTCTGACGACCAGCCGGGCGGGAGCTTCGGTACGCGAGGCTCGTACGTGGGAGCTTCGGTACGCGAGGCTCGTACGTAGTCAAGTCGGATCTAGTGGTGTAACGCCTCGTCGGTAGTGGTAGTTGTAGTTGCTGTTGGTAACCCGAAGGGTTATCAACAGGCCGTTGACGTTTTTCGCGCGCGCACGCGCGAGGCGGCGTCAGGCGGCGGCTTGGAGTTCGGCGATCGCCTCCTCGGTCTGCGGTTCGGTGTCGGCGAGGACGAGGGCGAGGGATTCTTCTGAGAGGTAGCGTCGGCTGACCAGCCACTCGTCGTTTTGCTCGATCAGCAGCGCGCCGGCGAGGCGGATCGCTGCTTGGTCGTTGGGGAAGATCCCGACGACGTCTGAGCGGCGGCCGATCTCGCGGTTGACGCGCTCCAGCGGGTTGGTGGAGCGCAGCTTGGACCAGTGCGCGTCGGGGAAGCGGTAGAACGCCAGCAGGTCCTCCTCGGCCCCGCCCAGGAGCTCTGCGACCTTCGGGCAGGGCTCCTGGAGGCGTTCGATGACCTGCCCGCAGCGCTCCCGCGCCTGCTCGTAGCGCTCGGCGTTGAAGATCTCGCGCAGCGCGGCGGAGACCATCCCGCGCTGGCTGGCGCGGCAGTGGCGCAGTTGATCGCGAACGAAGTGCACGGTGCAGCGCTGCCACGGGCAGCCCAGCACCCGCGCGATCGCGTTCTTGAGCCCCTGGTGCTGGTCAGAGACGCACAGCCGCACGCCCTGCAGGCCGCGAGCGCGCAGCGAGCGCAGGAATTCGACCCAGAACGCCTCGGTCTCGGTCTCGCCGATATCCAGGCCGATCACCTCCCGGCGGCCGGTCTCATGCACCGAGTAGGCGATCACCAGCGCCTTGGGGTACACGTGCCCACGGCAGCGCACCTTGATCACCTTGGCGTCGAGCCACAGGTACGGGTGCTCGCCCTCCAACGGCCGCTCACAGAACGCCTGCACCTGCTCATCCAGGCCCCGGCAGATCGCCGAGACGCGATCCTTGCTCATCCCATGCACCCCGAGCTGCTCGACCAGCCGGTCGACCTTGCGAGTCGAGACACCGTTGACATAGGCCTCCATCACGACCGCCAGGATCGCCTGCTCAGCCCGCCGCCGCGGCTCCAGAAACGACGGGAAGTACGAGCCCCCAGACCGCTTCTTGGGGATCGCCAGCTCGATCTCCCCGACCCGCGTCTCCCACATCCGGTCGCGATACCCGTTGCGATGCGCCACGCGCGAATCGGGCGCGACCTCGCCCAGCTGCGCGCCGATCTGCGCGCTGATCTCCGCCTCCATCAACTGCGCAGCCACCGCAGCCACCGCCTCCTTGAGAAAGTCGCCGTGCGCATCAACCAGCGTGCTGCGGACCAGCTCGAGGTTCGTCATGCTCTGCCTGTCGGCCATCGTGGTGTTCCTTTCGTCGATCGACTTGGTCGTCAACCGACGAGTCTCGGAGCCCGCGATGGCCGTCGTCGTCAACGACTCCGGTCTTTGCGGGGAATCCTCGTTACACCACTTCTATCGCCTTGACCTCTGATCGACGTCTTCGATGATCGTCCGCAGCCGCTGCTCGGTGGTCTCGGTGGTCAAAATCTCACTGTCGCTGCGTGGGGATCCGTGACAGAACACGGTCGGGCCCAGGCCGTCCGGGTG
>JBELAG010000629.1:0-2536 GCA_049509055.1 Solirubrobacteraceae bacterium
GGCCGGCTCGAACGCGAGCAGCTGATCGCCCGGGCGCGCGGCAGCGACGCCGCCCGCCAGCTGCAGCGCTGCTTCCCCCACTGGGCCATGGCGTTTGAGCATCTCAGCCCGCGAGCGCTGCGCCAGCTCGCCGCCAACCAGCCCGTCGACCCCAACGACCGCGACGCATGGCGGACCGCGGACGAGCATGCGCAGGGGGTGCTGCGCCGCCACGGCGTCACCCTGAACCCCCGGCATCTCACGCTCACCGCGATCCAGAAGCTCATCTCCGGGCAGGCGTGCGCGGACCGCGACGCCGGCCTTGACTGGGCCCAGATCACGACACCCGCCCACCGGCTGGATGAGGCGCTTGGCCGTGCGCACGCGACCCTGCCGATCGACCTCTCAGATCCGGCGGTGTTTGGGGATGTCGGCGCGCAGCGCTGCGCGCTCGCCGCCCGGCTCGGGCTGGCGGGCGGGCAGGGCGATGACCTGTCGCGGTGGGTGCTCGCCCACCCCGGCCAGTTCGACGCCGCGGCGCTGCGGTGCTGGCGGATCGCGTCACCGACCTGGCTGACCGTCGCCGGCGAGCAGCTCGATCCGGTCGACAGGGTGCAGCGGCCGGTCGCGCTGTTCGTCGTCCCCGCCCTGCGCGGGGAGGGGTGGCAGCTGACCCCCGTCCTGTCGCTGGACGCGATCCGCCTGCTGGTGTCGCTCGGCGGGCGGCTGGAGCGCGACCTGCGCTCCGCGACCCTCCCCGCCAACACCGCCTCAGAGCTCGTCGAACGTCTCAACGTGCACACGCTGCACGCCGGGCCGAAGGAGTGCTTGGACTCCGCCGGGCAGCTCGCCCAGGAGCTGTCTCGCCAGCTCGGCGTCCCGATCGGCCCCGGCGTCCCGAAGGACAAGCGCGACCGGTGGGGACGGCTGCTCGTCGGCCGCCGCTCCTACCGCGGCCCCGACGGTAGGACGGTCTGCGAGCTTGAGCTGCGGGTGGTGACGTTCCCCGCCCGCGAGTTCAGCCAACGACGCCTCGGCGCGGTCCGCCGCGATGACCGCTACGGCCAGCCCAGCGCCGTGATGGACCTCGGCGAGGCCGTCCAGACCGCGGTGCAGCGCGGACTCCCGCTGCTCCTGTCGACCGAGGCCGCCGGGCATCTCGCTGACACCGTGCGGGTGGGGCGGATGAAGGGCCGGCCCGGCGCACTGACGATCACCACGTCTGACGGCCTGTCGGCCAGCACCCGCCGCGTCGTCGCCGAACAGGCCATCCCCCAGCTGCGCGCGCTCAAAGCCAGCGGCGCGAGGGTGACGCTGGACGCCGGCGCCCGGCAGGTGCTGCGCATGACCCACGCCCGGTCGCTGGCCGATGACCCGGTGCTGCTGGGCCGCCAGCAGGAGATCGCCGCGCTGAAAGTCGTCGGCTCCGGCGTCGACGCCAGCCAAGTTGGATCTGGCAAAACGGTCAGTAGCGGTCGGGCGATCTCGCAACGCGCAACCACCACCCGCCGGCTGCGGGCGATGATCATCGCCGAAGGCCGGCTGCTGGGACAGTGGCGCGACGAGCTCACCCGCGGCGCGCCCGGCCGCGGGCTGCCGCCGCTGGCTCCGAACGTCGAGGTGCTGCTCCTCGACGACCGCCGGCCGGCCGCCGGACAGATCCGCGCCTTCGACCGCGCCGGGGTGGTGCTAGTGGCAAACGGGGTGCTTGACCGTCATCCCGCTGACCTGCAGGTCATCCCGTGGCATCTGCTGATCGCCGACGAGGCGCTCCGCTACGCCAACCCCGCGACCGACGCCCACCAGGCCCTCAAGCTCGTCCGGTTCGGCGCCGTGGCGGACTGCTGGCTGTTGACCGCCACCCCCCGGGGCAAGAGCGCCGAACATCTCGACGTGCTCGTCGGCCTCGCCGTCGGCGACGACGCGATGATCACCGAACGGCTCAACACCCGCGAGGCCGGGGACCTGATGGACGAGCTCAACGCGCACCGGCTGCGCGTCAACTACGGCCCCCACCTCGTCCGCGTCACCCGCCAGGACATGCACGCCTGGATGCCCGACGTGAGGCCCGCGCAGCCGTTGGCGATCGACCCCGACCCCGCCCTCCAAGAACTCCTGGACGCGATCCGCCAAGGCGGCCGCGACGCCTACCACCGGCTCATCGAGGTGCTGCGCGAACTCAAGACCCTGGAAGCCGGCACCGGCCTGTTCAAACAGGCGCTCGCCGAGCTCTCCCGCGCCCAAGGCATCGTCCTCGGGAATGTGGGCGTCTATGTGGACGCGAGCGTTGACCCCGAGACGCTGACGCACTCAAAGGCCGCGCTCGCCACGGCGCTTCACCGCCAGGGCCTCGTCGCCGAGGCGGCGCGCGGCGGCGGTGACGGGCTGCCGTTGCTGCGCGGGATCACCGCGCAGACAATCGCCGGCGTCGCGGGCGAGGAGCAGGTGATCGTGTTCGCCGAACGCGTCTGGTGCCTGCGCCAGCTCGCGCACACCCTCACCAACCGCCACGACGTGCAGGCGCACGTCGCCGACGGCCAGATCACCCCCCACGAGT
>JBELAG010000063.1:0-20349 GCA_049509055.1 Solirubrobacteraceae bacterium
CCCTCGTAATGCACCTGGACTTCCAGGTTCTGAGACCAGCAGCGGTAGCAGCGCAACCAGCTGCGGACCTCGGTTGAGCCCTCCATCGCGTTGATTCTATGACGGACCGCCGCGTGACCGGCGGGGGCCTATGCTCGCCGGCGATGAGCGACCCGTCGCCGGCGCCGATCGGAGTCGTCCTGGCCGGCGGCCGGGGGCGGCGGCTGGGGGGCGACAAGGCGCTGGCGATGCTCGGCTCGCGGCCGCTGATCTCCTACCCGCTGGCCGCGATGAGCGCCGTGCTCGCCGACGTGGCGGTCGTCGCCAAGCCCGGCACCGCGCTTCCGCCGCCGGCACGCCTGTGCGGCGCCGAAGTGTGGCTGGAGCCCGCCGAGCCCCGCCATCCGCTCGTCGGGCTGCTCTACGCGCTGCGCCGGGCGGCCGGGCGACCGGTTCTCGTCTGCGCGTCCGATCTGCCGTTCGTCACCCCGGCCGTGCTGCGGGCCCTGACGCGAGCGCCGGCCGGGGGGGCGCCCGCCGTGCTCGCCTGCTCGGCGTCGGGGGCCGCCCAGCCGCTGCTGGGCCGCTACGAGCCCGCGGCGGCCGATCTCCTGGCGGGCGCGGCGCGCGCCGCGGCAGCGCCGCTGCAGGCCGCGGTGGCGGCGATCGGCCCGCGGCATCTGACCGTCGAGGACCCCGACGCGCTGTTCAACGTCAACTCGCCGCAGGACCTGGCCGCCGCCGAGGCGCTGCTCGCCGTGCGCCGGCGGCGACACGACTAGTGGTCACTAGCCGAACGTGAAGTCGTACGCGCTGACGCCCGGCGGCACGTCGACGGTGAGCACGGCCTGCTCGTCGGCGGGCAGCGACACGAGGGAGTACAGGCGCTGCCCCTGAACGGTCACGAGCCCGTCGTGGACGTCGGCGCCGGCGTCCTGGGCGGAGATCGGGCGGCCGTTGAGCAGGATCCGCACGGTCCGCGCGACGTCGTCGGCCGAGGTGAGCACGAGGTAGACGTGCTGGGCCTGGAAGCCGCCGGTGATCGACGCGCCCGCCGACAGCGGCGTGATCGACTGCGACGTCGCGTCCCACGTGCCGTGCAGGCCGAACTCGTTGACGTCGGGGTTGACGACCCCGGCATAGGAGTGGATGCCGGACTTCAGCTGCTGGGCGAAGCCGGTGGCGCGGGCCGGGTTGAGGTAGGTCTCGGGCGTCCCGAGCCCCGCGGAGGGCATGAGCGCCTGGGCGGTCATCGGCGGCGGCAGGCTGCGCGCGCCGGCCTCGAACAGCAGCTCGCGCACGGCGGCCTCGTCCTGGCGGTAGTCGCCCTCGCCGAACTGGGTGTGGCGGACGTCGCCGTGGGCGTCGATCAGGTACTCGGCCGGCCAGTATTCGTTCTGGTAGGCGTTCCACGTGCCGTAGCGGTTGTCCTGGACGACCGGATAGCGCAGGCCGTCGGAGGCGATCGCCTGCGCGACGTTGCCCGCCTCCTGCTCGAAGGTGAACTCGGGCGTCTCGACGCCGACGATCTCCAGCCCGTAGCGGTGATAGGTCGCATACAGGCCCTTGAGGAAGGGGAGCGTGCGGATGCAGTTGATGCAGGTGTAGGTCCAGAAGTCGACGAGCACGACGTGGCCGCGCAGGCCGGCGAGCGTGAGCGGCTCATCGCCGGGGGTATTGAACCAGCGCTGGTTGTCGGTGAACGCCGGCGCCGCTCCGAGGTCGGGCAGCGACGGTGTCTGCACCCCGGGGATCGCCACGCCGACGTGCGCGGCCGCCGGCGTCGCCTTGGCCTGCTCGCTCTGGCGCACCGCGAACCGCGACGGCGGGCGCAGCGCGGCCAGCCGGCTGCGCACCGCGCCGGAGTTCTCCAGCGCCCGCGTCGGGTCGACCAGGAAGGCGGGCAGGCTCGTGTCCTTGGCCAGCGCCTCCTCGAAGCGCACGTCGAGGTTGGTGGCCATCACCACGGCGGTGGCCAGCAGCACGACGCCGAGCGTGCGCTCGACGATCTGCCCGCGCAGCCGCCGGCGCAGCCGCTCGAGCACGACCCGGCCGCCGAGGCCGTAGAGCAGCATCACGGCGCTGAGCCCCACTGCATAGGCAAGCGCGACCGCCACGACCTTGGCCGACGCTCCGCTGGAGGCGCTGACCGAGGTGACCGCGGCCAGGATCGGGCCGGCGCACGGCGCGCACACGAACCCGAGGGCGCCGCCGACGCCGAGGCCGGAGAGGAAGCCGGTCCCGCGCGTCTTGGGGCCGAACCGCGCCAGCCGCGACAGCGGTGCCTGCACGCGCTCGGCGAGCTCGGGCACGAGCAGGATCACGCCGAAGCCGATCAGCACGACGATCGCCAGGGTCCGCGCGGCGCCGCCGGCCAGGCCCACCCCCTTGACCAGCTGGGCGAGCGCGACGATCGCGATCGTGAACGTGACGGCGAGCCCGAGCACGATGCCGAGCGGGCGCCGCCGGCCACCGGCGGCGCTGGCCGACAGCAGCGCCGGCAGGACGGGCAGCACGCACGGGGTGATCGCCGTCCCGGCTCCGGCGATCAGCGCGAACAGCAGCAACAGCAGCATCGTGACCTCAGATGATGCTCCGGAAAGCTTGCGATCCCGTTAACGAGCCGTGGCGCCGGCGCGATCAGGCGTCAGCCGCCGATCGCCGACATGCTGCGCTCGGGCTGGATGAAGCCCGGCTCGCCGACGTGGTGCTTGAGCTCCTTGCGCCACACCGCGGCGCGGATCACCTCGGCCAGCTCGTCATCGTCGGCGCCGGCCCGCAGCGGCCCGCGCAGGTCGGTCTCGTGCAGCGAGAACAGGCAGGTGCGCAGCCGCCCGTCGGCGGTCAGCCGCACGCGGTTGCAGTCCGCGCAGAACGGCTCGGAGACGGGGTTGATGAAGCCGACCCTGCCGCGGCCGTCGGCGAACCGGTACACCCGGGCGGTCGCGTTGCGCTCGCGGGGCTCGGGCTCCAGCGGATGGACGGCGTGGATCGCGTCGCGGATCTCGGCGCCGGTGAGCACCTGGGAGCGCGTCCACGCCCGGTCGGCGTCGAGCGGCATGTACTCGATGAAGCGGATCTCGTACGGGGTGCGCCGCGCCATCTCGGCGAACGGCAGCACCTCCTGCTCGGTGAACCCGCGGATCGCCACCGCGTTGACCTTGATCGGGTGGGCCTCGGGGAAGGAGCCGAGCACGTCGAGGCCGTGCAGCACCTTGTCGAGCGCGTCGCGGCGGGTGAGCTCGTAGAAGCGGTCGCGCTGCAGCGAGTCGACCGACACGTTGAAGCGGTCCACGCCGGCGCGGACGAGCGCCTCGGCGTCGCGCGCCAGCAGGAAGCCGTTGGTCGTCACCGACAGCTCGCGCACGTCGGCGATCGCGGCGAGCATCCCGGCGAGCACCGGGAAGTCTCGGCGCACGAGCGGCTCGCCGCCGGTCAGCCGCACGTCGCCGACGCCCATCGACGCGAACACCGCCACCAGGCGGGCGATCTCCTCGAAGCTCAGCACCTCCGCGCGCTCGAGCCACGGCAGGCCCTCGGCGGGCATGCAGTACTGGCAGCGGAAGTTGCAGCGGTCGGTCACCGACACCCGCAGATCCCCGATCAGACGGCCGTGTCCGTCGCGCAGAGGCTCGCAATCCATTGCCTACAGGCTACCCTTGGCGCGATGCGTGACACCCGCTGGATCGTGCTCCTAGGCGCTGCCTATGCACTGTCCGGATGCGGGGCCTCGGCGAGCGATCAGGTGCAGGCCAAGCTCCAGCAGTTCGCCCACGCCGTCGCCGCCCGGGACCCGGCGGCGCTCTGCGGGCAGGTGCTCGCGCCGGCGCTCGTCGGGCACCTCACCGCCGCCGGGCTGAGCTGCGAGCAGGCGATGGCGACGTTCGTCGACAGCGTCGAGGATCCCACGATCAGCATCTCCCGGGTCTCGGTCACCGGCCGGCACGCGTCGGCGATCGTCCTCACCGCCGCCCGCGGGCAGTCGGCCTCGCTGCAGACCGTCGGACTGATCGACACCCGCCAGGGCTGGCGGCTGAGCTCGCTCGCCGCGCCGCGCTGAGCCGCGCGGGGAGCGCAATCAGCGGCTCATCGGCTCGCCGGCCAGCAGTCCGAAGGCGACCATGTCGAGGCGCTCGTGGGTGGCGCGCATGTAGGAGCGCAGGACGGCCTCGCGGGTGAACCCGGTCCGCTCGGCGACCGCCTGGGAGCCCGGGTTGCCGGTGGCGGCGAGCAGATCGATCCGCTCCAGCCCGAGCGACGCGACGCCCCAGCCGCAGATCAGCCGCACCGCGCGCGTGGCGTGGCCGTGGCCGCGAGCCGGGCGCGCCAGCCAGTAGCCGACTTCGGCCCGGGCGTGCTCCCAGGCGAAGCGCAGCAGCGAGATCGACCCCAGCAGCTCCCCGCCGGAGCGGTCGACGATCGCGAACGGCGCGCTCAGCCCGGCGAACGCGGCGTCGTAGCGCTGGCGCAGGTAGGCGCGCGCGTCGGCCGGTCCGTAGGGAGAGGGGACCCGCGTCCAGCGTGAGATCTCGGGGTCCTGGCAGGCCACCACGAGCGCGTCGAGGTCGGAGTCGCGCCACGGGCGCAGCGACGTGTCGCCGTCGGTCAGCGGCTGCGCGGGCAGCAGGATCCGCGAGGTCGAGCTCATGCCGGTCGCGCCGCCCGGCCCTCGAGCCCGCGGGTCAGCGAGCCGACGTCGAGCGCCGGGTCCTGCGCATCGAGCCAGCGTTGCGCCTCGCGCCGGCCGCCGAGCCCACGCAGCCCGCGCTCGCCGTGCTCGGCGACGAAGTCGGCGAGGGCGTGGCGGCGGCGGCTGTGAGTGCGCCGGTCGGTGAGCTGCAGCGTCGCCCAGTGGGCGTCGAGCGCGTCCACCAGCTCCGCGATCCCGCTCGGCGGCGCGACCGAGGAGACCGATACCACCCGCGTGCCGGCGCAGCCCAGCGAGCGCAGCGCGGCGCGCAGGTCGCCGAGCGCCCGGATCGCCGTCGGCCCGAGGTCGGCCTTGGTCACGACCAGCACGTCGGGGATCTCCATGATCCCCGACTTCAGGAACTGCAGCACGTCGCCCGAGCCGGGCTGGACGACGACCGCCACGGTGTCGGCGACGTCGGCGATCTCGGTCTCGGACTGGCCGACGCCGACGGTCTCGATCACCACCACGTCGAACGCCGCGGCGAGCGCGGTGGCCGCGGCGCGCGTCGCCGGCGCCAGGCCGCCGAGGCGCTCACCGGCCGCGGTGGAGCGGATGAACACCGCGCCGTCGGCGGGATCGCGCTCGATCCGCGCCCGGTCGCCCAGCAGCGAGCCGCCGGACCGGCGTGAGCTCGGGTCGACCGCCAGCACCGCCACCGAGCGGCCCTGCGCGCGCCAGTGCGCCACCAGCCGCGACAGCAGCGAGGATTTGCCGACCCCGGGCGGGCCGGTGACGCCGACGATCTGGGCGGGGGCCTCGTGGCCGAGCTGCGCGGGCGAGACGGCCGCCAGCAGCTCGGCGGTCTCGGCGCGGTCGGCCTCGGTGCGGCTCTCGACGAGGTTGAGCGTCGCCGCGGCGGCGGCGAGGTCGCGGTCGCGCAGGCGAGCGCCGAGCCTGCGTCCTTCGCCCTGAGCGGGCGGGGCCGGGGTCAAGCCGGCGTGGCGGTGTCGACGCCCTCGGGCACGCCGCCCGCTCGGCGTCCGGCCTCGCCGACCGGGGCGGCGCCCGAGTCGTCGCTGCGCTCGCCCACGAGCGCGATGATGTCTCTCATCATCCGGTTGAGGTCCCAGTCCTTGGGCGTGTAGACGGCGGCGACGCCGGACTCGCGCAGCGCGTCGGCGTCGCTGTCGGGGATGATCCCGCCGACCACGACCGGGATGTCGCCGGCGCCGGCATCCTGGAGCGCGGACAGCACCGCGGGGATCAGCTCGGCGTGCGAGCCCGACAGGATCGACAGCCCGACGACGTGGACGCCCTCCTGCGCGGCCGAGCTCGCGATCTGCAGCGGGGTGAGGCGGATGCCCTCGTAGACGACGTCCATGCCGGCGTCGCGCGCGCGCACGGCGATCTGCTCGGCGCCGTTGGAGTGACCGTCGAGGCCGGGCTTGCCGACGAGGAACTTGAGCCGGCGACCGAGTCCGGCGCTGACGCGCTCGACCTCGTCGCGCAACTCCGACAGGTCCTCGCCGGAGACCGAGGCCGCCTCGCCGACGCCGGTCGGCGCGCGGTACTCGCCGAACACGTCGCGCAGCGCCTGCGACCACTCCCCGGTGGTGACGCCGGCCCGCGCGGCGGCGATCGTCGCGGGCATGATGTTCTCGGCGTCCGCGCGTGCCACCCGGGCCAGCTCGGCGAGCGCCGCGTCGACGGCCGCCTGGTCGCGCTGGGCCCGCCACTCGGTCAGCGCGGCGCGCTGCTGGGCCTCGACCGCCGGATCGACGACGAGGATGCCGCCGTCGGCGTCGGCGGTCAGCGGCGAGGGCTCGGTGCTCTGGAAGCGGTTCATGCCGACGACGGTGAGCTCGCCGGACTCGATCCGCCGCCACCGCTCGCGGTGGGACTCCACCAGCGCCGACTTCATGTAGTCGACCGCGTCGACCGCGCCGCCGAACTCGGCCACCCGCGCCATCTCGGCGCGCGCGCCGGCCACGAGCTCCGCGGTCAGGCCCTCCATCACCTTCGAGCCCTCGAAGATGTCGGGATACTCGAGCAGGTCGGTTTCGTAGGCGAGGACCTGCTGCAGGCGCAGCGACCACTGCTGGTCCCACGGGCGGGGCAGGCCGAGGGCCTCGTTCCACGCCGGCAGCTGCAGGGCGCGGGCGCGGATGTCGCGCCCGAGCGTGACCGCCAGCGCCTCCAGCGCGATCCGGTAGACGTTGTTCTCGGGCTGAGCCTCGGTGAGGCCGAGCGAGTTGACCTGGACGCCGTAGCGGAAGCGGCGGTGGCGCTCGTCCTGCACCCCGTAGCGCACGCGACCCAGCTCGTCCCACAGCTCGGCCATCGCGCGCAGCTTGGCGTGCTCCTCGACGAAGCGCACCCCCGCGTTGACGAAGAACGAGATCCGCCCGAACACGCTGCCCATCAGCTCCTCGTCGCCCCCGATCCGCCCGCGGACCGCGTCCAGGACGGCGATCGCGTTGCTCATCGCGTAGGCGATCTCCTGCACCGGCGTGGCGCCCGCCTCCTGCAGGTGATAGGAGCAGATGTTGATCGGGTTCCACTTCGGGACGTGGGTCACCGTGTAGGCGATCGTGTCGGCGATCAGCCGCATGCTGGGTGCGGGCGGGAAGGCGTAGGTGCCGCGGCTGAGGTACTCCTTGAGGATGTCGTTCTGCGTGGTCCCCTGCAGCTCGGACTGCGGAGTGGGCGGGTCCTGTTCCTCGGCGGCGACGATGTAGAGCGCCAGCAGCCAGGCCGCGGTGGCGTTGATCGTCATCGAGGTGTTCATCTGATCGAGCGGGATCCCGTCCATCAGCGTCCGCATGTCGCCCACGTGCGCGATCGAGACACCGACCTTGCCCACCTCGCCGCGCGCGAGCTCGTGATCGGGGTCATACCCGGTCTGCGTGGGCAGGTCGAAGGCCACCGACAGGCCGGTCTGACCCTTCTCCAGGTTGCGCCGGTAGAGCTCGTTGGAGCGCTTGGCGTCGGAATGGCCGGCGTAGGTCCGCATCAGCCACGGACGGTCACGCTCGGGAAGTCGCGGAGACGGCTCCGGGAGCCGGGGCGACGTGGTCTCGGCCATGGGGACATTGTAAGGAGAGTGGTCGTTGCCCGCCCTGCGGCCGCCCTGCTCGCCCGCGCCTGCCGGCCACCCTGCGCGGGCGCGTCCGTCGCACCTGCGACAATGACCGTCAATCAAATGCCCGATCAGAGCTCTGCCGCCACCGAGCACGCGATCCTCCAGGAGATCACCCAGCCGCTTTACGACCTGCCCGAGGACCCGCTCGCCACGATTCACGCCGACTTCGCCGTGGCTCTGCGCGGCTATGAGCGGGTCGCGGTCGACGAGTACGTGCGCCACACCCGCCGGCTCGTCGCCGAGCTGCAGGCGACGCGCTCGCCGGAGGCCGCGGTGCGCCGCGCGCTGGAGCGGGTCGGCGAGCAGATCTCCGGGATCCTGCAGCGCGCGCACGAGACCGCCGAGCAGATCACCGCGCAGTCGCGCAGCGAGGCCGAGGACCGGCTCGAGCAGGCGCGGGCCGAGGCCGCGCAGATCGCCGCGGCGGCCGAGCGCCGCGTCAGCGAGCTCGACGCCGACACCGACCGGATCTGGCTCGAGCGCCAGCGGATCGTCGCCGACGCCGAGGATCTCGCCGGGCAGCTGCTCGCGCTCGCCCGATCCGCCGCCCAGCGCTTCCCCGACGACGACGAAGACGCCGCTCGCGCGCCGGGGACGAGCCCGTCGGCCGACCGCAGCAGCGAGCCGGAGGCCGGGGCGCGGGGCGCGGCGCGCGGGTTCGACGCCGAGCCCGACGATCCGGTCGCCGAGCCGCCCGAGTACGCCGTGGCCGACCGCGGCGCGTCGGTGACCGAACCGCTCGTCGCCCAGCCCGAGACCGAGCCGCCGATCGCCGAACCCGAGCGGCGGGCCGCTGAGCCCGAGGTGCGGGCCGTCGAGCCCGAGCCGCCCGAGTTCGAGCCGGTCACCCGGGTCCAGACGCCCCGCGACGACCTCGAGCCGCCGATCGCCGAGCCGGAGCGACCGCGCGACAGCGAGACCGAGCGCACGGTCGCGTTCCACCCGCTCGTCCCGGGCGACCGCGAGGACGACGACGACGGGCCCGCCGGCGAGCGCCCGGCCCCGGGCGGCCGGTCCCCCAGCGTGATCCCGCCGGCATCCCAGGCCGCCCACCGCCGCTTCTGGCGCTGACCGGAGACCGTTCGTGCCTCGATCTCGCGGCCGGGATCACTAGCCGCTCGTCGCCGATGTCCCGGGTGATCGATCTCATGCACCTCGGTCGCGCGCGCGTGATCGCGTGCTGGCAGGTCGGCGACGTGCTCGTCGATCCCGGGCCGAGCTCGTGCCTGCCGGTGCTGCTGGACGCGTTGGGCGCCGAGCGCCCGGCCGCCGTCCTGCTCACCCACATCCACCTCGACCATGCGGGCGCGACCGGCTCGCTCGTGGCGCGCTGGCCCGACCTGCGCGTCTACGTCCACGAGCGCGGCGCGCGCCACCTGGTCGACCCGTCACGGCTGTATGACAGCGCCAGCCGGCTCTACGGCGACGACATGGAGCGGCTGTGGGGCGAGATGCTGCCCGTCCCGGCCGACCATCTCGAGGTGCTGTCGGGCGGCGAGCGCATCCACGGCGACCGCTTCGAGGTCGCCTACACGCCCGGCCATGCCTCGCACCACGTCTCCTACCTCCACGAGGGCACCGCCTACGTCGGCGATGTCGGCGGCGTGCGGATCAGGCCGACGACGATGACGATCCCCCCGACCCCGCCGCCCGACATCGACATCGAGGCGTGGCACGAGTCGATCGCCCGGATCCGCGCGTGGCATCCGACGCGGCTGGCGATGACCCATTTCGGCGAGGGCGGGGACCCCGAGCAGCAGCTCGACGAGCTCGGCGCGCGGCTGGACGAGTGGTCGGCGCTGGCGCGCGACGGCGGTCGCGATCGCTTCATCGCCACCGTCCGGGAGCGGATCCTCAGCGACGGCGATCCCGATCTGGCCGTCACCTACCAGCAGGCGGCGCCGGTGGAGCAGCTGTACGCCGGATACGAGCGCTACTGGAGCAAGCGCGCGGGCGCCTGAACGGTCCCACGACGGCCCGGCGCCGGTATGCTGGAGGCGATGTCGCAGACGGTCGAGTTGCCTCGCACGCGCGGTCCGGGCGGTGACCTCGGCGGCCTGTGGCGTGTCGTGGTGCTCAACGACTCCTACAACACGTTCGACCACGTGGCCGAGACGCTGGCCCGGGTGATCCCCGGTCTCGGCCTGGCCGACGGCTACCGGATGGCCGACCGCATCCATCACACCGGCTGCGCGATCGTGTGGAGCGGTGAGCGCGAGGATGCCGAGCGCTACTGGGAGCAACTCGACGACGCCGGCCTGACGATGGGCCCGCTGGAAGCCGGCTGACCCCGCCGCCGGCGGACACGCTCGGCCGGCCGGCTGGACCGCGGCGGCCGCGGTCCGCTCAGGCGCGCGTGACCGGCAGCGCCGCGCCGGGCGCGGAAGGCGGCAGCGTCTTGGCCGCCTGGCGGTCGGGGCTGACCCGCACGACGTCCCAGACGAGCCCCAGCTTCTCCAGCATTGCGATCAGCAGCCCGGTCGGGTCGGCGACCCGCTCCCAGAAGCGCAGGCCGTGAAAGGCGGAGGTGGGGAAGGCGTGATGGTTGTGGTGCCAGGCCTCGCCCATCGACAGCGGCGCGAGCCAGAACACGTTCGTCGATTCGTCATCGACGTCGAAGCGCTTACGGCCGAAGAAGTGGCACACCGAGTTGATCGACCAGGTCACGTGGTGCAGCAGGAACACCCGGACGAAGCCCCCCCACAGCAGCGCGGTGAGGGCGGTGCCGATGCTGCCGCCGATCAGCCAGCCGAGCGCGAATGGGATCGCGAAGCCCATCGTCACCCACAGCCAGAACAGCCGGTCGACTGCCCGGACCATCCCGTCCTTGACGAGGTCGGGCGCGAAGCGTTTGCGGTCCGCGGTGCCGACGGTCTCAAACAGCCAGCCGACGTGGGCATGCCACAGGCCCTTGACGGCGCCGACGAAGCCCGGGCCGCTGAGGTGGGGGGAATGCGGATCGCCGGGCTGATCGGTGAACGCGTGATGCTTGCGATGGTCGGCGACCCAGGTGATCACCGATCCCTCGACGGCCATCGAGCCGAGCACGCCGAGCACCGCCTTCAACGGGCGCGACGCCTCGAGCGCGCGGTGGGTGAACATGCGATGAAAGCCGAGCGTGATCCCGAACGCCGACAGCATGTAGAGGCCGACCAGCAGCGCGACCTCGAGCGGCCCGACTGCCCGGTTCCACAGCAGCACGATCGCGACGATCACGCCGACCAGCGGCAGCGGCACGCCGATCAGGTTCGCGATCCTGTGAGTACGGCTCATCAGCCGACCGACAATACATTCCCCACACTCAATTTTCTCCGCGCTTACGCATGATTTCGGCGCGCGAACTTATAGATTGGGTATGAACGATGTCCGACCAGCCCTGGCACGACCTCAACCCGGTGATCGCGGGGGCGCTGCGCCCCGCGCTCGGCGACGTCGCGCGCGAGATCATCGACGCGGTCGCGACCGTGCCGGCCTACGCGCGGCCGCTCGAGGGCCCGTTCGGCGAGGGGGTGCGGGCCGGCGTGACCGAGGCCCTGCGCCACTTCCTGGCCGAGATCGAGGCCGGCGGCCCGGTCAAGCGGCTCGACGTCTACAGCGCGCTCGGTCGCGGCGAGATGCGGGCCGGGCGCAGCCTCGAATCGCTGCTGAGCGCCTACCGGGTCGGCGCCCGTGTGGCGTGGCGGCGGTTCGCCGCCGCGGGCGTGGCGGCCGGGCTGGAGCCCGACACGCTCTACCTGTTGGCCGAATCGATCTTCGCCTACATCGACGGGCTGTCGGCCGAGTCGGCCGACGGCTACGCCCAGGCGCAGTCGATCGCCGCCGGCGAGGCCCAGCTGCGCCGACGCCGGCTCGTGCGGATGCTCGTCCGCGACCTGCCCGCCGATCCCGACGTCGTCCAGGCGGCGGCCGCCGACGCGGGCTGGCCACTGCCGCGGACCCTCGCCGCGGTGGCGATCATCGGCGGCCGTCCCCAGGTCGCCGCGGCGCACCTGCCGGCGGGCACGATCAGCGAGTCGATCGGCGAGCTGATCTGCGCGCTGGTCGCCGACCCCGACGCCCCGGGACGGCGTGCCGCGGTGGAGCGCGCGGTCGTCGATGCCGGTGCGCGAGCGGGGCTGGGCACGACCGTCGACTGGACCCAGGCGCGGATCAGCTTCGCCCGGGCTCAGGCCGCGATGGAGCTCGCCGGGCCCGAGCCGGGCCTGATCGCGGCCCGCGAGCGCGCCGGGGAGCTGCTGCTGCGCGGCGATCCGGGGCTGGCCGCCGAGCTCGCCGCCGACCGGCTGGCGCCGCTGGCCGAGCTGTCACCGGGACCCCGGCGCCGCCTCGACGCGACGCTGCGGGCATGGCTGGCCGAGCAGGGCCGCCTCGGTCAGGTCGCCGAGCGACTCGGCATCCATCCCCAGACCGCCCGCTACCGGCTTGGTCGACTGCGCGAGCTGTTCGGCGATCAGCTCGACGACCCGGATTCGCGCTTCTGGCTGGAGGTCGCGCTGCGCGCCGTCGGGTCGGGCGGCGGTCCGGAGTAGGTCCTGGCGGTCAGGCGGCCGCTTGCGGCTGGGGCTCGGGGGCCGGTCGCAGTTCGGGCTCGGGGACCTGCGGGCCGAGCGCGCCGGCGGCGATCTCGTCGGCCCACGCGTAGGTGATCGGGACCTGGTAGCGGCCCAGGTTCCGGGCGCGGAACTCGATCAGCTCGGGGCCGTCCCAGTAGCGGTACCAGTCGCTCTTGGTGTCAAACCACGACATCTGGGTGATCCGGTAGCGATCATCGTTGTTGACGTGCACCTGGTACTGGGTCGCGCCGTAGCGCAGCGCCACCGGCGCGATCGCCGCCACCTCGGCGGCGAACGAGTCCTGGCGCAGAACCGTCGCGTACCACTGGACCCAGACGAGATCGGCCATCTCTACGCTCCCACCTCCGCCCGGATCGCTCCGGGGCCATCCGCCGTCTTGCCCTGGCCCTCCTCGGTGGCGCCGACCAGGATCGCGATCTTGCCGAGGTGACGGTTGTCACGCAGCAGCTGGTGCGCCTGGGCGACGCCGTCGAAGCCCATCGTCTGCCAGAGGACCGGCCGGATCTTGGACTCCTGGATGAGCTCGTTGGCCTTGGTCGCCTCCCAGGCGTTGGCGAAGTGCGAGCCGATGATCTCCTTCTGGCGCATCCACAGATAGCGCACGTCGAAGTCGAGCTGGTATCCGGACGTTGCCCCGCAGATCACGACCTTGCCGAACGGCTTGACCGCCAGCACCGACGTGGGGAACGTCGCCTGGCCGACGTGCTCGAAGACGATGTCCGGCGGCCCCCCGAGGATCTCCTCGATCGCCTTGCAGAAGCGCCGGGACTCCTTGAAGCGGGCGCGCTCCTCGTCGGCGGTCTCGCCGCCGCGGCGCATCATGCCCGTGAACTCGTTGCGGTTGATCGTGCCGATCGCCCCGAGCTGCTCGACCAGCCTGCCCTTCTCCGCGCTGGAGACGACGCCGACGGCGTCGGCGCCGGTGAGCGCGCACAGCTGCGTGGCGAACACGCCCAGCCCGCCGGCCGCGCCCCAGATCAGCACGCGATGGCCGGCCTGCAGGCGGCAGCGGTCCATCAGCATCCGATAGGCGGTGAAGTAGGTCAGGCCGTAGGAGGCGGCCTCCTCCCAGGCGAGGTGCTTGGGCTTGGGCAGCAGCTGCTGGGCCTGGACCTTGCAGAACTGCGCGAACGAGCCCCAGCTCGTCTCATAGCCCCAGATCTGCTGGCTGGGCGCCGCGAGCGGATCGAAGCCGTGGACCTCCGGGTCCTCATAGGAGGCCTGGTTGCAGTGGATCACCACCTCGTCGCCCGGATGCCACCGGGTGACGCCCTCGCCGACCTTCCAGACGATCCCGGAGGCGTCGGAGCCGCCGATGTGATGGTCCTCGTTGGGGTGGTAGCGGAACACCGAGATCGGCTCGCCGAGCGCGGCCCACACGTTGTTGAAGTTCACGCCCGCCGCCATCACCCGGACGACCACCTCGAAGGCGCCCGGCTCGGGGACCTCCATCTCCTCCAGCTGGAAGGCGTCCAGCGGCTCGCCGAGGCGGTCCTCGCGAATCACCCATGCCGACATCGTCGGCGGGAGCTCGCCCGGCTCACTCTCTATGTGCGCCACCTGATTGAGATCGACGGCCATTCGCCTCACATCCTCCTGATCGACGTCCCCACGGATCGTACTCGGTACGCGACCGTTCCCGGGTCCCGGTGCAGAGTACCGAGCGGCGGCGCCGGCGCCGATCAGACGTGCGTCAGCTCGCCGGCGGCGGACGGGACCTCGGCGGCCGGCGTTCCGGGCGCCACCGGCGCCGGATCCGCCTGTGCCGTGCGCCGGATCAGCGTCAGCGCGACCGCGGCTCCGAGCAGGGTCACGCCCGCGCCGATCGTCAGCCCGACGCCGAGCGCCGAGACGAAGGCGTCGCGCACGACGGCGACCACGTGCGGCGCCGTGTGACCGGTCGGGGCGCTGCCGGCGCCGAGCGCATCGGCGATCGCCGACCGCGTCGCCGCCGGGAGGCGGGGGAGGCCCTGGTCGATCTTGGACTTCCCGATCGCGGTCACCAGCGCGCCCATCACCGCCACCCCGAAGGTGCCGCCCACCATCCGGCTCATCGACAGCACCCCGGAGGCGACCCCCGCCTTGGTGCGGTCGACGGCGTTCATCGCCGCCGTGCTCATCGGGGACATCGTCAGCCCCATCCCGAGGCCCATCAGCACGAAGCCGGGCAACAGCAGCGTGTAGCCGGTGTGGACGGTCAGGCGCGACTGGATGAACAGCGCCACCGCGACCGTCAGCAGCCCCAGCGCCATCGGCATCCGCGAGCCGACGCGGTCGGTGAGCCGCCCCGCCAGCGGTCCCATGAAGATGATCATCACGGTGGCCGGCAGGAAGCGCACGCCGGTCTGCAGCGGCGAGTAGTGCAGGATGTTCTGCATGTAGAGCGCGAGGAAGAAGAACTGCGCGAGCATCGCGAAGGAGACGATGAACGCCACCAGGTTGGCGCCCAGGAAGGTGCGCGAGCGGAAGAAGCCGAAGTCGACCATCGGCGCGTCGCTGCGCAGCTCGATCACCGGGAAGGCGATCACCGCGACGAGCGCGGCGGCCAGCAGGATCAGCACCCGGGCCGAGCCCCAGTGCCAGGTGTTGCCCTCCACGAGCGCCAGCACGATCGCGGTCAGCCCGACGGTGATCGCCGCGATCCCGGCGTAGTCCACCCGGCGCGCCACCGTCTCGTCGCGGGACTCGCGGGCGGCGAACAGCGTCACGGCGACGGCGATCAGCGCGATCGGCGGGTTGATGAAGAAGATCGCCCGCCAGCTGACCTGCTGGGTGAGAAACCCGCCGAGGACCGGGCCGATCGCCAGGGCGAGCGCGCTGACGCCCGCCCAGGTGCCGATCGCGGTGCCGCGTTGGTGCGGGGGGAACGCCTGGGTGATGATCGACAGCGTCGCGGGCATCATGAACGCGGCGCCGATGCCCTGGACCGCGCGGAAGGCGACGAGCACGGTGTCGGAGGGGGCGAAGCCGATCGCGGCGCTCGAGGCGCCGAACACCAGCACGCCGAACAGGAACATCCGCCGGCGCCCGAAGATGTCGCCGAGCCGTCCGCCGGTGACCAGCAGCACCGCGAAGGTGAGCGTGTAGGCGTTGACCGTCCACTCCAGCGCCGACAGCGACGCGTGGAGGTCGCGCTGGATCGACGGCAGCGCGACGTTGACCACCGTGTTGTCGAGCATGATCATGAACAGCGCGAAGCACATCGCGCCGAGCGTCCACCAGCGGCTGTTGTCGTCGGTGATCAGGCGGTGGCGGTGGGCGAGGAGACGTTGGGTCACGGCGTGCGGCGTCCTTCCGGTCGGCAGACGGCGACGTCGGGGCGGCGCATCAGCTCCGCCAGCGCTCGCGAGAGCACGGCGCGCTCGTCATCGTTGAGGGTGTGTGCGAAGCGCTCCAGGCCGGTGAGCCGCGCGGCGTTGACCTGCCGGATCACCGAGCGCCCGTCGTCGGTCAGGCTGATGCGCTTCATCCGGCGGTCGGTGACGTCCTCGTGGCGCTCGACGATCCCGCGGCGGACGAGGTCCTCGACGGTCCGGCTCGCCGCCGGCAGCGACAGCGGCAGCCGCTCGGCGGCCTCCTTGAGCGTGATCTCCTGGCCGGCGTCCTCGAGCTGATGCAGCAGCTTGAGCTGCGTCATCGACAGGTCGAGCACCCGCATCGCCTCGAACAGGTCCGCGTTGCAGTGCTTGTGCACGAACACGACGAGCGCGTAGAGGTCGCCGGCCAGCGCCCGGACGGGGCCGTCCGCATCCGCGTGAGCGGCGGCATCTGCGGCGTTCGACACGGCGTGTGAAGCGCTTGCTTGCACGCATGCAAGTATTGCACGCAAGTTCTGTTTGCGCAACCGCAAGCAATTTGCGGCTGCAGGGGTGGCCGTGCGGGGGACGGGCTCGGGCTCGGGCGCGGGGCCGGGGGGGCGAAGGGAGGGAGAGGTCTTTTTTAGGCCTATATGCAGCAAAAAAGACCACTCCCCAGATGGCCGCCGGTCTGCGGGCAACGGCCCGGGAACCGTGGCGATCTCTACGGCTGGAGCAGGTTGTTGTCGCCGCTGGGGCGCTCGCGGCCGATGTGGAGGCGGGCGGGCTGGATCGGCGCCAGGCGCGAGACGTCGGCCTCGGTGGCGGCGTGCGGGACGGTGGCGATCGTGTACTCGCCGGGCGCGACGTCGACCTGCACCTGGGTGGTGCCCTGCGGGTTGATCGGCGCGGTGCTGGCCAGCGGTGTGGAGGAGCCCGACGCCGAGATCGCGAGCGACTCGGAGGCGCTCGCCTGGTTGGTGACGATGAACAGCACGGGCCCCGCGCCGAGCGAGGAGGGCGAGACCAGGACGCGGGAGTCGTTGACGTAGACGGTGAGGTTCACCGGCGTCGGGGCGCGGGGACGGGAGGGAGACTGGCTCCCCGCGCTGCCGCAGGCGGCGACGGCCATGGCGCCGGTCGCCAGAATTCCGATCGTCCTGATGCGCATCGCGTAGCCGCCGGTCGTCCTCTCCATGGTCGGACCGCGGTCGCAGAGCTGTCCCTGCGCCGCCCCGCGAGCATACGCGAGCGGACAGTCACGCTCGCGTCGGATGACGCGCGAGGTGGCGGGCACCTAGACGGCGTGCGAGCGCAGCTCCTCGCGTTGGTGGTCCAGACGGCGCAGCTCGTTCTGCAGTTCGGTCCACGACTCGGACTCGACGCGCTCATACTCCGCGCCGGTCAGTTCGCGCACCCGATCGCTGTACGCGGTCCATGCCTGGCGGGTGTCCGCGTCGAGCTCGCGCAGTCTCTCGGTGTCGGGGGCGACGGCTGTCATGTAACGACTCCTTCCCTAGAGGACAGTTGCGATGCTACCCGGGTGTGCGGTCGGGGATTCTCCGCGGATCACCGCGGCGGGCCCCGGACGGTCCTGCGGATCACGCGCGGTCTCGCACGATCGCGTGCACTCCGTCCGCCGCAGTGCGTATCACGGGCGGATGGAGCTGCTCTCCGCGCCCGTGGCGACGGCCGAGTTCCTCGTCGTCGACACCGAGACCAACGGCCTCGGCGGCGAGCGCTGCGAGCTGACCGAGGTCGGCGCGGTGCTCGTCGGCGGCGGCGAGCTGCACGACCGGTGGAGCTCGCTGTGCCGTACGAGCGCCCCGCTGCGGCGCGGCGTCCAGCGGCTGACGGGGATCTCCCAGGCGATGGTCGACACGGCGCCGTCGCTGGAGGACGTGTTGCCGGCGCTGCGCGATCGCCTGCAGGGGCGGGTGATGGTCGCCCACAACGCGCCGTTTGACCGCCGTGTCCTGCGCCAGGCGTTCGATCGGATCGGCGCCGTCTGGCCCGATCCCCCGGTCATCTGCACCGCCGCGCTCGCGCGCTCGCTGCTGCCGCTGCAGGACCGCCGCGGGCTCGGCGTGCTCGCCGACGCGCTCGGGATCGAGGTGGAGCTCGCCCACCGCGCGCTCGCCGACGCCGAGACGTGCGCGCGCGTCCTGTGCGCGCTGTTCCCGCGGCTGTGCGCGCACGCCGGGACGGTCGCCGAGGCGCTGGCGCTGCTCGCCCCCCGGCGCCGGCGCCGTCCGCGCAAGCCCGACGCGAAGGTCTCGATCGCGCGCCGGCGCCGTGACCCCGAGCCCGACTTCGCGCAGCTGCCGCAGGACCCAGGCGTCTACCTGTTCCGCGATCAGGCCGGCCGCGTGCTCTACGTCGGCAAGTCGGTGTCGATCCGCGGGCGCGCGCGGGCGCACTTCGCGCCGTCGTCGCCGCCCGCGGCGTGGACGGCGCACGCCGCGATCGTCGACTACCGCACGACCGGGTCAGAGCTCGGGGCGCTCGTGCTCGAGAACCGGCTGATCAAGGAGCTCGCGCCGCCGGGCAACACGCGGCTGACCCGCCGCGACGACCGCCTCGTCTACATCCGCTGCCGCCTCGACATCCCGTATCCGATCCTCGAGGTGGCCTCCGACCCCGCGCCCGGCCACGCGGTCACCGTCGGCCCGGTGCGCGGCCGGCGCCTGGCGACGGAGCTCGTCGAGCAGCTCGACTCGCTGTTCGGGCTGCGCCACTGCGGGCGGCGGCTGCCGCGCCGCGAGCATCCGTCGGCCTACGGCCAGATGGGTCGCTGCCTGTCGCCCTGCCTGGGCGATCTCGACCCCAACCTCTACCGCCGCCGGCTCGACGAGGTGCTGGCGCTGTTCGTCGCCGGCCCCGCCCAGCGGACGATCGTCGAGCACGTCTGGGGCCAGATGCGCGCCGCCGCGGCCCAGCAGCGGTTCGAGCGCGCCGAAGCGCTGCGCCGGCGGGCCCGGCGGCTGGCGACGATCCTCGACCGGCTCGGCGGGGTGCTGCAGGCCACCCACGCCCGGCCCCGCCTGATCCTGGCGGCTCATCCGGCGCGCGACGAGCTCGAGGGGTTCTGGCTGATCGGCGGCCGGCTGGTCGACCACGGGCCGCTGACCGGCGAGCTCGCCGCGCTGCAGGCGCGCACCGCCGCGGCGCTGTCGCGCGAGGGCCGCGCGGGCGAACTCGGCGCCCACGTCCCGCCCGGCGAGATCGACGAGCTGAGGATCATCGACAGCTGGCTGGCCTCGCACCCCGAGGCGCCGCAGCTGGCGCTGCGCCCGGCGCCCGACCGCGCGGCGCTGCGGGCCTTTGTCGCCCCGGCCCGGTCAGTCGGCGAACGGCAGCTCGACGACGACCGCCTTGATCGCATCGGCGCCGACGGCGACGTGTGAGCCGGGCGGCGCCTCGCGGCGCACGAGCGCGAGGGCGATCGGCCCCAGCGCGGGAGACTCGGCCACGCTTCCCAACCGGCCGACGACCCGGTCGCCGAAGCTGATCTCCGACCCGGTCGGCGCCGGCACCGACAGGCGCAGGCCGCGCAGCTGGCGGTTGGGCTTGCCGCGGTAGAACAGCCGGGCGACGGTCTCCTGGCCGACGTAGCAGCCCTTGGTGAACGACACCGCGCGGCCGTTGAGATCGGCCTCCTGGGGGATCACGCTGTCGTCGAGGTCGATCCCGTACCGCGGGCGCCCCCGTTCGATCCGCAGGCAGTCGGCGATCGCGGCGGAGACCGGCCGGGCGCCCCGGTCCAGCAGCGCGGTGCTCAGCGCGGCGGTCGCGTCGGCGTCGCACAGCAGGTCGATCCCGGTGTCGGTGCGGATCGCGCGCGCCGCGATCGGGCCGATCTGCGCCACGACGTGGGAGTCCTCGGCGCTCGGCAGCCCGGTCACGCCGGCGACCGCGGCAGCGCGCGGGCCGATCAGCGACAGCAGCCCCCGCTGCACGGTGCGCTTGTGCAGCTCCACGTCGTAGCCGAGGCTGAAGCGGCGGATCATGTTGAACAGCTCCTGCAGCGACACCCGCTCGGTGTCGAGCAGCAGCTCGTCGCCGGCGTCGAGGATCCGGATGTCGCCGAGCATCTTGCCCTTGGGGGTGAGGAACGTCGCATAGCAGCCGCACCCGGGCGTGAGGGCCTCGACGTCGTTGGAGACCTGCCCCTGCAGGAACGCCTTCGCATCGGCGCCGGACAGCGCGAGCTTGCCGCGCTCGGATCGGTCCACGAGCCCGCACGACTCGGTGACGGCGAGATAGCCGGGGTCGGGGACATCGGGTGACGTCACGGAACACAAGGATAGGAGCGCCGCCGATCGGGTCCGCGGGCCGCTCGCGCCCGACCCGACCAGAAAAACGAAATATCAATCAACGGAATCCGAATTTAGGGCTACCATAATTTGAAATGTCTGTCGCCAGAGAATCATTGTCGCTTCGCTCACCCGCCGTCGAGGACTACGCGAAGGCGATCTACGCCCTCGAGGGCCGCGGTTCCCGGTCGGTCAGCACGACCGCGCTGGCCGAGCGCCTCGGGGTCACCGCGGCGTCCGCGTCGGGGATGGTCAAGCGGCTCGGCGAGCTCGGCCTGGTCACCCACCGTCCCTACCACGGGGTGCTGCTGACCGACGCCGGGCGGCGCGTCGCGCTCGAGGTCATCCGCCATCACCGGCTGCTCGAGCTGTACCTGGTCGAGAGCCTCGGAGTGCCGTGGGATCGGGT
>JBELAG010000630.1:0-3885 GCA_049509055.1 Solirubrobacteraceae bacterium
CTGCTCGAGGCGGTCGATCAAGCGTGTACTCAACTCGCGTGAGAACCACCATGGGGTGATCATCTTCATCGTGCAGGCTCGAATCGATTTCCGGCTCGTCAGTCAGCAAGGTGTCCTCAGTATAAGACCGTCATGCGCCACCCGGCTGGTGATCCGACGCTAGACAGGTTGGCGTTGGAGCGCGCGAACCCCAAGATCATCGGCCGCAATCTTTATGGGGCGGTCCTTGGACGCTATCGATCGGGAGTTGGGGAAACAACATGCCGATATCCGGCGCGTCGAATTCGTGGCGCTCATCGAAGGGATATCTGGGTCCCCACTGGACTTCCAAACTTGGGGAATCCGGGGTAAGGTGAACGCGATTCCGGGATGATTCCGAACGGTGTTCCGGGATGATCCCGAACAGGATTCCGGGATGAAGGTGAACACCGGTTCCGGGATGAAGCCGAACAGTTTCAGGCCGATCCCGGAATCGTGTTCGGCTTCGCCGGAATGATTCCCACAGGCACGTAAGTAGCGCTGGACAACACAATGGCAGGCAGCCTCCCCTCGAAAGGGAGGATCAGCTTGCCAGCCAGGAGATTGTCCGTGCGCAAGATCAAAGAAGTTCTTCGATTGAAGTTTGATGTGGGCCTGGGGTTGCGGCAGATCGCCCGAAGTTGCTCGATTGGCCTCGGCACCGCTCATGAGTACCTGCAACGAGCCCAAGCTGCCAAGATCACATGGCCGCTCGGACCCGAGTGGGACGATGACCGCTTGGAGGCGGCGTTGTTCGGCGGACCGCCGCGCAGCCGACCGACGGTGCTCCCATGCCCGACTTCGCCGATCTTCATCGGCAGCGGCAGCAACATTCACACGTGACGCAACAGTTGCTTTGGGAGGAGTACCGGCAGGCGAATCCCGACGGCTACCAGTACAGTCGCTTCTGCGAGCTGTACCAGCGGTGGCGGCGGAAACAGGATTTGGTGTTGCGACAGGAGCACAAGGCCGGCGAGAAGCTGTTCGTGGATTGGGCAGGAACAACGATTCCGATCCATGATCCGCGTGGTGGTCCGGTGCAGCAGGCGCATCTGTTCGTTGCCGTGCTGGGCGCCAGTTCCTACACCTACGCAGAAGCCACTGCCGACGAGCAGTTGGCAAGCTGGATCGGCGCTCACGTGCGGGCCTTTGAGTTCTATAACGGCGTGTCAAAGCTGGTGGTGCCGGACAACACCAAGACCGGCGTGACCAAAGCCTGCCGCTACGATCCCGATCTGAACCCAACTTATCAGGAGATGGCCATGCACTACGGCATCGGAGTGGTTCCGGCGCGGCCATACAAGCCCCGCGACAAGGCCAAAGTCGAATCGGGCGTTCAGTTAGCCGAGCGTTGGATCATCGCGGCGCTGCGGAATCGGAAGTTCTTCTCGATTGAGGAGTTAAACCAAGCGATCCGGGAGCTTCGCGACCGCATCAACCAGCGACCATTCCGTAAGCGCGAGGGCTCCAGGGCCACCCAGTTCACGGCGGTGGATAAACCCGCCCTGAGTCCATTGCCAGCAGAGCGCTTCGACCTGAGCGAATGGTCCCGAGCCCGCGTCAACATCGACTATCACATCGCCTTCGACACGAACTACTACAGCGTGCCTTACAACCTGGTGCAAGAACTGGTGGAAGTACGCTCGACACCGACGACCATCGAGATCTTCCACAAGAGTCAGCGCGTGGCGTCACACCTACGCGCACACGGCCATGGGCACGCAGTCACGATTGCCGAGCATCGCCCGCATTCCCACCAGGCGCATCTGGAATGGACGCCGTCGCGGATGGTGCATTGGGCTCAGACCCTAGGCCCACATACTGCTCGGCTGTTCGAACGCATTCTGGCCGACAAGCCGCACCCGGAGATGGGCTACCGATCTTGCCTGGGCATCATCCGGCTCGCTGATCAGTACTCACCGGCTCGTGTGGAAGCCGCAGCGGAACGGGCACTGCTTGCAGGCGCGTGTCGTTATCAGAGCGTCAAGTCGATATTGAAGAACTCGCTTGACGCGGTCTCTCCCGCTGCTCCGCCGCAATCGACCCCACCAGCACCGCACGACAACATCCGCGGCGCAGAGTACTTCGAGCGAGGAGATCGCGATGCTTAAACAACCCATGATCGAAAAGCTGGCGGCAATGCGTCTTCATGGAATGGCCGAGGCGTTCAAGGCTCAGGAGCAAGATCCGTCCGCGCGCGAGCTGAGCTTCCTGGAACGGTTCGGCTTGTTGGTGGATCAGCAGTGGAACTGGCGGGAGAACCAGGCGCTCTCACGACGCCTGAAAAATGCCAGGCTGCGCACACCGAATGCTTGCGTTGAGGAGATCGATTATCGAACTGCCCGCGGACTCGACAAAAGCGTGATCCGTTCTCTGACGCAGCAGTCCGCCTGGGTCGGGACGCACGAGAACATCTTCGTCCTCGGACCAACGGGCGTGGGCAAAAGCTTCGTGGCGTGCGCATTGGCGCAGAAGGCATGCCGCGACGGGTACGCTGCGCTCTACACTCGTGCACAGTCGCTGTTTCGTGATCTAGCGATGGCGCGGGCAGACGGCAGCTTGCGCAGTCTCCTGGCACGGCTCAGCCGCATCGATGTCCTCGTGATCGATGACTGGGCCATGACTCCGCTGTCAGAACCCGAGCGCCGCGACTTCTGGGAGATCTGCGAGGACCGCTACCAAGTGCGTTCGACGATCATCACCTCGCAACTACCGGTCTCTCGCTGGCACGAGCAGATCGGCGATCCAACGCTGGCCGACGGTATTCTCGACCGTCTGGTCCACAACGCACACCGGATCGAGATGCGTGGGGATTCGATGAGAAAGAGTCGTGGAAAACCGAATGTATAGCGGCCCGCCACAGGCCAAAGAGCTACGATTGAAGGAACCAATGCGGAGAAAAGTTCTTCTCAGGGTGTCCGCTATCGTTACTTTTATTGCTGGCACTTTTGGGCTGTGGTACGGATTCGCGATGTCGTTCCTCGTGCCTGGCACACCGGGCGAGTCTTATTTCCAGAGAGATCGAATCCTCCTCGGGAACTTGCCTCTTGTGGGTTCGATGCTGGCACTCGCCGCCGCGGGCTGGATGATCTTCCGCTCTTTTTCCGAGCCGAAGATCACGTTAGAGCGAGCAATCACTTATTGCATCGGAGGCGCCGTGGGTCTTGGCTTTTTGTACGCCGTGATCGGTTCCTTGATCTACCAACGCTGAGCTTACGAAACGGAGCGCTGCTCGCGCTCCGGGCTTCTGTGTGCTGAGGCGGGGCAAGGCCTGCCGCCTTTCCCCGCACCCCTTTCTCCGCTGGCGACATCCACCCTTCGCTTCGCTCCGGACAGGTTTCTCTTGACGAAGCCGAACACTTTCCCGCACAATCGAGTTGCCAGCGTTGCTACGCTCCGATGGTGTTCGGGATCATCCCGGAATGCCGTTCGGCTTCCCTTCGGAAAGAGCGTTCAGCTTCGCCGGAATCCCCACTCCGGGCTCCTCGCTACGATCAGGTGTTCCAAGGACGAGGCTCGCCACCTGCTTCGGAGACTGCACCTCCGCATCGATGGAGCCAAACCTTTTGATTCTGTTGACAGCGACACCCGCCCGTCCCCGGGCCCACATCCGCCACATTCCGCATGACCGACGCTGCGCGGAAAGCTCAGTCCAAAAGGATGAAAGCGTACTGGGCGAAGAAGAGGAAGGTAGGAAAAGCTCAGAGCTACGAAGTAGACGGCACGCCCCTCCTTGGCCAAGATCGATCCCGTCACATATGTCGTTCCCAGGCACGCCAGGCATCCCCAGTGCAGTGCATCTGGGAACCGGCGGCGGCCGACGCCGCAACCGACCACGAGAGTCGCCGGGGCGCGGTGCGAATCATG
>JBELAG010000631.1:0-4073 GCA_049509055.1 Solirubrobacteraceae bacterium
TCGCCGATTTCCTTCAGGCGCTGCACAAACTCCGGCTGGATCTTGCCGTTGGGCATCGGTCCGATGTTCAGCAGAAAGTTGGCGTTCAAGGCCACGGCCTTGACCAGGTATTGAATCAATTGACGCGTGGTCTTGAAGTGTTTGTCGGTGCTGTTGTAGCCCCACGCGCCGTTGATCGTCTCGCAGGTTTCCAGCGGCAGTTCGCCGACCTTCGATTCATTGTTGAAATCGGCGGTGTGGCCGCCCGGCAGATCCTTCTCGAACATCTGAAAGTCCTCGCCGGGCTTGGGCAGTTGGTGATGATTGTTGCCGATGAGCGCGGCGGGTTGCAGATCGTGAATCTGTCGATAGGTTTTGCCCAGGCGCCAGTCGGCATCGGGCCTGTCCCACCAACCGTCAAACCAGATTCCGCCGATCGGTCCATAGTTGGTGAGCAGTTCTTTGAGCTGGCCGTCCATGAAATCGAGATACTTGTTGAAGTCGCCGCTTTCGGGACGTCCCGCCGTCAAGCCGGTGCGGCCGCGGGGAAAGTAGTCGGGATTGTGCCAGTCCAGTTGCGAGTGGTAGAAAAACAGTTTGATGCCCTGGCGCTGGCATTCCGCAGCCAGCATCTTCAACGGATCTTTCTTGTAGGGCGTGGCGTCGACGATGTTCCACGGCGATAGCTTGGTTTGGAACATGGCGAAGCCGTCATGATGTTTGCTGGTAATGGTGATGTACTTCATCCCCGCGGCCTTGGCTACGGACACCCACTCGGCGGCGTTGAACTCGGTGGGATTGAATTGCGGGGCCAGTTTTTCGTATTCGGCCACGGTCATTTTGTCGTTGTTCATCACCCACTCGCCTTTTCCCAGCACGGAGTAGACGCCCCAGTGGATGAACATTCCGAAACGCGCTTCCTGAAACCACTGGCGCGCTTGCAGATTGGCGGGCGTCGGTTGATAGCCCGGTTGCGCGGTGAGAGACGACGGCAGCGCCGTCCAGAAAATCGCGATCAGCGTCGCCAGGGTGTGCGACATGGTTGTGACGGTCACGCCCGGCGAGCCTGCCAGTAATCTTCGAACCGATTGCTGCGCATGTGGCAGCGCAATGCGAGGATGGCGTTAGCGCCGCGGACGGTCCAGAACATGCCGGAACGCTTCAGTCGGGCGCCCATCGTTTTGCAACCGGCCTCGATCACGCCGGAGCCTACGAATAATCCCTGGCGGCGGAATTCCGGGTAACGCATCCGTTCGGCATTGCGTTCGAAGTAGTCGGCTTCGGTGGGCAGCGCCGTCAGGTGCGGAAAGTCCGTGGTCAGAGCGCGCAGAGTGGCGACGATCTTCGCCACGTGGCCGCTCTCCAAGCGATTCTCTTGCACCATGGCCCAGCGTCGCTGACGGACCTCCTCACCGGGATAGAGTTGCGCCGCCATGTCCCAGAGGTGCTCCCGGGCGTGGTAAAGATCGACGATCTGAAGGGCCCCGGGGAACAGCAGTTCGACCAACGCCCAGATCCAGAGGGCGCCATCGCCGAGCACAACTTTCTTGCGGGCCCGGTCCCAACCGCGCCGCAGGGCTTCGCTGTAAATGCGTCGACCAAACGATTCCGCGTTTTCGATGGCTCCCGTGTAGGTGGTCGAATCCGGGTCGCGAATCGGTCGACCCTCCTCGTCCTGGAGCGTTTGGGTGAAGACGCAGCCCAACTTCACTTCGCGCGTATGGGCCGGTTGGCCTTCGATCTTCCCGGCTCGGCCGTGGGTCTCCGCCGTGACCACCGGAACGCCGGTGCCATCCATCTCCACATAGATGACGGGAATCGGCTCTCCGCCCACGACCGGCAAGTGCAACTGCATGGCTTGCTGAAAGGTGGATTGCTCGCGTACCTCGATATCCCGACCGATGGCTTCGGCCACCCGCTCCACCGCTTTACTGGTGACCTCCAAGCCCGCTAGCAGTTCCAGTTGCTGGCGACCGGCATCAAAGGAAGACTCCTGGCCCACCAGTGCCATCATACGCCGCACTCCGGGAGAGAACTCGGTCCCCTCGATGTCCCACTGCGAATCGGCAGGAGTTTGCGGGTGCTGGCAAGCATCGCACCAGTAGTAAGGACGGCCGATCTGGACCTCTCCGAGCACGGTCAGGATGGAACGCGGTCGCAGGGCCACGTAACGAGCGGCTTGGCCACAAGAACAAGGCCGTTGGCGTTGCTCGGGAACGGGTTGCTCCAGGAGTCGGCTGAGCGCTGCGGCTCCGCCCCGATGCATGGCATCGCGCAGTCCTACTTCGACCTGTTCCAGATTCAGTTGCCCGGTTTTGCGCTGTTGGGCGAAGACTACTTGCAGCAAGGAGTCTACCTCGCGGCGGACTTCTTGCTGGATCGCTTGGGCCGTTTTTTTTCCTGCGGCGTGAGATCTTCCTGATCGGCGGGCCGGGTCCGGCAAATTCGCTCGTTGACGTCCAAGAGTTTCTGGCTGAGTTCGCGGAAACGATGGAAGGCTTGGACCTCCCGTTGAGCCTTGCGCAGTTCGGCGGGAGTGGAAAAGGTCTCGCTGGTGGTCTTGCCGTCCACCTTGCGGGTCAGGCGGAAGTTGGGACCATGGGCGGGCTGGCCCGGTTGGTGGCAACGACAGGTGGGCTTCCCGCAACGTCCTTGAATCGCGGTGATGGAACCGCTGCGGAAATCGCCGAGAGTGGCAATGTCATTCAACAGCGCGGCGCGCTGCTGTTCCAGACGCGTTAAAGTATCCGGCATAGTTGACCTCCATTCCTAACGTATCACTACGTTAGGAATGAGGCCACAACAAAAGAAACTTCGCAATCGTCACAACCATGTCGCACACCCCATGGCGATCATAGAGCCGGAGGCGATCTCAGGGAACTGATAAGATTGGCCTTGAGCGTCTCCGCATGAAGGTCCTGCTGCTTTCCACCTACGACATGGGCCGCCAGCCATTTGGACTGGCTTCTCCGGCGGCCTGGCTGCGTCGCGACGGCATGGACGTGGAATCCGTGGACCTGAGCCGCGACCCACTGTCCGCCGACACCGTGCGCGCTGCCGACCTGGTGGCGTTTCATTTGCCGATGCACACCGCCACCCGACTGGCCGCGCGCGCCGCCGAGCGGGTGCGGCGTTTGAATCCGCAGGCGCATCTTTGCTTTTATGGGTTGTACGCTCCCGTGAACGAGACGTACTTGCGACGGCTCGGCGCGGAGACGATTCTGGGCGGCGAGTTCGAGCCGGGCCTGGCCGCCCTGGCGCAGCGGCTCAGCGGTTCGCGCACGCTTCCGCAAATCGGGCCGGTCACTTCGCTGGAACGTTTGAACTTTCTCACGCCCGATCGCCAGGGACTCCCCGCCGCCACAAAGTACGCGCGTCTGCATCTGCCGGATGGCAGCCATCGCGTGACGGGATACACCGAGGCCAGCCGCGGATGCAAGCATCTGTGCCGCCATTGCCCGGTGGTTCCGGTGTATCAGGGCGCCTTTCGCATCGTACAGAAGGAAGTGGTCATCGAGGATATCGCCCGCCAGGTGGCTGCAGGATCCCAGCACATTGTTTTCGGCGATCCTGATTTTTTCAATGGTCCCACGCACGCCATGGCCATCGGGGAGGAATTACACCGGCGATTTCCACAAGTGACTTATGACGTCACCATCAAGATTGAGCATCTGTTGAAGCACGCCGGCCTGTTGCCGGTGCTGCGCGACACGGGATGCCTGGTGGTCACCAGCGCCGTGGAATCGGTGGACGATGGCATTCTGATGCGTTTGGAAAAGGGCCACACCCGCGCCGATTTTCTGCGCGTGGTTGAAATGTTCCGCGAACTTGAAATGGTGCTGAATCCCACGTTCCTTCCCTTCACGCCGTGGACCACGCCGGAGGGTTTTCGCGATCTGCTGGGTTTGCTGGTACAAGAAAACCTGGTGAATCATGTGTCGCCGGTGCAACTCGCCATTCGTTTGCTAATCCCCGCCGGATCGCGCCTGTTGGAGTTGCCCGAAATCACGACGGTGACCGGGCCATTCGATGAGGCCGCGCTGGTTTATCCTTGGCGGCATCCCGATCGGCGCGTGGACGAACTGGCCGCACGC
>JBELAG010000064.1:0-20283 GCA_049509055.1 Solirubrobacteraceae bacterium
ACTGGCCAACACGACCACCGCCAACGGCGTCTATTCCTACGGCAACACCACGACCTTCCCCACCAACAGCTACGGCGCCGCCAACTACTGGGTCGACGTCCTGTTCGCGCCCAGCAGCACGATCTCGTCCCCCGGACAGGTCACGAACGTGACCGCGTCGCCCGCGCCCCAGGCGGCGACGGTCTCGTGGTCGGCGCCCACGAACGGCGGCCCCGTCAGTACATACACGATTCAGCCCTACGACGGCACGACCGCATGGACACCGACGACGGTCACCGGCGCGACGACCTCCACCACGGTCATCGGGCTGATCCCCGACGAGGACTACACCTTCGTGGTCACCGCGTCCAACGCGGCCGGCTCGGGCCCGGCCTCCGTTCCGTCGGACTCGATCGAACCGACGCCGGCGACCGCGCCCTCGGCACCGCTGAACGTGACCGCCAGCCCCGCCACAGCCGAGGCATCAGTCAGCTGGTCTCCCCCCGCCAACAACGGAGGGGGCAGCATCACCGGCTACACGGTCACCCCGTACATCGGGTCGACCGCTCAGACGCCCGTCCAGATCAACAGCGGGACCGCAACCTCGACGATCGTCACCGGACTCAACCTCAGCACGGCCTACACATTCACGGTCACCGCGACGAGCAGCGCCGGCACGAGCCCGCAATCGGTGCCGTCGTCGGCAGTCACACCGGAATTCACCCTGTTCGACTTCTCGGGCACGCCGTCGATCGTCGACTCGGGCGACATCCAGTCGACTGTCGTGGGGGTCAAGTTCACCGCTGACTCGAGTGGATCGGCGACCGGGATCCGCTTCTACAAGGCCACCACCAACACCGGCACCCACGTCGGATCGCTGTGGAGCGCGGCCGGGGCGCTGCTGGCATCGGGCACGTTCACCAACGAAACCGGCTCGGGCTGGCAGACGATGACCTTCTCCAGTCCGGTCGCGATCACGGCGGGCAACACGTACGTGGCGTCCTATCTGGCACCCAACGGCCACTACTCGGCGACGCCGGGGGGCCTCGCTGCGGCGGTCAACAACCCGCCGCTGCATTCGGTGGCCAACGGCGTCAGCGCCGACGGGCTCTACACCTACAGCTCCACCAACGCCTTCCCCACCAACAGTTACGGCGCCAGTAACTACTGGGTCGACGTCCTGTTTGCGCCCTCGTCGACGAACTCGGTTCCCGGTGTTCCGAGCGGCGTCACGGCGACTCCCGGCTACGCCAACGCGACGGTCAGCTGGACCGCCCCGTGGAACGGCGGCAGCACGATCACGTCCTACACGATCACGCCCTACATCGGCGCGGCGGCGCAGACCGCGACCACGGTGACAGGGACGCCGCCGGTCACGACCGCGACGGTCACCGGCCTCACCAACGGCTCCAACTACACCTTCGAGGTGACCGCCAACAACCCCAACGGCGCCGGTTCGGCCTCGGCGGCGACGAACGCGGTCACGCCCGGGCCCCAACCCCAGGGAGAGTGGTCGACGCTCGAGAACTGGCCGCTGGTCGCCGTCCATGCGACCCTGATGGACACCGGCAACGTCCTCACCTGGGACGCCTGGCAGCAGCCCCAGCCGACGCAGGAGTACAACCCGTCGACCGGGACGTTCACGAACCCGATCAACTCGCCCGACGGCATCTTCTGCAGCGCGATGGTGAACATGCCCAACGGCGACGTCCTCGCGGTCGGCGGCTATGGCGAGCTGTCCACCGGCAACCTCGGCATCGTCGACACCAACATCTACAACCCGACGACCGGCACCTGGACGCGGATGGCCGACATGCACTATCCCCGCTGGTATCCGGGGCTCTCCGAGCTCTCCAACGGCGACTACGTGGTGATCAGCGGTAAGACGACCGACTTCGACTCGTGGGCCGACACGCCCGAGGTCTACGACCCCACGACGAACACCTGGACGCTGCTGTCCAGCGTCGACACCTCCCAGATCCACGAGCTGGAGTACCCGAACACCTACGAGCTGCCCAACGGCAACGTGCTCGTCCTCGGGGAGCAGGAGGACCTCACCTACGAGCTCAATGTCGCCAACCAGACGTGGACCCAGGTGGGCGGCAGCAGCGGCGTCGTCAACGGCGCCTCGGTCATGTACCGGCCGGGCAAGATCCTCTACGCCGGCGGCGCGGCGAGCCTCGCCACTCCGGCGACGGCTGAGGCCAACGCCGCAACGTTGGACACCACCGCCTCCAACCCCCAGTGGCAGTCGACGGCCTCGATGGCGAATCCGCGGGCCTTCAACACGCTGCAGATGCTCGCCGACGGAACCGTCCTGGCGATCGGCGGCGAGCCCGAGACCGGGGTCCAGGGCGGCGAGGGCGAGGTCGAGAACGGTGTGCTCCCCGGCGAGATCTGGAATCCGAGCACCGGACAGTGGACCACGGTCGCCTCGATGTCCGCCACGCGCGGCTACCACACGAGCACGCTGTTGATGCCCGACGGTCGCGTTCTGGTGGCCGGCAGCGGCCACGCCGCGCCGGGCGAGCCGGGCCAGTACAACGCGCAGTACTACTCGCCGCCCTACCTGTTCAACGGTCCGCGCCCGACGATCACCTCAGCGCCGACATCGGCCACCTACAGCTCGACGATCACCGTCGACACGCCGGACGCGTCCTCGATCGGCACCGTCAACCTCGTCGACCTCGGGGCCAGCACGCACCAGATGGACTGGGACCAGCACTTCGTCCCACTCAGCTTCACGGCCGGCAACGGCACCCTGTCGATCACGATGCCGACCTCCACGTACGCGCCGCCCGGCAACTACATGCTGTTCATCCTCAACAAGAACGACGTCCCGGCGGTCGCGCCGATCATCAACCTGTCTTCCGGGGGCAACGGCAACGCGCTCTCCTCCGCCCTGGCCAGCCCCAGCCGCGTAACCGCGACCGCGCTGTCGGCGGATGCCGCCCGCGTGTCATGGAACAGCCCGGTCGACGGCGCCGCGACGATCAGGAGCTACACGGTCACGCCGTCCACCGGCGGCCATGCCCTCACCCCGGTCACCGTTTCCGGCTCACCGGCGCCCACGAGCACGATCGTCCACCGGCTCAAGCCGCGGCACTCCTACACGTTCACGGTCGTCGCTGTCTCCAAGCATGGCGCCAGCGCGGCCTCGCGTCCCTCCAAGCCGATCGTCGCTCACGCCGATCTGGTGCCCACCTTCGTGCAGCAGACGTCCGCCTATTCGGACACGACGCAGCAACTCGTGCTCAGAGCGACGCAGCCCATGAGCGCCGGCGACCGCGTCGTCGTCGAGACCTCGACGTGGGGCAAGGGCGCGCGGACGGCGAGCGTCACCGATTCGATCGGAGACCACTACACGGAGCTGGTCAGCCACGAAACGTCCGACGGCACGGAGCTCAGCGTATGGACTGCGCCGATCCGCAGCGACAGCGCGGGCGTGCCGACGATCACCGTGACGCCCGACTCCACGGCCGATGTCGGCGCCGTCGCCGTCGAGTACTCAGGACTTTCGCTGGCACCCGGCGCACACGCGGTCGATCGCATCGCGGTCGCCGCCGGCAAGACCCGCCGCGCGGCGGTGATCGGATCCGGTGCGACCAAGGCCACGACTCGGGCCAACGAGCTCGCCGTCGGCCTCTACGCCGACTCCGGATTCGGCGACATCGTCACGGCCGGGCGTCCGTTCACCGAGCGCGCGAACATCTCCAGAACCTCGACGATGATGGAGCAGCTCGTGGAGGATCACGTCGTCGCCAGCGGCGCCCGCCCCGACGCGACGGTCCGCACCGGCGCCCGCACGCCATGGCTCATGGCCACCGTCGTGTTCCGGCCCGCCGGCGCCAGTGGCAGCGCGGTCACTGCGATCGCCCGCGCCCCGCGCGTTCGCACACGCGTCAAGCACTCGCGGACCGTCAAGTCCTCGCGCCATCGCACCCGCCTCGCCTCGACCGCCGCAGCAGCACAGGCCACAGCGAGCTCGGCGGCCACGAGCCCGAGCAGCCCGGCGAGCCCGGCGACCGTAGGCCCGGCAGCGACCACCACGACGACGCCGACCACGGACACGGGCGCGGTCGCGCACACCGCGCTCTCGACCGGCCGCTCGGTGGCATCGACGGTGAGCACCGACGCCCATGTGCTGACGTCCTATGACGCGGTGATGCCGCTGTCTGGCCGGCACCGGCCGCACGCGGTCGCTGGAGCGATCTCGGAGTATCTCGGGCTGACCAACGGCTTCCTGCCGCTCTACTACTGCCTCGCCCGCGCGGCGGGCCTGTAGGATGGCGAGAGCTTTCGGACGGCCGCCTTCCGGCGGTCAAGGCCCGTCCGCTGAGCGAGTGGCCGGCCGCTGACCACGGTCCACGCACCCACTGGCATTCCCCCGTATTTGCGGAGTCCTGAGCACTTGCGAACGAAAGCGTTGCTGGAAGGATGGACTGGAATGCCGAAATCGAAGCCGCCGTACCCGGATCAGTTCCGGCGTGAGGCGCTCGAGTTGGTGCGTCAGGGTCGCTCGATCACGGATGTCGCGGAGTCCCTTGGGATAGCCGCGCAGTCGCTTCGGAACTGGAGGCGGCAGGACGAGCGCGATCAGTCCGGGTCCTGGGCGTGGTGCACCCGGCCGCCTTCGGATCGTGAGCTCGTCGATGCATGGTTGACCGAGCAGATCCGACGGATCCATACGGCGAGCAGCGGCCGGTATGCTGATGCGGGCCCGTCACCGCGCAACAACGCGAGAGCGCCCGGCCCACACCCCCGCACTGCGGCCGGAGACGCGGAGACTCCTGCGACGACGACGACGACGACAGCGAACGGCGAACGGCCGCGCGCGAGACGAAGCCGGGGTCAGCCGCGACGGATCGGGACGACCGAGGTCGTCACGATCCGGGTCTTGACCACGTGGTCGGGCGGGACCGAGCCGACGATCACCGCGCCCGAGGCCACCAGCGAGCCCGCGCCGATCGTGACGTAGGGCTCGATGAAGATGCCGGTGCCGAGGCGGCAGCGGTCCTGGAGCTTGACGAGGCCCGAGGTCATGCAACCCGGGCCGGTGGAGATGTCGGAGCCCAGCTCGTTGTGGTGGTCGAAGGAGTTGTAGGCCGAGAGGAAGTTGTTGTCGCCGAGAACGGTGGCCACGCCGAGATGGCAGTTGGCGCAGATGACGTTGCCCTGCCCCATCCGCACGTCCTGGCAGATCCGGGCGGTCGGGTCGATCGCGTTGGCCAGCGGGATGCCGGCGTCGCGGCAGAGCTCGCGCAGGCGGGTGCGCGCCGGCACCGAGGTGGAGATCGCGATGATCGCAGCGTCGAACCCGCCGGCGGTGAACAGCTCGACGGCGTGGGCGAATCCGCCGACCACGGGCACGCCGCCGACGGCTTCTCCCCAGCGCTCGCGGCTGTCGTCGACGAGCGCGACGGCGGTCTGGGCCTCGTCATGGGTGAGGATGTCGAGGACCTGCGTCGCGCCGAGGCCGGCGCCGATGATCACCAGGCGCCGGACGCCCGGCTCGGCCTTCAGGGGCTCGGGAAGCTCGACGCCGCCGGCGGCGTCCGCGCTCGCCGCGAACGCGTCGACCATCTTGCTCGTGACCAGGCCCTCGGTGTCGCGGGCCACCGCGTCGATGTCCACGCCGAGCTCCTGCGCTCGCCGGCGCGCGGGGGTGGTGATCCGGCCCTCGTGCTCCTCGGGCGGGGCGGCCGCGGCGGCCGCGCGCTCCTGCAGGTGGCGCTCGAGCTCGTCGGCCGTCTCGAACAGGTATCCGAGCGGCTCGTCGATCCTCAGCTGCTCGCCCTGCTCGCGCGCCCGGAGCAGGATGCCGTCGCCCGGGGCGCTGACGTCGAGGATCGCCTTGCTCGTCTCGATCTCGACGAGCGCGTCGTCGGGCGCGACGGTCGACCGGTCATCGACATACCAGCGGACGACGACCGCCGACTCGCTGTTGACGTCGGTCGTCGGGATCGTGACCGCGATCACGTGGCGGCCGCTCGGATCGCGGCCTCGATTCGCTCCTCGCCGACGATGACCTCGCCCTCGCGCTGGCGCGCGCTGGGGATCACGTCGGCCTCGCTGGCGACGACATCGATCGGGCGGCGCAGCTCGCCGAACAGGCGCCGGCCGGCCTCCGCGGCGATCTCGGTTCCCCATGACCAGCCCGCGGCGCCCTCCTCGACGGTGACGAGGCTGCCGGTGGCGCCCGCCGAGGCGAGGATCGGGTCGAGATCCAGCGGGGCGAGCTGGCCGGCGATCAGCAGCTCGACGAAGACCTCCTCCTCGAGGGCGAGGCGCATCTGAACGCGCCGGGCGAGCTCCGCCTGGAATCCGTAGGCGACGACCGTCGCGCGGCACTCCGACCGCGGGGCAGAGCGGATCGCCACCGTCGACAGCGCGCCGCCGGAGCCGGAGCGCTCGACGGTCGCGCCGACCAGGTCGCCCGCCTCGATCACGTCCAGAGCGTAGAGCAGCTTGTGCTCGACGTGGATCGTCGGCGTGCTCTCCGACAGCAACAGCCGCATGACCTCGTCGGGATCGTGCACGAGCGACGCGCTGGCCACCCGCAGATGCGGGATCCCGAACACGTGCTTCTCGATGCTCTGACTGTGGGTCGGGCCATAGCCGCGCCCGCCGCCGGACGGCGTCCGGATGACGACCGGGCAGGTGACGCTCCCGTCGTACATCGCCTCGTACTTGGCGATGTGGTTGAGAATCTGGTCGAAGCAGAGCGCGAGGAAGTCCCCGAACATGACCTCCGCGACGGGGCGGTAGCCCGCCAGCGCGAGGCCGGCGGCGACGCCGGCGATCGCCGCCTCGCTGATCGGCGTCGTGCGCACGCGCTCCGGGAAGGCGGTGCTGAGCCCGCGGGTGACCTTGAAGGCCCCGCCGTAGGGGTCGGCGATGTCCTCGCCGAGAACGACGACCCGCTCGTCTTCGGAGAGCGCACGGTGGAGGGCGTCGCCCAGCGCGCGCGCGTAGATCATGGGTTCACCCGCTCGGTCGTCAGGTCGGCGACGATCTCCTCGATCGCGTCGTGGACTTCGGTGTCGATGCGGTCACGGGCCTCGGGCGACAGGCGCCGGCCATGGACGGCCAGCGGGTCCAGCGCCCAGCGCGCCTCGACCTCCTCGCGGGGGCGGTCATCGTCGTTCTTGGAGTGGTGGCAGAGACGATAGGTGTGGATGATCAGCACGCACGGCCCGCGGCGCTCGCGGACGGCGGCGACCGCGCGCGCGGCGACCGGCTCGATCTCGCGCACGTCGGTGGAGTCCACCTCCTCGACGGGGATGCCGAAGGCTTCGAACCGCGCCCGCATGCTGCCGGCGAGATTGACGTGCGAAGGGGTGCTCTGCGACCAGGCGTTGTCCTCGAGGACGATCAGCAGCGGCAGCTGCCACAGCGAGGCGATGTTGAGCGACTCGTAGACCAGGCCCTCGCCGAGCGTGCCGTCGCCGATGAACACCGTGCTGATCGCGCTGCTGCCCGACAGCTGGTTGGCGAGCGCGATGCCCGCGGCGGCCGGCACGATCCCGCCCTGGACGCCGTTGGACTTGAATCCGGGCGCGGACAGGTGCTGGCTGCCGCCGATCCCGGCGCACACGCCCTCGGGGAGCCCCATGATCTCGGCGAGCAGGCCCCGCGCGTCGCCGGTGCGAGCCAGATAGTGGCCATGGCAGCGATGGTTGGAGAAGATGTGATCCTCGTCGGCAAGCTGCTCGACGACGGCGACCGAGTCGGCCTCCTGGCCGATGCAGGCGTGCGTGGTGCCGTTCAGGACGCCGGTGTCGAACAGCTCGAGCAGGCGCTCCTCGAAGCGCCGGATGAACCGCATGCGCCGGTACAGAAGTTCGTCGCGCGAGTCGTCGGCCGACCCGACGAGACGCTCGGGGCCTGGAGCCGCGATCGTTGCCATATCAAGCAACCAACGTAGCGCACGCACGCGAACTTTCCGACCGCTCCGGCGGCTGGCCCCAGGACGGTCCGTTGACTGCCCGGCGGGAAACTACGGCACCGGCTCGCCGATGCGAAAAGCCGGTCGAGACGGGCGTTTGGTATACGAGATGATGGTGCATCGGGCTCGAGACCTTGACCTGTGGGCTTCGCTGGCAGCTCTCCTCGCGGCGCTCGCGCTCGCCGGATGTGGCGCGTCGACGTCGCCGACCGCGTCGCGTTCGGCGTCGCGCGCCGCCACGACGGTCCCGCGGTCGACCGCCGACGCCCCGCCGGTCACCCAGGACATCGGCGCGTCCGAGCACCCGGCAGTCGGCGATTTTCCCTCGGCTCGGGGGCGGACGCTCGCGCAGCTGACGGCGATGGCCACGTACGGCGCGCAGCTCGGCGCCGCCACCGGGACGTTCACGCCCGGCACCGATCGGTACGCGTTCGGCGTCAACGCCAGCTCCGGCGCGTTCATCTACGCGCCCACGGCGATCTACTTGGCCGACAGCGCCACTGGGCCCGTGCAGGGCCCGTTCCTCGCCCCCGATGACCCGATGAGCGTCGCCCCGCGGTACCGCAGCGCCGAGAACCGCGGCCCGGGCGGCATCAAGGCGATCTACGAGACGCAGGTGACCTTGCCCCACACGGGCGTCTACTCGGTGCTCGCCCTGACGCGGACCTCGCACGGCCTGGTCGAAGCGCCCTCCGAGATCGCGGTCGCGGCGTCGACGCCGATCCCGGGCGTCGGTCAGCGACCGCCGGCGGTCGCCACCGCCACGCTCGCCACCGTCCACGGCGACGTCACGCTGCTCACCACGCGCTATCCACCCGAGCAGATGCATTCGGCCTCCTTCGACCGGTTGCTCGGCAAGCGCCCGGTGATGTTGCTGTTCTCCACTCCGGCGCTGTGCACGTCGAAGATCTGCGGTCCGGTGACCGACATCATGGTCTCGCTCCAGCACGAGTTCTCCCGCCGGATCACGTTCATCCATCAGGAGATCTACGTCAACAACCAGCCCGCCAAGGGCCTGCGGCCCCAGATGCACGCGTTCCACCTGCAGACCGAGCCGTGGATGTTCACGATCAACCGCCAGGGCGTCATCGCCGCCCGGATCGAAGGGGCGTTCGGCGTCAACGCCGCCCGCGCGGCGCTGGCGGCGGCGCTGCGGTAACCCGGCGGCGAGCCCGCCGCAACCGAACGGGAACTAGCCCGCGGCGCTCATCGCCGCGCCGGCCAGCAGCGTCACGGCGCTGGAGCGGTCGCGCTCGCCGAGCTTCTGCAGCGACGTGGAGATGTGGCGGCGGACGGTGACCGGTGAGATGCGCAGGCGGTCGGCCATCGCGGCCGTCGTCATCCCCTCGCGCATCAGCGCCATGACCTCGGCCTCGCGATCGGTGAGCACCGTTCCGTCGCCGGCCACCGCGACTCCGCGGGATCCGTTGCGGCGCCGCAGCTCGCTGACGAGGGCCGCCGTCAGGGCCCGCGGAACGACGACCTGATCGTCGAGCAGGGCGCGCAGGGTGGCGGGCAGCCGCTCGGGGTCGACCGTCTTGAGCACGTAGCCGTCGGCCCCGGCGAGCACGGCGCTGACCAGCTCGAACGGCGACTCGGACGAGGCGAGGATCGCGATCTTGGTCTGCGGCAGGATCGTGGAGATGCGCTTGATCGCGGCGATGACGTCACCGGGGATGTGATCGGCCACGAGGCAGATCTGAGGCTTGTGGGCAAGCGCCGCGGCCACGGCGTCGTCGGCCGTCGCGACCTCGGCCACCGCCTCGAACCCATTGGCCTGCAGCGCGATCCGCGCCCCCACCCGGGTGGCGACGTGGTCGTCGGCGATCAGGATGGTCGCCGGCGGACCGGTCGTGTCAGCTGCCCCGCTCATCGGACCTCCAGTTCGATGGTCGTTCCCCGCCCTGGCGTGGACTCCAGCTTCAGGCTCCCGCCGAGGGCTTGTGCCCGCTCTCGCATGCCGGCCAGGCCGAAGCCTCCGGTCCGCGACGGCGGCACGGTGACCGACTCGAAGCCCGCGCCGTCATCCGAGATCCGCACGACGATCGAGTCACGGCGCTCGCGCAGGGCGATGTCGAGCCGCTTGGCGCCGGAGTGGCGCGCGGCGTTGGCGATCGCCTCCTGCAGGATCGACAGAACGCCGTGCTCGATCTCCGTCGAGGTCCGGATCTCGGTCGGGATGTCGAGCGTGAGCTCGAGGCCGGCGCGGCCGGCGAGCTCGTGCGCCCGCGCTTGCAGCGACTGCGCGAGGTTCTGGGGCGACGGGGACTGCAGCTCGTAGATCGCGGCTCGGGATCCCTCCAGCGCGTGCGCCGCGGCGGACGTGATATCGGCGAACACGCGCTCATCCGGATGCAGCCGGACCAGCTCCCTGCTCTGCCCGAGGATGTAGGCCAGCTCGCTGGCCACCGAGTCGTGCAGCTCGCGCCCGATCCGCTTGCGTTCGGCGACGACCGCTGCGTCGAGCTCGCGGCGCTGCGATTCCCCGAACTCGCGGGTGGCGCCGAGCACCAGGGCGATCATCGCCGCGGCGTACAGAAAATCGCCGGCCGACACCGAGAGCACCTGGGCGGGCAGGATCAGATGGGCGAAGTGCGCCCCGGCGGCGAGACCGGCGCTCAGCGCCAGCCACCACTCCAGGCCCCATTTCGCAGCCCTGGCCGCGCGGTTGGCGAAGCCGGCCGCGGCCACCGCCAGGAGCGCGGTCGTCACGAGCTCGATCGAGCCCGGCGCGACGGTCTCGCCGGCGAACTGATGGACCCCGATCGCGCTGATCGCGTCGAGGCCGCGGCCCGGCCACAGCCCTCCGGCGAGCGCGCCGATCGCGAGCGTGCCGACGCACATCGATGCGAACGAGACGAGCAGGCGACCCGGACGGGCGCCGGGCTCGGCGGCCGTCGCAGGGGCGAGCGCGGCCCAGGCCAGCAGGCCCGCGCCGAGCGGGGCAGCGATCGTGAGCGCGCCGTTGAGCGCCGCGTCGGGCGAGAAGCCCGGGATCACCGCGAGCATCACCAGGATCGTCGATATCGCCGCCTGCAGGCCGAGCGCCACCACGAGCAGCTCGCTGGCCCGGGTGGGCATCGTGCGATATCGCGCCCTGGCGACCGACGCCGCCATGACGATGGCACAGCAACCCAAGACGTCGAGCACCAGCCTGCCCGATCCGCTTCTGAACGCCGCTGAGTACAGCCCCACAGTGACCAGCACCACCGCCGCCCAGGCGTGGACTGGCGAAATATTGCGCCGAATGGCTACTACCCCCAACTATGAGAGCGACGTATCGCTCCTAGTGAATCCTTCGCCCCGAAACCCTCGGAGCCCACCCCAAACGACCGACGAACGTAATCCTACACAAAGCTACCAGTCACAAGTGTGCGATCCGTCGCTCAACCACTCCAAATGGCTGGCACAAGCCTATGCCCTTCCGCGTGCAAACGCAAGTAGACATGGCGTTCTCACGAACAACCAGACGTAGGTCTAGCGAGGGCGAGGCGCCCCGGGCGCCCTCGGGCCCGCGGCGCCGGGCCCGCGGCGCCAGGCCCGGGCGGCCGGGCGCGGCGCCATCCGTGGCGCCGCTGGCCGGTCGCCGATCAGTCCTCCAGCGAGGAGTCCCCGTTCCCCGAGGGGATGTCGAGGTCGGCGAGCTCCTCGGCGAAGCCGAGCGCCGAGCCGCCGTTGCCGATGTTCTCCAGATCGGACAGGTCGGGCTCGATCCCGCCGCCGAATCCGGTCAGCGACTCCCCGTCGGTCAGGCCCAGCTCGGCCGCCAGATCATCGTGGTCGAGCAGTCCGACCTCGTCGATGCCACGGGGCAGCGGCTCCGACGGCTCGATCTCGATCCGCCGGTAACGCTTGAGCCCGGTGGCCGCCGGGATCAGCTTGCCGATGATGACGTTCTCCTTGAGGCCGTTGAGCCGGTCGATCTTGCCCTCCAGCGCGGCATCGGTCAGCACCTTGGTCGTCTCCTGGAAGGAGGCGGCCGACAGGAACGAGTCGGTGTTGAGCGAGGCCTTGGTGATGCCGAGGATGATCTCCTCGGCCTGGGCGGCCTCGCCGCCGGCGTCGATCACGGCGTTGTTGATCCGCGCGTACTCGTAGCGGTCGACGAACTGGCCGGGGAGCAGGTCGGTGTCGCCCTTCTGGTCGACCCGCACCTTCTTCATCATCTGGCGCACGATCAGCTCGATGTGCTTGTCGTTGATGTCGACGCCCTGGGACTTATAGACCTCCTGAACCTCGCGGACGAGGTACAGCTCGGTCTCGGTCCGACCGCGCACCGCCAGCAGCTCGTGCGGATACAGCGAGCCCTCGTTGAGCTGGGCGCCGGCCTCGATCCTCTGGCCGGACTCGACGAACAGCAGCGTCCGCCGCGGGAACGTGTGCCGGTGCTCCTCGCCACCGTCGTCGGTGATCACGACCGTGACCGCCTTGTCGGAGTCCTCGATCGAGACCGCCCCGGCGACCTCGGCGATCTTGGCCAGGCCCTTGGGCTTGCGGGCCTCGAACAGCTCGACCACGCGTGGGAGGCCGTGCGTGATGTCCGCGCCGGCGACCCCGCCGGTGTGGAACGTCCGCATCGTCAGCTGCGTGCCGGGCTCGCCGATCGACTGCGCGGCGATGATGCCGACCGCGTCGCCGATCTGGGCGACCTTGCCGCTCGCCATCGACCGCCCGTAGCACGCCTGGCAGACGCCCGTCGGGGCCTCGCACTTGAGCACCGAGCGGACGGGAACGGTGATGACCACGCCCTTCTCGGTGTCCTCATGCCACGCCTCGAACAGGTCGGCGAGCTCGGCCCGGTCGATCTCCTTGCCCTGCTCGATGATCACGCGACCGCGCTTGGTGGCGATGTCCCGGGCGGCGATCCGGCCGATCAGGTCGGTGTTGACGTCACCGGTGGGGCGCAGCCCCCGCGTCTCGGGATCGACCTCCAGCTGGGAGACCGGGCTCTCGATGTACTCCTGCGTCCCGCAGTCGTCCTGGCGGATGATGACGTCCTGGGAGACGTCGACCAGGCGCCGGGTCAGGTAGCCCGAGTCGGCGGTGCGCAGCGCGGTGTCGGCCAGTCCCTTGCGGGCCCCGTGGGTGGAGATGAAGTACTCGAGCACCGTCAGGCCCTCCATGAAGTTGGCCTTGATCGGTCGCTCGATGATCTCGCCCTTCGGGTTGGCCATCAGGCCGCGCATCCCCGCCAGCTGGCGGATCTGCGAGAACGAACCGCGGGCTCCGGAGTTGGCCATCATGGCGATCGGGTTGAGCGGGTGCAGATGCGCGGACAGCGCCTCCCCGACCTCGTTGGTGGCGCGATCCCACAGGCCGGTGACCGCCTCGTGGCGCTCCTCCTGGGTGATCTCGCCGTCCTCGTACTGAGCCTCGATCGTCGCCAGCTCGTCCTCGTACTTCTTGAGGATCGTCTCCTTGGAGGGCGGCGTCTGCACGTCGTTCTTGGAGAACGTCACGCCGGCCCGGGTCGCGTACTTGAAGCCGACGTCCTTGAAGGCGTCGAGCACCTGCGAGATCGACGGAGCGCCATAGAGCTGGACGAGGTCGTCGACCAGCTTGGTCGTGTCCTTCTTGCGCATCGAGCGGTTGATGAACTCATACGAGCTGGGGTCGAACTGGCTGCCCAGCGCATCCTCCAGCGCCCGCTCGATCGCGTCGTTGTAGATGATTCGCCCGACGGTGGTCAGCACATGGCCGCCGTCGAGACCCACCGGCCGGTACTCGGCCAGGTCGTGGAGCTTGACGACGCGGTGCTCGTAGGACCACTCCGCCTCCTGGGCGGTGCGGAACACGTGCGGACGCGGCGTCTGGCTGGCCGGGTCCAGCTCGGCCAGCCCCGACGCGTCCGGGCCGTAGGTGAGGTAGTAGGCCCCCAGCACCATGTCCTGCGACGGCGTCGCCAACGGCGCCCCGTGCGCGGGCGAGAGGATGTTGTTGGCCGACAGCATCAGGATCCGGGCCTCGGCCTGGGCCTCGGCCGACAGCGGCAGGTGGACCGCCATCTGGTCGCCGTCGAAGTCGGCGTTGAAGGCGTGGCAGACGAGCGGATGAACCTGGATCGCCTTGCCCTCGACGAGCACCGGCTCGAACGCCTGGATGCCGAGGCGGTGCAGCGTCGGCGCGCGGTTGAGCAGGACCGGATGCTCGTGGATGACCTCCTCGAGCACGTCCCACACCTCCGGGATCATCGAGTCGACCATCTTCTTGGCCGCCTTGATGTTCTGAGCCGACTTGCGCTCGACCAGCCGCGCCATGATGAACGGCTTGAACAGCTCCAGCGCCATCAGCTTCGGCAGACCGCACTGGTGCAGTCGCAACGACGGGCCGGACACGATCACCGAGCGGCCGGAATAGTCCACGCGCTTGCCGAGCAGGTTCTGACGGAACCGGCCCTGCTTGCCCTTGAGCATGTCCGACAGCGACTTCAGCGGCCGGTTGCCCGGGCCGGTGACCGGACGCCCGCGGCGGCCGTTGTCGAACAGCGCGTCGACGGACTCCTGCAGCATCCGCTTCTCGTTGTTGACGATGATCTCCGGAGCGCCGAGGTCGAGCAGCCGCTTGAGGCGATTGTTGCGGTTGATCACGCGGCGATAGAGGTCGTTGAGGTCAGACGTGGCGAAGCGGCCGCCGTCGAGCTGGACCATCGGGCGCAGCTCGGGCGGGATCACCGGCACGGCCTCCAGCACCATCATCTCGGGCTTGTTGCCCGACTGCAGGAAGGCCGAGACGACCTTCAGGCGCTTGACGGCACGGGCCTGCTTCTGTCCCTTGGCGGTCTTGACCTGATCCTGGAGGTCGGCGGACTCGGCGACGAGATCGACCTGCTGGAGCAGGTCGCGCACCGCCTCGGCGCCCATCCCGCCACGGAAGTACTCGCCGAACCCGTACGGCGAGCCGAACCGGTCGCGCAGCTCCCGGAACGTGGTCTCGTCGTTGATCACGTCCTTGGCCTTCATCGTCTTGAACAGGTCCCACACCTGACGCATGCGCTCGGCCGCGTCCTCGATGTAGGCCTCGGTGTCGTCGATGTCGGCCTGGAAGCTCTTGCGCAGGTCCTTGAGCATCTTCTCGCGCTCCTCATCGGAGAGCTTGGCGACGTTGACCTCCAGGGTCTCGGCCCACAGGTGGTCGTCGTCGGAGAAGTCGCGGCCGGTCTTGGCCGAGTTGAGGTACTCCTCGCGGCGAGCGAGCGACTCCTTGAGCTCGAGCACCCGCTCCTCCTTCTCGGCGGCGTAGGCGTCGAGCACCTTGTTGACCTCGCCCTCGAGCGACTCGACGTCGCGCGAGCGGGCCTCCTCGTCGACCCACGTCACCATCGAGGCGGCGAAGTACAGGACCTTCTCGAGCTCCTTGGGGGCCATGTCGAGCAGGTAGCCGATCCGGCTGGGAACGCCCTTGAAGAACCAGATGTGCGACACGGGCGCGGCCAGGTCGATGTGGCCCATGCGCTCACGGCGAACCTTGGAGCGCGTGACCTCGACGCCGCAGCGCTCGCAGACGATGCCCTTGTAGCGGACGCGCTTGTACTTGCCGCAGTAGCACTCCCAGTCCTTGGTCGGACCGAAGATCCGCTCGCAGAACAGGCCGTCCTTCTCGGGCTTGAGCGTCCGGTAGTTGATCGTCTCGGGCTTGGTGACCTCTCCCGAGCTCCACGAACGGATCTGCTTGGAGGACGCAAGCCCGATCTCGATGGCGTCGAAATTGTTGATATCGATCAAAGTAAGTTCCTTAGCGCTTGAAAATCAAATGGACGAACCGGTGGCCGGCCGGGCGTGTCGGTTCGCGGCCCACCGCCTCCTCGCGCGAAGCGCACGGAGGCCGGGGGGCGAGAGCCGACACGACCGAGCCCGAGTCTCAGACTTCGTCCTCCTCCAGAACCCCTTCGGCCTCGCCGGCGGGGATCTCGGCGTCCAGCATCGGGTCGTCGTCGGTCGCGAAGTCCTCGGTCTCGAGTTCCTCGCCGGACTCCAGATCGGGATCCTCGACCTCGTCTTCCTCCTCGGAGGCCTCGACGGTCTCCCCTTCGTGCTCGGTGGTCTCGTCGGCCGCCGCGCCGTCGGTGGCCCGGACACCGCTGAGGTCGATGCCGAGCTCCTCGGCCGCCCGCAGCAGGTCGTCATCCTCCTCGCGCATCTCGGCGCGCTCGCCCTCCTCCGAGACGACGTTGACGTCGAGCGCCAGTGACTGCATCTCCTTGAGCAGCACCTTGAACGACTCGGGGATCGACGGCTCGGCGATGTTCTCGCCCTTGACGATCGCCTCGTAGGCCTTCACGCGCCCGACGGTGTCATCGGACTTGATCGTGAGCATCTCCTGCAGGGTGTAGGCGGCGCCGTAGGCCTCCAGCGCCCAGACCTCCATCTCGCCGAAGCGCTGGCCGCCGAACTGCGCCTTGCCGCCCAGCGGCTGCTGGGTGACCAGCGAGTACGGGCCGGTCGAGCGGGCGTGGATCTTGTCGTCGACGAGGTGCAGGAGCTTGAGGATGTACATGTAGCCGACGGTGACCTGCTCCTCGAACGGCTCGCCGGTGCGGCCGTTGAAGAGCGTGGTCTTGCCCGACGCCCACTCACCGACGCGCCGGTTCTTGTCGACATCCATCCGGATCAGGCCCTGATGCTCGTCCTGCCAGCGCACGAGCGCCTCGTCGACGTCGGCGACCGTCGCCCCGTCGAACACCGGGGTGGCGACATACACCTTGCCGGCGCTGCCGTCGGGACGCGAGCCGCCGTTGGTGGCGTGCTTGCGGGCCTCGGATCCGTCCTCATACCAGCCGTTGGCGGCCACCCACCCGAGGTGGGTCTCGAGGATCTGCCCGAGGTTCATCCGCGACGGGACGCCGAGCGGGTTGAGGATCACGTCGACCGGCGTGCCGTCCTCCAGGAACGGCATGTCCTGGATGTCGACGATCTTGGAGATCACGCCCTTGTTGCCGTGACGGCCGGCGAGCTTGTCGCCCTCGGCGATCTTGCGCTTCTTGGCGACGAACACCCGCACGAGGTCGTTGACGCCGGGCGGCAGGTCGTCGCCCTCGTCGCGGCTGAAGGTCTTGACGTCGATCACGACGCCGCCCTCGCCGTGGGGGACCTTGAGCGAGGTGTCGCGAACCTCGCGCGCCTTCTCCTTGAAGATCGCGCGGATCAGCTTCTCCTCGGCGGTCAGCTCGGTCTCGCCCTTCGGCGTGACCTTGCCGACCAGCAGGTCGCCCGACGCGACCTCGGCGCCGATCCGGACGATGCCGCGATCGTCGAGGTTGCGCAGCGACTCCTCGGAGCGGTTGGGGATGTCGCGGGTGATCTCCTCGTCGCCCAGCTTCGTGGTCCGCGCGTCGATCTCGTACTCCTCGATGTGGATCGAGGTGAGCTCGTCGTCGGCCACCAGGCGCTTGGAGAGGATGATCGCGTCCTCGAAGTTGTAGCCCTCCCAGGACATGAAGGCCACCAGCAGGTTCTTGCCCAGCGCCATCTCGCCCATGTCGGTCGCCGAGCCGTCGGCCAGCACCGCGCCGGCGTCGACCTCGAGGCCGACGTCGATGATCGGCTTCTGGTGGATCAGCGTCCCCTGGTTGGAGCGCATGAACTTCTGCAGCTCATACTCGTCCTGGGTGCCGTCGGGGGCATCGATCAGGATCTGCTCGGCGTCGACGTAGGAGACCATTCCCGGCCGCCGCGCGATCGCGACGTCGCCGGTGTCGATCGCCGCCCGGCGCTCCATGCCGGTCCCGACCAGTGGCGCGTCGGTGACCAGCAGCGGCACCGCCTGGCGCTGCATGTTGGAGCCCATCAGCGCCCGGTTGGCGTCGTCGTGCTCCAGGAACGGGATCATCGCCGTCGCCACCGACCAGATCTGCTCGGGTGAGACGTCGATCAGATCGACCTCGGCGGGCGTCACCGTCACGTACTGGCCCGCCTGCGTGCGGCACAGGATCTCATTGCCCAGCAGGTGGCCGTTCTCGTCGACCGGCGTGTTCGCCTGGGCGATGATCTGCTCCTCCTCCTGGGTCGCGTCGACGCGGACGATCTCGTCGGTCACGACGCCGTCGCGGACCACCCGGTACGGGGTGGTGACGAACCCGTGCTCGGAGATCTCCGCATAGGACGAGAGCGAGCCGATCAGGCCGATGTTCGGCCCCTCCGGGGTCTCGATCGGGCACATCCGGCCGTAGTGGGTCGGGTGCACGTCGCGCACCTCGATCGGCGCGCGCTCGCGCGTGAGGCCGCCGGCCCCGAGCGCGCTGAGGCGGCGGCGATGGGTCAGCCCGGCCAGCGAGTTGGTCTGGTCCATGAACTGCGACAGCTGGCTGGAGCCGAAGAACTCCTTCAACGCCGCGACGACCGGCCGGATGTTGACGATCGTCTGCGGGGTGATCGTGTCGGCGTCCTCGGTGGTGAGCCGCTCGCGCACGACGCGCTCCATCCGGTACAGGCCGATCCGGAAGGCCTCCTGGATCAGCTCCCCGACCGTCCGCAGCCGGCGGTTGCCGAAGTGCTCGTACTCGTCGAGGTGATCCTGGATCGGTTCGCGCGGCATCGAAGCGGCCTCGGCGGCGTAGTCGAGCTTGACCGCCTCGCCGGGCTCCTCGGGCATCCCCAGCAGCTTCGGCAGCGACACCAGCTCCCGCACCAGGGCGATGATGTCGTCATGGGTCAAGGTCCGGCTGTCGAGGTCGATATCCAAGCCGAGGCGAGAGTTCAGCTTGTAGCGGCCGACCCGCGTGAGGTCGTAGCGCTTGGGATCGAAGAACAACTGGTTCAGCAGCGAGCGCGCGGCGTCGATCGACGGCGGCTCGCCCGGGCGCTGCTTCTTGAACAGCTCGATCAGCGCGCCCTCCTCCGTCCGCGTCGCCTCCGGATCGGACTCGACCGTGTTGCGGATGTACAGCGAGCTGTCGAACAGGTTGAGGATCTCCTCGTCCGACGCATAGCCCATCGCCCGCAGCAGCACGGTCACCGGCAGCTTGCGCTTGCGGTCGATCCGGACGTACACGCGGCCCTTCTTGTCGATCTCCAGCTCCAGCCATGAGCCACGCGCCGGCATCAGGTTGGCGATGAAGACCTGCTTCTCCCGGTCCTTGGGCTCCATCACGTAGGCGCCCGGCGAGCGCACCAGCTGGGTGACGACGACCCGCTCGGTGCCGTTGATGATGAACGTCCCGCGCTCGGTCATCCACGGGAAGTCGCCCATGAACACCGACTGCTCGCGGATCTCGCCCGTCTCACGGTTGATGAACGCCACGGTGACGGTCAGCGGCCGCGCGTAGGTCAGATCCTTCTCGCGGCACTGCTCCAGGCTGGCGACCGGCTCATCGAAGGCGAATTCGCCGAACTGGACGGCGAGGTTGCCGGTGTAGTCCTCGATCGGCGAGATGTCGTCGATCGTCTCGCGCAGGCCGCCGGCCGCTGGGTCGGTCAGCCACAGGAAGGACTTGCGCTGAATATCGATCAGGTTGGGGACTTCAAGGACCTTGTTCAGACGCGCGAAACTGCGGCGCGTCCGGGGGGCGTGAGCGGTGGCCAAGACGGCGACTCCTCGGGCGGTCGAGAGGGAGACACTGGGCACGCTCCCAAACCTGCAGGCTCAGGAGAGCGCGACCAGCAAAGATAGCACACGGCATCGGTGCCCTGTGGAGGACCGCTCAGCTCTCACGGACCCCGCCCTCGGACGCCGCGTATGTGGCGCGACTCCGCGTGGTTTTGGGCGGCTACGGCTATTGGCTGACTGGGGCAGTGTAGGGGAGAAACGCGACTCATGGCAACTGCATCGGGGAGTCTCATACCAGCAGCCCTGCGCCGGCCGGCGCGCCGTCGTCGGGCGCCGGGCCGACCGGGGAGGCGTTGCCCAGCGCGATCAGGAACGCCTTGCGCCCGAGCGCCCACAGCTTCAGCTCGGTGCTCGCGGTGACCGTCGCCGTCCGCGGGACGCTGTGCAGCAGCGCGATCTCGCCGAACCAGTCGCCGGCGTGCAGGACCTGCCCCGGGCGCTCGTCGATCGTGACCTGCGCCTCGCCCTCCAGCAGGACGTAGAACCGGTCGCCCGGCTCGCCCTGGCGGACCACCTGCACGCCGGCGCGCGTCGAGGTCGCCTCGCCCATCGCCGCCAGCGCCCGCCGGTCGAACGCACCGAACAGCGGGATCCCGGCGAGCACCTCCTCGAGCGACTCGCCCGCGGCCCGGCGCACGCGGTGGGCGACCGGCCCTTCGCTGCCGGTGGCAGCGGCGACGAAGTCGGCACCGTCCAGCGACCACAGCGCACATGGCTCGAGCGCGGTCACCGTCGCGCTGCGTGGGGTCGCGCGCAGCAGCGCCTTCTCACCGAAGCTCGCCCCCGGGCCCAGGATCGCGACGCGGTAGCCGTCG
>JBELAG010000065.1:0-20144 GCA_049509055.1 Solirubrobacteraceae bacterium
GCGCGACGTCGGCCTTGAACTGGGCGAGCGTCAGACGGCCGCCCTCGTTGTCAAAGCCGCCGATCGCCATCACCGGCTCGCCGCCGGTTGCGAGCTCCAGCGAGGCCGCGCTGTTTGACCCCGACACCGCCGCCACCCAGCGGTAACGGCTCGCGTCGGACCGCAGCGCCTTGACGAGCGCGCTGTCGGTCGTGCCCTGTCCGCCGCCGCCACCACCGCCGCCACCGCCGCCGCCCGGCCCGCCCTGGCCGGAGCTCGGGCCGGCGGACGGGATCGACCCGGTGTGGGCGGTGGTGAGCGTCTGGGCGGTGTAGGCGAGCGGTCCAGCCAGGCAGGCCACGGCGGCGAGCACCGCGGTCGCGGCCCACATGCGGCGGCCCGCGCGGTGCAGCGCCGGAGCTGCGATCAGCGCGGCGGCGGCGAGGATGGCGGTGGTGATGATCAGCGGGCGTAGCCAGGGCTGCCAGGTGGGGGTGCGGTCCAGCAGCACCCATGCCCAGCCGGCGGTGCCCAGCACGACGATGGCGGCGCTGACGCGGGCGGTGACGGTGTCGCGGTGCTCCCAGCACAGGCGGGCGCCGATCGCGACCAGCGCAGCGATCGCGGGGGCCAGCGCGATCGTGTAGTAGGTGTGGATGATCCCGGCGGAGAAGCTGAACACGGCGGCGGTGATGGTCAGCCACCCGCCCCAGACCAGCAGCCCCGCGCGGGTGCGGTCGGTTCGTGGCGCGCGGCGGGTCACCCACATCCCGATGATCAGCGCGACGATCGCGGCGGGCAGCAGCCACGACGCCTGGGCGCCCATCAGGCTGTTGAACAGGCGCAGCGGGCCGGTCGCCCCACTGAAATTCCCGCCGCCACCACCACTGCCGCCTGGTCCGCCGGCGCCGAAGATGCGGCCCAGGCCGTTATAGCCCAGGATCAGGTTGAAGATGTTGTTATCCGGCGACCCGTCGATCATCGGGCGAGACCCCGCCGGCCATACCGCGACGATCGCGACCCACCAGCCGGCGCTGACCAGGACCGCCACCCCCGCCGCCAGCAGTCCGGTGATCCGCCGGCGCAGGCTGGTCGGCGCGGCGATCAGGTACACGATCGCGAACCCCGGGATGACCACGAACGCCTGCAGCATCTTCGCCAAGAACGCCAGGCCGATCAGCGCGCCGACCGCGACCAGCCACCGCGTGGACGCGTGCTCGAGCGCGCGGGTCAAACAGTAGCCGGCGCCGACCAGCAGACAGACCAGCAGCGCGTCGGGATTATTGAAGCGAAACATCAACGCCGCCACCGGCGTGAGCGCCAACACGGCGCCCGCCAGCAGCCCCGCGCCCGCCCCATACCAGCGTTTCACCGCCGCGTAGAGCACGCCGACGGCGGCGACGCCCTCCAGCACCTCGGGGGCGAGCATGCTCACGCTGCTGAACCCGAAGATCCGGCCCGAGAGCGCCATGACCCACAACGACGCCGGCGGCTTATCAACCGTGATGAAGCTCGACGAGTCCAACGAGCCGAAGAAGAACGCCTTCCAGCTCTTGGTGCCCGCCTGCACCGCCGCCGCATAAAAACTGTTGGCATCCCCCGACGCGCTCAGATCCCACACATACGCCACCGCCGTCACCACCAACAACCCGAACAGCGCCGGGCGGACCCATGCTGCGTCCTGCTCGCGTCCGCGGACGATCCGGCGCAATCGGCCGCCGAGCCGGCTCGTCGAGCCGGTCGGCGCGCGCCGTGGGAGGGGAAGGGTGATGGTGCTCATGTCGAGGTCTCCTCGGTTTCAGAAGTGATGGGTGATCGCCGCAGGCGGCGCGGTCAGTGAGGGAGCGCCGTCAGGGCGCGACGGCCGGCCCGCGGGCCGGCGAGCTGGGGATCGGGCCGGAAGACCCAGGTCCGCAGCGCCAGGTAGCGCGTCACCGTGGCGGCGAGGTTGGCGGCGATCAGCACCGTCATCTGCACGATCTCCGACGCGCGCGGGTCGACGCCGTGCAGCACGGCGAGCGCGCCGTTGGTGAGGCCGACGGCGATCGCGAACACCAGCAGCCCGGCGGCGTGCTGGCCGAGCAGCCCCGTGCGCCCGCGCACGCCGAAGGTCACGCGCCGGTTGACGGCGGTGTTGGCGACCGCGGTGAGGGCCAGCGCCAGCAGGTTGGCGGCCACCGACCCGAGCGGGCCGCTGAGCGCCAGGAAGAGGAGCGCGTAGGCGAGCGTCGAGGCGACGCCGACGCCCATGAAGCGGGCGATCGGCGTGGCCAGCGAGATCCGCGCGACGCCGCGGAGGTCCGCGAGTGCCGTCGAGGTGATGTGAACGCTCGAGTTCGGGTCATCGACCCAGTCGACCGGCACCTCGTGGGTGCGCAGACCGCGGCGCTGAGCGAGGACGAGCAGCTCGGTGTCGAAGAACCACGCCTCGTCGCGCACGTCGGCGAGCAGCCCGGCGACGACGTCGCCGCGGACCGCCTTGAAGCCGCACTGGGCGTCGCTGAACCGCGCGCGCAGCGCGGCGCGCAGGAGATGGTTGTAGGAGCGCGAGATGAGCTCGCGCTTGACGCCGCGGGTGACGCGTGATCCCGCCGCCAGCCGTGTGCCGATCGCCAGGTCGCTGTGACCGGACAGCAGGGGCGCGACCAGCGGCAGCAGCGCCTTGAGGTCGGTCGAGAGGTCGACGTCCATGTAGCAGACGACGCGCGCGTCGCTGGCCGCCCAGGCGGCCCGCAGCGCGCGGCCGCGGCCCTTGGCCTCCAGGCGCAGCAACCGCACGCCCGGCAGCTCCCGCGCGAGCCCCTCGGCGATGAACGGGGTGGCGTCGGTGCTGGCGTTGTCGGCGATGATGATCCGCCAGGAGAAGGGGAACGCGCTCGACAGGAACCGGTGCAGCCGCCGGAGCGAGTGGTCGAGGTCGCGCTGCTCGTTGTACACCGGGATGACGATGTCGACGTCGGTGACCGCGACGGCGAGCGCGCCGTCCGCGGCCGGCATGGGAAGCAGCGAGGTGGGCGCCCCGGCCCTCGTCGCCGGCTCGGCCTCGTGTACTGCGGACGATCTCATTGGGAGAACCCTTCGTGTCAGGAGAATCGGACACTCCGAGTTCTACGGACGCCCTATGTCAAAGTAGTGAGCACGATCTAAGAGAGTTCAAGCAACCGAGCCGGAGCCCGCCGCGGGCCCGCGGCCTGCCTCCGGCAGCGCTCGGGAGCCGGTCACCGGGCCGAACGAGATCCGCAGGGCCGCGCCACCGTCGGGCGCGTTGGTGGCCTGGGCCGAGCCTCCGTGGGCCTCGGCGGCCTGCTTGACGATCGCCAGCCCCAGTCCCGAGCCCGGCATCCGCCGGGCGTCGTGGGAGCGGTAGAAGCGGTCGAATACGTGGGCGAGATCCTCCTCCTTGAACCCCGGGCCGTGGTCGCGCACCGACAGCATGCCGCCCTGCAGCAGGATCTCGATCGCGTCGTCGGGCCGGCTCCACTTGCGCGCGTTGTCGATGACGTTGGTGACCGCGCGGGCGACCCGCTCGGGCGCGTTGACGATCACCGTCGGCTCGAGATCGAGGCTGAACTCGAGCTGCGGCGATCGGCGCTGGGCGTTGTCGACCGCCCTTCTGACGATCGCGTCGAGCTCGATCGGTTCGGTGTGCTCGTCGGGCGCCGATCCGCGGGCGAGCTCGACGACGTCGGCGACGAGCTGTGTGAGCTCGTCGAGCTCGGCGATGATCGCCTCCTGGAGGCCCTCGCGATCCTCCTCGGGCAGGCGGTCGGCCTGCAGGAAGATCTGGATGTTGCTGCGTAGCGCGGCCATCGGGGTGCGCAGCTCATGGGAGGCGTCGGCGATCAGATGCTGCTGGGCGGTGATCGACTGCTCGAGGGCGTCGAGCGTCTGGTTGAAGCTGCCGGCCAGCCGGCGCAGCTCGCTCGCGCCGGTCTCCTCGAGCCGCCGCGGACGGTCCAGCGCGCTGGTGACCTGCTCGGTCTGCTCGGAGAAACGCTCGATCGGCGCCAGCGCCGATCGCCCGATCACCGCCCCCAGCACGCCGGCCAGCAGCACGCCTCCGCCGGCCAGCAGGACGTAGGTCACCAGCAGGGAGCTGAGGATCGAATCGACGCCGGAGAGCGGCAGCGCGACCTCGACCGCATAGCCGTCGTACGGATCGCCGACGGTGAGGATCTCGACGTGCGTCCCGCGCACGGTGGCGGCGGAGAAGAAGCTCCCCCGGGCCCGCTTGGCGATTGCCAGGACCTGCGGCCCGACCGGCAGCTGCGGCGTTCCGCCGTTGCCGGCGAGCACGGTGCCGTCGGCGTGAACGAATTGGAAGTATCCCGGCGCGCCGCCGAGCGGCGGGCTCTTCGGAACCCCGGGGCCCCCGCCGCCGTGGTCGCCGCCGGCGGCGGCGCCTGAGCCGAGCGAGCCCTGGCCGCCGCTGTGGGGCTCGAGGTAGGGCAGCGCCCGCGTGCGCAGCTCGCCCTGGATCTGGCCGACGAGATGCGACCGGGTGCTGAGATACGCGGCCGCGCCGAGCAGCACGGCGACCGTCGCGACGGCGAGCGCCGCCGCGCCCGTGATCCGCCGCCGGAGGCTCACGGCTCGCGCAGGACGTAGCCCACGCCGTGCACGGTCTGGATCAGCCGCGGCTCGCCGCCGGCCTCCAGCTTGCGCCGGAGGTAGCCGATGTACACGCGCAGCGCGTTGCCGGACGGACCGAAGTCGTAGCCCCAGATGCGGTCGTAGATGAGCTCGGTGGAGAGCACCCGCCGTGGATTGAGCATCAGCAGCTCGAGCAACTGGTACTCGGTGCGGGTCAGATCGACCAGCCGGTCGCCGATCCGCGCCCCGTGCGCGTCGGCGTCGAGCTCCAAGTCGGCGAACCGCAGCGCCCGGCCGTCGACGCCGTCGATGTGGCGGCGCATGATCGCGTGCAGCCGCGCCTGGAGCTCGCGCACGTCATACGGCTTGACGAGGTAGTCGTCGGCCCCGGCCTCCAGGCCCTCGACGCGATCCTCGACCTCCGCGCGCGCGGTGAGCATCAGGATCGGCGTGCGGTTGCCGAGGCCGCGCAGCCGCCGGCACACCTCCATGCCGTCGATGTCGGGGAGCCCGAGATCGAGCACGATCGCATCGGGCACGTCGGATTGGGCCTTGAGCAGTCCCTCCTGCCCGTTGGGGGCGGCCAGCACCTCATAGCCGTCGAGCAGCAGCGCGCGCCGGACCGCCGCGCGGACCGAGTCGTCATCTTCGATCACCAACACTCGCATCGGGATCTCCTAGGGGTGGTCGCCGGTGTCCTCGTCGACCAGGATGATGGCGGTTGCGGGGCACGGCTCGGCGGCCGCCAGCAGGCGTCGGGACGAAAGCGACCCGACTCCGGCGGCGCGGAGATCGGCGGCGTTGCGTGGGCTGCCGACGACGTCGATGCTCCCGTCGTCATAGACCACCACGCCGCCGTCCGGCAGCCAGTCGTGCGCGCCGGCCGGTCCGCTGAGCAGCGCCGCCTTGCTGCGGGCCTCGGCTTCCGCGCCGCTGCGCGCACATGCCGTCACCTGCACGATGCCGGTGAACGCCGGCCGGCCGGTGGCGGGGTCCAGCAGATGATGGGCAGGGCGGCCGTCGCCGTCGAGCCAGCTGCGCCTCCCGATCCCGCTCGTCGCCGCCGCTCCCCGCACGAGGTCGAAGACGTGCAGGATCGACTCGTCGAACGGGCTCGCGACCCGGACCGGCCGCAGCAGGCCGGCGCTGCCTCCGAACGTCACGTCGCCGGCGGCGTCGACCGCGAACGCGGCGTGCCCGCCGAGCTCCCCGGCGAGGATGTCGCCGAACATTCCCTTGACGATCCCGCCGCTGTCGAGCCGGACGCCCGGCTGTCGGGTGACGGTGCCGGCGTCGCGATCGACGGCGACTTCGCGCCAGGCCGCCGCGGGGCCGGCGGCGCCCGCGGCACGGGCCGGGGCCAGCGCCAGCGCACGGGACAGAGGTATGGCGTTCCCGTCGTGATGCCGGGCGTACCCGGCCCGCTCGATGTCGCCGACCAGCGTCGGGTCGACGAGGCCGCCGGTCATCGCGGCGGCCCTCAGCGCGAGCTCGACGAACCGCGCCATCTCCGCGCTGACCGGGACGGTCGCCCGGGGATCGGCGTTGAGCGCCGACAGCTCGCTGCCGGCCTCGAAGCGGGAGAACTGTCGGTGCCAGTCGAGCAGCCGGCGCTTGGCGTGCAGCGCCGCCTCGCGCGCGGTGCCGGCCGGCCCGCGCCCGGTGACGCGAACCGAGCAGTGTCCCCCGAAGCAGGGAAACGACTCGATCGCCTCGACGCCGGGACGGTCGATGTAGATCCGTGGTGTCTGGATGCTCATGACGCGCTCGTCGTGACCGCGCTCGTGGTGCCGGAGCTCGTCGTGGTTGCGGAGCCCGAGGTGCCCGAGGTGCCCGAGGTGGTCGTGGTGCCGGAGCTCGACGACGATGTGCCGGTCGAGGTGGTCGCGGCGGTCGTCTTCTTCGCCGTGGACGCCGCCAGCGCCGGGTCGTTGCCGGTCACCATCTGCAGGTAGATCCCGCCCGACGTGGCCAGGAAGGTGGTCGCGGCGAGCGCCGCGACCCGCCGCCGGATCACGGTGACGCGGCGCTTGCGCGCCCGCAGCCGGTCGGCGACCGTCGCGCCCGGCGTCGTCGGGCCGGGGGTGGGAGTTGGGGTGGTGTGGTCATCTGAGGGAGTCATCGGTGCCTCGTGGTCAGGAGGAGGGGTGACTGCAGAATCGCCGCGGGGCATCGCAACGCTGTGTGACACCGGTAAGGCAGATGTATGAGCCGCTCAGCCCGCGGCCGCAGCGAGCCGTGACGCCGCGCCCTGCACGTCGTAGAGCCCGGACACGCTGCTCACCCGGGTGCCGACCTTCTTCACCAGGGCCATGATCTCGCTGGCACCGACCCGCCCGTCACTGATCGCGCCGCTGCTGTCGTCGACCAGCACGTACCGGATCGCGCCCGTCTTGACCTCGTGGACGAACCAGGCGGCGCTGATCTCGGTCTCGTTGCCCGAGAAGCCGCCGATGCCGGCCACGTTGGCGTCGGAGGCGAGGATCGCCGCCGCGGCCGACGACTGGCTGGAGACGACGAGCGTTCCGCCGTCGTGCGCGGCGACGTACCGGATCGCCGCGGTGAGGGTTGCGGAATCCCCGCCGAAGACCGCGCCGCCTGCGCCTCGCCCGCCGCCCGTGCGGCCTGCGGCCGGAGCGCTGCCGGTGCGGCCTGCGGGCGGGGCGCTGCCCGTGCGGCCGAAGCTGCCGCTGGCGCTCGCGCCTGGGCGGGCTGCCGCCGTGCCGGCGCCACCGCTCGGCGCCCCGAGGCGACCCGGCCCGCCGGCGCGGCCCGCGCCGGCCCCACCCCGACCTCCGCCGGCGAGGCCGGTCGAGGCGGGACCGCCGGCCGGGAACGTCCCGCTGGTGGCGTGCCCGAGCGTGTCGACCGCCCACGTCGCGGGGGCGGCCAGGAGCAGCGCCAGCATGGCGCCGACGGCGATCGCCCGTGCCCGGGCGGAGCGCGCGAGGGCGAAGAAGACCAGGCCGGCCGCGACTCCCGCGATGACCACCGGTGCGGCCCACGCCAGGTCGGTCGCGCCGGCGTGCAGCACGGCGACCTCGGTGATCATGCCGGCTGCCAACGCGGCCGCGCCGAGCCGGCGCGCGAGTGCGCGGTGATCGAGCGCCAGACCGACCCCGGCGCCGACCAGCGCCGCGCTGAACGGCGCCAGCAGCGACACGTAGTAGGGATGGAAGATGCCCTGCGCCATGCTGAACACGACCGCGGTCACTGCGAACGCGCCGCCCACCGCCACCAGCCAGCCGGTGCGCTCGTCGCCGCGGCGCAGGCGGGTGAGGACGATCAGCGCGATTCCCGTCACGACCGCGGCGCCGAGCAGCCAGCCCGCCTGACCGCCGAGGCTGTCGTTGAGCAGCCGCAGCACGCCGGTTTTGCCGCCGAACATCCCGCCGCCGTTGCCGCCGGCTCCCTGCTGTCCGGTGACGCGGCCAAGGCCGTTGTAGTCGAGGATCAGCGACCAGATCGAGTTGTCGCTCGTTCCGGAGATCCACGGACGGTCGGCCGCCGGGGTCAGCCAGACCATGACGGGCCAGGCGAGCCCGACCACCGCCGCGACCGCGGCGGCGCCCGTCAGCTGACCGAGCGCCACGCGACGGCCGCGGGGCGCGGCCCACAGCCATGCGGCCGCGATGCCGGGCACGACCATCAGGGCGACCCCCATCTTGGTCTCGAAGCCCAGGCCGACACACGCCGCGGCGATCATCAGCCACCGCGCTCGCCCGTCCTCGAGGCCCCGGACCGTCGCCCACAGCGCCGCCACGCAGCACAGGATCAGCAGCGCGTCGGGGTTGTTGTGACGCGAGATCGCCACCGTGATCGGCGTCAGCGCGAGCACCAGCCCCGCGGCGAGGCCCGCCGCACGGCCGAACCGACGGCGGACGAGGTCATAGGTCAGGCCGACCGTCGCCACGCCCATCAGCGCCTGCGGGACGAGCAGGCTCCAGGAGCTGAATCCGAACACACGCACCGACAGCGCCTGCACCCACAGTGCCAGCGGCGGCTTGTCGACGGTCTGCAATCCCGCCAGATCCAGCGATCCGAACAGGAACGCATGCCAGCTGGCGCTCATCGAGCGCACGGCGGCCGCGTAGTACTCGTTCGCGTAGCCGTTGAGGTTGAGCACCCACAGGTTGAGGACGCCGGCCAGCGCCAGCACCCCGGCGAGCTCCGGCCGTGGGATGCGGATCGCTCGGGTGATCGGCGCCGGGCGCCCGCGCCGCCGCGCCCGCGGCAGCGCTGTCGAGGCGGACGTGCTCATGACCTTCTCCTTGGATGCTCGGGCTCTGATGGTGCGATCACGCCACGATCGCGCCCGGCCCTCGCAACGCTGTGAGGGAGGTCTAAGACCGGTCTATGAGCGCGCCTCCGACGAACCTCTTATGGACCGCCCGTGAGATCCCGCCCGCCGGCGCGCTCTTAAGGGGGTATCCAACCAAAGGAGGGACCTCAGTATGAGGATCGGCCGAAGTGCACTCGCTGTGGCGGCGTCCGCCGCGATGCTGGCCGGGGGTGGCGGGGCCGCGTATGCGGCGACCTGCCCCGGAATGACCGGCACCACCGGAACCACGGGCACCACGACGACGGGCACGACCACGACGACGGGCACGACGACCTCGGCGGCTTCGACGACGAACACCCGCCGGTCGACGCGGCATCACACCAGGAAGAGCCGCTGACCGCACGAGCATGCGTGGGAGGGGCCGCCCGGCTCCTCCCACTCGGCTCCGCGCCACGATGCCACGACGAGCTCACTCCGCCGGCGCCGTCGCCCCGCGCCGTGCACCGGACTCTTACGTTGCTGCGACACCGCCGCGGGATGCTCGCCGGGCGATGATGTCCCGCGTCGTGCTCCGGACCCAATCCGACCGCAGGCTCGCCGCGCTGGCCGCCGCGGGATCGGAGGCGGCGTTCGAGACGATCGTCCTGCGCTACCGGCGCGCGCTGCTCTCCTACTGCCGGCGCCTGCCGCTGTCGGAGAGCCACAGCGAGGACGTCGTGCAGCAGTCGCTGCTCTGCGCCTGGACGGCGCTGCGGCGCGACGGCGAGATCCGCGAGCTGCGGCCTTGGCTCTACCGCATCACCCACAACCAGGCGATCAGCGCGCTGCGCCGGCCCGGCGGGGACTGCGACGAGCTCACCGAAGCCCTGCCGGGAACCGCGGCGCCCGACTCGGATCTGGAGCGACGCGCGCTCGTCCGTGAGACCCTGGCCGCGGTGGCGGCGCTGCCCGAGCTGCAGCGCGAGGCGATCCTGCGCACCGCGGTCGACGGCGACTCCTATGACGAGGTGGCCAGCGCGCTCGGGCTCAGCAACGGCGCGGTCCGCGGGCTCGTCCACCGGGCGCGCAACGCGCTGCGCGCCGGTGTCGCCGTGCTCGCTCCCGCTCCGCTCGTCCTGCGCGCCGCGGACCAGACCCGGCGCGCCGGGCCCTTCTTCCAGTGGCTGCCCGAGACCCTGGCCGGGGGCGGATCGGCGGGCGGCGCGGCCGTGGTCGTGAAGGGAGCGGCCGTGCTGGCGTCCTCGGCGGCCGTCGTCGGCGGCACGATCAGCGCCGCGGTGACCCACCCGGTCCGGCCCGTCGCCCACGTCCGGCACCGGACCGCCGTGGCCCGAGCCTCGGCGGGCGGCGCGGCCGTGAGGCCGCCTTCCTCAGGCCCGATACCGGTGGCCGATGCCCGCCCCGGGGCCAGCCCCGGTGCACATCCCTGGGCCGTCGCCGCGATCCCGGTCGTCGACCGCCGGCCCGGCGCCACCCACTGGTACCCCGTCGCGGCGACGGCGTGGTCCGCGGCCGCATCGCCGCGATCACCCCGGGCCTCCGGTTCGACGGCGACGACGCGGGCGTCCCGCTGCACGACGACGGCGCGGGCGTCCGGGTCGACGGCGGCGCCTGCCGCGCGCGCCGCGCGCGAGTCGGGGCCGTCCGCCGCACCGGGCCCTGCGGCCGGCGCCGGCTCGCCGGCGAGCGCCGCCGCGGTCACCATGACGACGCGCGTCGCCGACGTCCGTCGAGCCGCCGCGGCGTTCACCCCGGCTCCCGGCCCGCGCACATAGCCGCACGGCGCGGCCGCGTCGCACGACGTCGCGGCCGAGCGGGGGCTACAGCGCCCGGACCGGGAGCGGGGTCTCGCGGGCGCTGTCGCCGTCGCGGCGGATCTCGTAGGCCAGCGCGCCGGGCTGCTCGCTGATCGCCTCGTGGAGGTCGGTGCCGTGATAGATGAGGCCGGCGCCGTTGTCGGTCGCGTAGCCGTCGGGCAGGGTGCCGTCGGCGATCAGCCGGTGGATCAGCGGGCGCCGCTCGGGCTCGGCGTTGTGGTGGGGGCTGTTGCTGTAGGGCAGGAAGCCGAGGGCGTCGGTCACCGGCCGCAGGGGCAGGCCGAAGGAGTCGGTTGTGCCGCCGATGTGCCAGCACACCGAGCCGGCCGAGACGCCCATCAGCACCGTTCCCGCCTGCCAGGCGTCGCGCAGGATCCGGTCGAGGCCGTGGACCCGCCAGACCGCCAGCAGGTTGGCGGTGCTGCCACCGCTCACCCAGACCACGTCCTGCCGCGCCAGATGACCATCGATGTCGTCGACGTTGGGCATCGGGAACAGGTCGAGGTGGGAGACGACCATGTCGAGCTTGGAGAGCGCCTGGTGGATGGCCGACAGCCAGGCCGGGTTGTCGCCACCGGCGGTGCCGATGATGCACAGTCGCGGATGGGCGCCGGCGCGGGCGATCCGGGCGGCCAGCGAGTAGGCGGGCCCGGCACGCAGGTTCCAATCATCCGGGCCGTCGCTGTGGAAGCCGATGCTGGTCGCGACGATCGTCGGCTGCGGTGCGCTCATCGCGCGATTCTGGCTGATCGGCGTGGGCGCGCGCGCCGCCGGGCCGTCGTAGAGTCCGGGGGATGAGCTGCGAGGTGTCCTGGTTCGCGGCGTTGTGCGACGACGACTGCGAGTTCCTGGGGCAGGCCGAGCCGGCCCTGCAGTCCAGCTGGCAGCACTGTCGCGACATCGCGCTGATGGCGCAGAGCGCCGGGTTCGACAACCTGCTGCTGCCGTCGGGCTACACGCTCGGCATCGACTCGGTGGCGTTCGCCGCCGTCTCCTGCGACCTGCCGGGCGAGACGCTGGAGTCGGCGCCTCGCTATCGCCGGACGCAGCGGCCTGTCGGAGCACGCCCGCGAGGTGGCGGCGCAGGCGGCCGACGTGTTCCTGATGTCGCCCGACACGATGGACGGCGTGGCTCGACCGAATCCTCCACGCAGACGAACATCATGTACTTCATCTCGTTCCTCCCTGGCTCGACTGGCTCGTCGAGCATTGTGGGTGCACGGGTGGGTCCCCGTGCCGGTCCGCTGTTCGCACTCAGCATCACGACGACGGACGAGTTCGCGCAGATGGACACCGTGCGCCGAGGCCGGCACGGTCAGGCCGCCGGCGCGACGGCGCAACCGCCGGCGGCGCTCAGCGTCGCGCGCGGCGCTTCTTGGGCAGCGCCCCGCCGGCGTCGACCACGGCCTGCTTGAGCCGCACGGGGTCGTAGGCGGAGTCCAGCAGCTCGGAGACCTCCAGGCCGGTGCGCGCCAGGTGCCCGGCGAGCAGGCCGGCGCTGCGATCGCGGTCCCCGGCCTTGCAGGCGTCGAGGATGTCCCGGTGCTGCGCGGTCGCCCACGCGCTCGGCCCCTGCCCGATGTGCAGCCGGCGGTAGCGCTCGGCGTGGTCGAACATCTGGCCGAGCACGACGTTGACCCGCTCGCCGGCGCGAGCGGTGAGCGCGCGGTGGAACTGGTAATGGGGGACGTTCCAGCGCCGGTAATCCTTGGCGTCCGCGAAGTGGGCCATCTCGGCCATGTGACCCTCCAGGCGCGCCAGGTCCTCGGAGGTCATGTCGGGGACCGACAGGCGCAGCGCCTCGGCCTCGAGCGTCACCCGCATGATGTAGACCTGCTCGAGGCCCTGCACGCTCATCGGAGCGACCCGCACGCGACGGTTGGGCTCTCCCTCGACCAACCCTTCGCTCTGCAGCATCCGCAGCGCCTCGCGCAGCGGCGTGCGGCTGATGCCGAGATCCTCGGCGAGTGCCACCTGTGACATCACCGCGCCCGGGGCGAGCACGCCGTCGAGGATCGCGGTGCGCACCCGCTCGTACACGTCGTCGGTGTTCTGGCCGTTCTCAGGCATCGCGAGCGCCGATCACGCGCCGAGCATGCTGTAGCCGCCGTCGGCGATCATGTACGTGCCGGTGATGTGATGGGCGTCGTCGCTGGCCAGGAACAGAGCTGCACCGGTCATGTCCTCGGGCTGAGGGATCTTACCGGCGGGGGTGGCCGAGAGCACGTCCTCGCGCCGGCCGGCGAGCCATTCGGGACGGGCGAGCAGGGCCTCGGTCTCCATGAAGCCGGGGGCGAAGGTGTTGACACGCACGGTGGGGGCCAGCGCCTTGGCGTAGGACTTGGTGATCCCCAGCAGCCCGTACTTGCCGGCCGCGTACTGCGGCGCGCGCGGGCTGCCGCGAACGATCACGGTGGAGCCGACGTTGACGATCGCGCCGCCGCCGCGCTGTGTCATCCGCTGTCCGAACTCGTGCACCATCAGCATCGTGCCCTTGATGTCGACCGCCAGGACATGGTCGATCGCCTCCTCGGTGACCTCCTTCCACGACGCCTGCCCGGACGCCATCTCACCGACGTTGTTGAGCAGCACGTCGACCCCGCCCTGCTCGCCGAACGCCCACTCGGCCATCCGCTTGATGTCGGTCCACGAGGTGATGTCGCCCTGGACGATCTCCGCCTGCGCTCCGGCCGCGCGCACCCGCTCGGCGGTGTGGTCGGCGCCGGCCGACGAGCTGCGGTAATGGATCAGCACGCGCCCGGCGCCCTCCTGGGCGGCGCGCTCCGACAGGGCCGCGCCGAAGCCGGTGCCCGCGCCGGTCACCATGAACGTCTTGTCCTGGAATCTCTTGCGCATCACGCCACGCTTTCGTCAGACGATCGTCCGGCCGCCGTCGATGTAGATCACCTGGCCGGTGATGAAGCTCGCCCGTGGCGAGCACAGGAACAGCACCGGGTCGATGACCTCCTGCAGCCGCCCGAACCGGCCGGCGGGGATGAGGTCGACGAGCGCGGCGCGCTTGTCGGGGTTGCGCTCCAGGTAGTCACGGGTCAGCTCCGTGTCCATGTACCCGGGGGCCACGGCGTTGGCGGTCACCCCGTGCTCGGCGTACTCGTGGGCGATGACCCGCATCAGCTGGTTGATCGCCCCCTTGCTCGCCGCGTACGGGCCGTGCAGCTTGTGCCCGCTGCGCCCGGCGACCGAGGAGAAGAAGACGATCCGCCCGCGCCCCTGGTCACGCATCCCGACCGCCGCCTCGACGGCGGTGTGAAACGCGCTGGACAGGTTCACGGCGATGATCCGATCCCAGTCGGCGGCGCTGTAGGACTCGATCGGCCGGCGGTCGTTGATCCCGGCGCAGTGCACGAGCACGTCGAGCCCGCCGAGCTCGTCGCGCCCACCCGCGACCGCGGCGCGGGAGGCCGCGTAGTCGCTGAGGTCCGCCTCGCGACGCACCGCCACGCGCGCGTCGAGTCCGGCCAGCGCCCCCGGATCGATGTCGATCACCCCGACCGTCGCGCCGGCCTCCAGGAACCCGCCGACGAGTGCGCCGCCGAGCGTGCCCCCGCCGCCGGCCACCAGCACCCGCTGCCCGGCCAGACCGAGCCAATCAGGCATCGGGCGGCGCGTCGCGATGAGTGAACACGTTGAGCGTCACGGCGCCGTAGCCGGTCGCGGGCAGCGTCGCCGAGTGCGGCGTCCCGCCCGGAAGCGTCGCCAGCTCTCCGGCCGCGAGGTGCACGGGCGTGCCGGCGACGACGAAGTCGATCGCGCCCTGCAGCACGGTGGTCACCTGGTCCTGGGGGTGCTGGTGCTCCTCCCAGCTCGTTCCCGGGCCGTACCGGTACAACGTCGCGGTCAGCTGCGGCGTGTGCACGGTGGCGCCGAAGATGCCCGGCCGCACCTCGGCGAACTCCAGCTCGTTCCAGTCGATCTTCCGGGGTTCGTCCATCCTGGGAGTATTGCATACAGTTTTATTATCCGTCTACACTACGGGCGAATGTTCTGGTTGAGCCGGAACACGTTCTCGGGGTCATACGCGCGCTTGACCGCTCGCAGGCGCTCGAACACCGCGCCGTAGGCGCCGCCGACCGCGTCGCCGTCGTCCATGAAGTTGACGTAGCGGCCGTCCATCAGATGGGGCGAGAGCGCCGCGAAGCTCTCCCTCGGCCTCCTCTCCGCACCACTCCACCAGCGACAGCACGCCGGGCCGCCCGACGAGCTCGTCGGGCATCCACGGCAGCGGCGGCGCCTTGCGCAGGAAGCTCGTCCACAGCAGCGCGTCGGGGGCGCCGGCGGCCATCGCGCGGCGGCCGTGTGAGAGCACGGCCCCGACCCGATCGAGCTGATGGAACATGCCAAGGATCACCAGCTCGCCGAGCTCGTGCAGGGCGAACTCGAATTCGGTCACCACGCCTGCCAGGAGCGCTCGAGCCCGGAGATCAGTGCGACGATCCCGGCGTGCAGGGGCGTGGGGACCCCGGCGGGCAGGGCCGCGTCGACGATGCCGCCGTTGAGCGTGGCGATCTCGGTCGCGCGGTGGGCCAGCGCGTCCTGGAGCATGCTCGGCCGGTGGCCGAAGTTGACGCGGGCCGCCTCGTCGACGAGCTCGTCGGGGTCGCCGTCGAGCGCGATGCCGAGCGCGTCGGCCACCGCCCGCCCCTCGGCGATCAGCGCGGCGACGAGCCGACGGGTCGGCGGATGGGCGCAGAGCCGGCCGTGGGTCAGCCCGGTGAGGGCGCACAGCGGGTTGGTCGAGGCGTTGAACAGCAGCTTCGTCCATTGGGCGCCGCGGGCGTCGCCCAGCGCGCGGGTCTCCATCCCGCCGGCGTTCAACAGCCCGGCGAGCGCGTCGATCTCCGCGACGGTCGCCGGCCGGGGCTCGAACGGCCCGATCCAGGTCGGCCCGGGCGCGTCCATGTGGATCACCCCCGGCGCCTGCACGCGTCCCGCGGGCAGGGTGACGCCGCGCATGACGCGCGCCACCGACTCGGCGATCACCTCCTCGTTGCCGATCCCGTTCTGCACGCTGCACACCGCCCCGTCGGCGAACACGTGCGCGGTGGCCGCGATCGCCACACCGGTGGCGGTGCCCTTGGTGGCGACGATGCCCAGCGGGCACGGCGGAATCTGGCCCGGGTCGGTGCGGGCCTCGATCCGGACGGTCAGCTCGACCTCGCCGGTGATCCGTAACCCGTCGCGGTTGATCGCCGCGACGTGGTCGGCGGCGGGGTCATAGGCCCAGACCTCGAGCTCGGGCAGGCGGCCGAGGTGGGCGGCGTAGAGGCCGCCGATCGCGCCGCAGCCGACGACGCAGATGCGCCGGGGCATCACCGGCGCCTAGCCCGCGGCGCCGGCGATCGCGGCCGCAATCTCGGCGCACACCCGCGGATCGGGGCCGGCGACCGCGACCGCCCCGACGACCGCGCCCGCCCGCTCCAGGGGCAGGCCGCCGGGGACGGCGAGAATCGCGAACGGCAGGGCGCCGGCCAGCTGGCCGAGGACGCCCTCGCCGGCAAATCGCACGGCGACCTCCTCGCTGGCGCACTGGAAGGTGGCGGCGGTCGCGGCGGCGGCCTCGGCGACGGTGACCGACGCGGTCGCCGCGCCGTCCATGCGGTCCTGCTGGATCGGATCTCCGCGCTGGTCGACGATCGCCACCGACACCCGCTCGCCGCGTTCGCGGGCGCCGGCGATCGCCCGGTCGGCGAGACCCATCGCCCAGCGGTGCTCGTCCTGGCGCTGCGCGGCGGGGGCGGGGGCCATGCCGAGCCCGGGGCCGGCGTCGGACGGGAACTCCCCGTAGGCCCGCTCCCAGCGCTCGAGGTCGTCGCCGTGCTGGCCCTCATAGGCGAGCCTCAGCGCATAGTGGACCAGCAGGTCCTCGCCGTTGGCGGGCCGGCCGTCGGCGATCAGCTTCTCGCGCCGGGCGCCGGGGTAGTCGACGAACGGCCCGATGCCCGCGCCGGACGCGGCGAGGCCGGCGACGACGTGGCCGGCCTCGCGGATCGGCATCCCGCCCGCTCCGGGGAAGACGGCCTCCGGAGAGCACACCGAGAAGCCCGCGACCATCGGCGGCGCGATCATTCGCATCCGGCCGAGATGCTCGGCGCTGGTGATCTGCTGGGTGGCGGCGATCCATGCCTTGGAGCGCGCGCGGGCCATGCCGCCGGCGCCACCGTGATCCATCCGCGAGGCGGAGACGAGCGCGCCGCTGCCCCCGACCACGGCGACCGCGCCGTGCATGCCGATGTCCTCGGCCTTGTCGATCGCCCGGGCGATCAGCGCCCGCGCCGGCGCGAGCGCCATGTCCGTGGTGTGTCCCATGACCGGGCAAACTATACGCAGAAAACCAAACTGTATGCAATACTGGCGGCGCGATGAGTGCCGAACATTGGGGCGGTCGTCCGCGTGACTGGGCCGACCTGGCCGAGCCGTCCAACGAGCCGCTGTTCGCCGAGGTGCTGCGGCGGCTGCACGTCGGTCGGGGAACGCGGCTGCTCGACGTCGGCTGCGGGTCGGGGTACGCCGCACGGATGGCCGCGCGCCTCGGGGCCGTCGTCACCGGGCTCGACATCACGCCCGAGCTGCTGGCGATCGCTCGCGAGCGCGTGCCCGAGGGCGACTTCCACGAGGGCGGGATGGACGCGCTGCCGTTCGCCGATGCCGCCTTCGACGCCGTCGCGGGCTTCAACGCGTTCGCCTTCGCCGGCGATCCGGCCGGCGCCGTGGGCGAGGCCGCGCGGGTGGCGCGCGGCGGCGGCCTCATCGCCGCCACCACGTTCGCCGAGGCCGATCGCAACGAGTCGACCGCGCTGCACCTCGCGCTCGAGCCGCTGCGCGCCCCGGCGGCCGCGCCGCACCTCCCCTACGCGCTGTCGGAGCCGGGCGGCCTGGACCGCCTGCTGGGGTCCGCCGGGCTCGAGCTCGTGCACAGCGGCGAGGTGGCGCTGGTGTGGGCGCACGACAGCGCCGAGCTGGCGGTCCGGGCGGTGCTCGCCTCCGGCGGTGGCGCGATGGCGATCGAGGCGGCCGGCGAGGCGGCCGCGGGCGACGCCCTGCGCGGCGCGGTGGCGCGGTTCACCCTTCCGGACGGAAGGGTCGAGATGCACAACGTGTTCCGTTACGCGATCGCGCGCCGGCCCGAGGGCCTGATCCGCGGATCGAAGTCCGCGTAGCCCGCGGCGCGGCGCTCGATCTCCTCCGCGCGCGGCCGCTGCTCCTGGGCGGTCGCCATCACCTCGTCGAAATGGGCGCGCTTCTCGGCCATCGTCACCACCGAGCGGTCGCGGGCTCGCGGGTCGTCGAACCGCACCTGCGCGACGCCGTCGGCCACCGCCAGGCGCCCGGCGGCGCCGCAGGTGGCGCACTCGATCTCATCGCCCCGGATCTCGATCACCGACAGGTGGCACAGCGGGCACAACCCCGGGTCGCCGCGGTACACGACGTGATCGAAGGCGACGCCGAGCTGGCTGCCCACGCTGTGCCCCACCCGGCCGGCGGCGCCGAGCGCATCCTCGTCGAGGACGACCGAGCGCGGCATCCCGGCGCCGCCGACCAGCAGCTGGTCGGCGACCGCGATGTGTGAGGAGAACGTCAGCTGGTGCATGAGCGGCAGCGCGAGCGAGCGCCACTGGCTGCTCAGCGCCCCGCCGACCGCGATCAACCCGGCGACCCGTGGGCGGAACACGCGCTCGTCGTAGGGGAAGGCGACGGGGGGCGTGTCGCCCGCCTCGAGGATCCGGCGGTAGTTCTCGGCGAAGGCGACATCGGCGGCCGGGCCCGACAGCCGGTCGGCGACCAGCTTGAGCTTGCCGGTGATCGTCCGCGAGTAGATCGGCGTGGAGATGATCAGGCCGTCTGACTCCATCAGCTGGTCCCACAGCCAGGGCCCGTCGTCGTCGCCGGCGGCCTGCCCGGGGCCGACCGGCCGCAGCGGCAGGTCGAGCTCGTCGAGCGCGATCAGCGCGACCTCGGCGCGCTGCGCCTGCGCCGCGCGCAGCGCGATCTTCAGCAGGATCTCGGCGCTGCCCCCGGGATTGCCGGCGCCGAGCCCGAGCACCCTCATGCCGGCACCTCGCTGTCCTCGCGCCGGCGCAGGCCGCCGCCGCCGAAGCGCGCGTGGTCGGCGGCCAGCTCCATCAGCGGGTACGTCGCCGCCCGCATGTCGTCCTCATAGGCGGCGATCGCCTCCAGCAGCGGCCGCTCGCCGGCGTCGGCGGCGGCGAGCTGATCGCGCAGCACCGCCGCGTTGCGCATCGACATGTTGGCGCCCTTGCCGAGCGTCGGGAGCATCGCGGTGATCGCGTCGCCGACCAGCGTCACGCGCGAGGCCGGCCAGGCCGGCGTCGGATCCAGCCGGCGGAAGGGGTGCGAGAACAGGGTGTCGAGCTCGACGCGGTCGACGAGCCCCCGGATCGCCGGGTGCCAGTCGGCGACCACCGCCCGCATCCCCTCGTGCATCCGCTGCGGGGTGTCGGTCGACCACTGCGCCGGCGGCGGGACGAGCGTGCCCGGCGGCACGCCTCCGCTGATCATCATGTAGGGCGCGACCGAATCGATCGCCAGCGTCAACCCCAGCTCGGCCGCGGCCTCCTGCGCCGGCTGGCGCGGGACGTACTGCCCGAGCGCGAGCATCCCGCCCCGGTCGTCGCGGGCGATCACGAACCCGTCGTTGAGCACCTCCGGCAGCTCGGCGAGGATCTCGGCGGTGAGCGGCGAGCGGGCGAACAGCCCGAGCCCGTCGACCGCGGCCGGCACGATCTCGACGTCGGGCAGCAGGTGGCGGCGGACCGCCGAGCCGACGCCGTCGGCGCCGACGAGCACATCGCCCTCGGCGCTTGACCCGTCCGACAGCGTCACCCGGACGCCGTCGTCGCGGGCCTGTACGCCGACCACCGCGGCGTCGTGACGGAGCACGCCGTCGAGTCCCGCGGTCAGGATCTGGCGGAAGCTGCGGCGGTCGATCGCGGTGTGGGGGCGCTCCCCGTCGTTGGCCGGCCCGATGTGGGGCGCGGTCGTCAGCTCGTTGGCCTGGCTGTCGATCACCACCGACACGTCGGGTCGCCGCGGCGTGCGATGCGACGCGCGCAGGTACAGCTCGTAGAGGTCGGGCGCAAGGCATCGCGCCAGCGCGTCACCGCCGTCGGCGTCGAGCGTGAGCCGGTAGCCCGAGCGGGCCCCCGCCGCCGGGTCGCGCTCGAACACCGCACAGTCGACGCCCGACCGGCGGAGTCCGTGGGCCAGGGTCAGACCGGCGATCCCGCCGCCGGCGATGAGCACGCGCAGCTGGGACATGTGCCCGTCCCCGTCAGCCCGCGAACACGATGTCGAGCCCGGCGGCGGCCGCCTGCAGCCGCGCGGGGTCCGCCGGCTCGGCGTGCTCGGGGAAGATCCGCTGCTCGGCGAGCGCCCCGGCGACCTCGTGCAGACGCTCGGGGCCGGCCGGACCGTACAGGCTCGCGAAGCGGGTG
>JBELAG010000066.1:0-19977 GCA_049509055.1 Solirubrobacteraceae bacterium
GAGACCTGCGGGCCGATCATCGTCTCGCGGTCCAGCGGGTCGCCCTGCTTGATCGCCGCGATCCGCTCCAGGCACCGCGCCATGAACTCGTCATAGATCGACTCGTGGATCAGCGCCCGCGACGGACACGTGCAGACCTCGCCCTTGTTAAAGGCGTAGAGCACGAGCCCCTCGATCGCCTTGTCCAGGAAGGCGTCGTCGGCCGCCATCACATCCTCAAAGAAGATGTTGGGCGACTTGCCGCCGAGCTCGGTGGTCGACGGGATCAGGTTCTGCGCCGCGTAGGACATGATCAGCCGGCCGGTGACCGTCTCACCGGTGAACGCGATCTTCGCGATCCGCTTGTTGGACGCCAGCGCCTTGCCGATCTCCGCGCCGGGACCGTTGACGACATTGAGCACGCCCGGCGGGACGATGTCGGCGATCACCTCCGCGAGCTTGAGAATCGACCACGGCGTCGGACTCGCCGGCTTGAGCACCACACAGTTACCCGCCGCCATCGCCGGCGCGATCTTCCACGCCGCCATCAACAACGGGAAGTTAAACGGGATGATCTGACCGACCACCCCCAACGGCTCATGGAAGTGATAGGCGTAGGTCTGATCGTCGATCTCAGAGATCCGGCCCTCCTCCGAGCGAATCGCCCCCGCGAAGTAGCGGAAGTGATCGGCCGCGAGCGGGATATCGGCCGCGAGCGTCTCACGCACCGGCTTGCCGTTCTCATAGCTCTCCGCGACCGCCAGCATCTCGAGGTTCTCCTCGATCGCGTCCGCCACCCGATCCAGCACCGCCGCCCGATCAGTCGGCGACCGGCTGCCCCAACCATCCTTGGCGGCGTGCGCGGCGTCTAACGCCAACTCGATGTCCTGCGCGCCGGAATGAGCGACCTCGCAGAACGCCTCGCCCGTCGACGGCGTGAGATTCTCTCGATACTCACCGGTCGACGGTGCAACCCAACCCCCGCCGATGAAATTCTCATAGCGCTCCCTGAGCTCCACCGGACTGCCGGACTCACCCGGCACCTCAAAAACGGTTGATTCGACAATCGACATCTACGGACCTCTCCTCGGTAACGGAATGCGGTACTGCTCAGCTGTGCACGGCAACCACCGTCACAACCAGCCGGCCCCGCGCCCTCGGCGGCTCTCGGTGCGAAGCCTGACGATTCTGATCACTCGTATTGAGTGTGAGCGACCCGCGAGAAGTTACACCCCCCGCGGCCGCCGGTCATCCGTGAAAACCACCCCGCCCGTGGGGTTTCACCGGAGGGTCATGACGTTCGCCCGCACCATCGCCGAGCAGCGTCCTGAAAGACCGCTTCATCGGTGACCGCAACGATGGTTCGCTCGGTGTTTCGGCCATCCACAGGGATCGTGCTTCGGCCGATGACCGCTCCTCGGGGTACGTGTCGGTGCTGCCCGCTGCGACGATCGCCGCACAGAACGGAAGATCCTCGGCCAGTCCTCGTCCGTCGCCTCGCGGATGAACACGTTTCAGCTCGCGGACCGGCCCGGGTCGCGTAGCTTCAACGCCAGCGTTCGATAGCTTGACGCGCAACGTCGCAGATTGTCCGCGGGCGAGATCGTTGATCGCGGGCACGAGCAGTCACGACGGGGACCAGAGGCGCCGCGGTTCGGGTCCGGATCGATCCCCACCAGACACCCGCTCCGTAGGCGGCGTCGTCGGCGAGGGTCAGCGCACTCCACCGCAGGGGATCGAGCGCGGGCCTCCGGCGCCACCACTCGTCAAGCGCCGGCAGCGCCACGATCGCGAGCGCGCGCACCGACCCGCCGCGCCGCAGGTAGACCGGTACGAGCGGCAGGGCGAACATCCCGAGGTAGCGGCCCACCGACAGCGCGGAGTGGTACGTGGCCTCTCCGAACCACCGGGCGCCCCACCGTGCGGGCAGGCCAAGTCCACGGAGCCGACGGCCGAACACGACACTCTGGCGGCCGGCCAGCCAGGCCGCGCTCGCCGGCCGGCCGGCGAGGAGCAGCCCCACGACGAGGGTCGGCCACGGCGACAGGACCGCGGGCGCCAGCCGGCCGGGGTGGCGATCGGCGAGCGCGGCCGCGGAGGTCCCGTAACGGAACCGCCGCGCGAGCGCGGGACGGAGCCCCGCCGGCTCGCTGTGGTCCACGACGACGCTCGGGTCATAGCGCACGCGCCACCCGGCGGCGCACAGACGCCAGACCAGGTCGACGTCCTCGCCGTAGCGCAGCCGCTCGTCGAACCCGGCGCCCAGCGCCCGGCGCCGGACGACCAGGGCAGCGGTCGGGACGTAGGAGACCACGCCGCCCGGCTGCACCCGGGACTCCCGCTCGCCCATGTCGAGCGGCGATCGCGCCGCGAGAAAGCGATCCAGCGCGCCGCCATCGGATCGCGGACCGGCGCGCACCCGCGGCGCCACCGCCGCCACCCTCGGATCGTCGAAGTGACCGACCAGCCCGTGTAGCCAGTCCGGGCCGGGCACGCAATCGCTGTCGAGAAAGGCGATCAGATCCGTCGTGATCTGCGACAGAGCCGCGTTGCGGGCCGCGGCCGGACCGTGGCACGCGGGACGGACAACGAGCTGCGCGCCATGCCGGCGAGCGACCGCGGCGACGCCGTCACGATCCCGGGACCCGTCGTCGACGACCATCACCGCGGCGTCGCGTCCCAGCCCGCCGAGGCAGCGATCGAGCTGGGCGGGGCGATCGTGGACCGGGACGACGATCGTGACGCCGGTCACCTCGCCGGGCCGGCCGGGGACGGGATGGGCAATCCCCGCGTCGAGCAGACGATCGGCGAGCGCGACGGTCGCTCCGGTGGGCTCGACGCCGCGCTCCAGATCGGCGATCGCCATCCAGCCGGCGTCGGTGATCGCAAGCACGCGCTTCGGCGCGCCGCCGGTCAGCGTGTTCCCGCGCCGCCGCGCGCCGGGATCGAGCCGCAGCTGCAGGCTGGGCCGTGCCGTCACAGCGACAATCCTCCGTCGACCGGCATGTCCGCGCCGGTGACCGCATGGCCGGCGGCGCTCGCGAGCCAGACGATCAGCGCCGCGACCTCGTCGGGTTCGAGCAGCCTCTCCAGCGGCTGCTGCGGCGCGAAGTCCTCGGCCGAGTTCAGGCCGTAGAGCAGCGCGCTCTCCTCGAGGACGGCCGTTCGCGTCGAGCCGGGGCTGACCGTGTTGGCGGTGATCTTCGTCCCCCGCAACTCCAGGGCGAGCGCGCGGACGAAGCCGACGACCCCGGCCTTCGCCGCGCAGTAACCGGCGAGCAGCGGCAGCCCGCGCGAGGCCGCCGTCGACGCGACGGCGATGAACCGACCCGCGCGGGGCTGCGGGCGGCGCAGCATCGCGGGAATCCCGGCGCGCGCGCATTCGATCGCGCCCCACAGGTTGACGTCGACGACTGCGCGCAACTGGTCGTCGGGCATCTCCCACAACGGGACGCCGCCGGCCACCGCGCCCGCGACGGCGATCATCGCATCGAGCCCGCCGTGCTCCGCCTCGGCCCGCTCGACGACCACGCGCATCGCCTCCGCGTCTGCGACGTCGCCGAGCGCGGGCGTGACGCGGCCGGCGCCGACCTCGTCGACGAGCGCCTGAAGCTCGGCCGGCGAGCCCATCCGGTAGGGCAGGCGCGGATCGTCGCTGGCGCGGTCGACCGCCACGACCGTCCAGCCGTCGGCGGCCAGCCCCCTGACCGTCGCCGCCCCGATTCCGCGAGCTGCCCCGGTGACGACCGCGACCCGTGTCACGCCGGCATGGCCCACGAATCGAGGAGGTCCGTCAACCGGCCGACGGCGGCGCGGACCATGTCCCGTCCCTCCTGCGCCGATGCCCCGGCCGGATCTCCGAGCACGCCGTTGGCACTGACCTCGCGGACCCCGGCAGCGACGAGGCGGGGCAGCAGCTCGCTCAGCGGCTCGATCGCCCCCGCCTCGGCTCGCTCCAGCTGCACGCGGGCGCCGTCGAGCGCGAGCATCAGCGAGGTCTCCGAACGCCCGGCGTGAGCGTCGTGAGGCCATCCCGGGAAGAACCCTCGGACGTCGTGGCCCTCGTCGCGCAGCCGGCCGAGGCCACGCCGGACGGGCGCCGCGTTGCCGCCGTGGGTCGAGATGATCAGCATCCGGCCGAAGCTCAGCATCGCCGAGCGGCCCAGCTCGACGATCACCAGCTCGATCGCGTCCTGCCCGATCGACAGCGTCCCGGCGAACCCGGCGTGCTCGCCGCTGGACCCATAGGCGACGGCGGGCGCGACGACGACCTCGGCGGGGCGCTCGCGCGCGAGCGCCCGCGCCAGGCCGACGGCGATCGCGGTGTCGGTCCCGACGGGCAGATGCGGGCCGTGCTGCTCGGTCGCGCCGAGCGGAAGGACGAGCACCGTGCCCGGCGCGCAGCGCCGCGCCTGCGGCCAGGCGAGCTCAGCGAGGGCGACCGTCATCGCCACCGCGCGGGCTCAGAGGGTGACCGCCGGGGCATCCTCCACCCCGAGCGCCCGGGCGAAGCCGGCCGGGATCAGCAGGTCCGCGGGGCTGAGCTCGTCGATCGATGCGCGGCCGAGACCGAGCAGGGCCGAGTCGATCCCCATCCGCAGCACGTCCAGGACGTTCTCGACCCCGGCCTGGCCGTTGGCGGCAAGTCCCCAGAGGTAGGCGCGTCCGATCATGACCGCGCGCGCTCCGAGGGCGAGCGCCTTGACGACATCACTGCCGCGGCGGACTCCCCCGTCGAGCAGCACCTCGACCTGGTCGCCGACCGCGTCCGCGATCGCCGGCAACGCACGGATCGTCGCCGGCGTGCCGTCCAGATTGTTGCCACCGTGGTTGGAGACCGAGATCGCCGAGACCCCGGCCTCGACCGCCCGCCGGGCGTCGTCGACCCGCATCACGCCCTTGAGCATGAACGGGCCGTCCCACTGCGCGCGGAGCCATTCCAGGTCCTCCCAGCTCGGCGGCGCGCTCTGCATCCACTGGCCGTAGGCGCCGAAGAACGTCGGCGGGTCCTCGCCCGGGGCCGCCAGGTTCGGGACGGTCAGGTCCGGTGGACCGCCGTGCTTGGCCCAGTCCAGGAGCCAGCGCGGGCGGATCAATGCCTCGGGGAGCATCTTCACCGCGGTCTTCAGGTCCATCTGCTCGGGGATCGATGGGCTGCCCCAATCGCGGCCGTACGAGAACGACCAGTCGAGCGTCACGATCATCCCGGCCGCGCCTGCGGCTCGGGCCCGGGCGAGCCGCTGGGCCATCTGCGCCCGGTCCCCCACCCAATACATCTGAAAGAACGTCTTCGCGTTCACGGCGACGACGTCCTCGATCGACCGGCTCCCGAACGAGCTCAGCCCAATCGCAGTGCCTCGCGCCGCCGCGGCGCGCGCCACCGCCACCTCGCCCTCCGGGTTGACGGCCTGGACGCCGGTCGGCGAGATCATGACCGGCAGCGCGAGCTCCTGTCCCATCACCGTCGTCGCCATCTCCCGCTGCCTGGAGAGCCCGGCCACATGGGGCGCGAACCCGAGCTCTGAATACGCCGCCACGTTGTCAGCCAGCGTGTTCCCGGCTTCCGAGCCCGCGACCAGCGCCATGTAGACCGACTTGGGCAATCGCCGCTTCGCTCGCTGCTGCGCGATCGCGACTGTCTCAAAGAAGTCGTTTCCCATCATCTCTCCTCGCTGCGCGAGCTTGACACCGGGCTCTCGTCACACGGGCGCACCGAGGCCGCGCGGATGACGTTGAGGCCGGGACCGGGGCGACGGCTCGGCTTTCGTCGCGACCGATCGACGGACGGTCGTGGAGCCGGGGCCCCGCTCCGGTTCGCCAGCAGCCGCTCACCGTGACCGAGGACGCACTCGGGGTCCGGACCGTCGAGCGGCAGACCGGTGAAGAACTTCGCCGCCATGCACCCACCCCGGCAGCTGTCGAACAGGCCGCAGCTCGCACAGGCGCCGCTGGACTGCGGCCGGCGCAGCTCCAGGAACAGGTCGGACTCGCGCCACACCTCCTGAAAGCCGCCGGGCGCGCGCACGTTGCCGGCCAGGAACTGGTCGTGGATGGCGAACGGACAGGCGTACACGTCGCCGACCGGGTCGATCAGGCACACCACTCGCCCGGCGCCGCACAGGTTGAGGCCGGGCAACGCCTGACCGAATGCCGACAGGTGGAAGAACGAGTCGCCGGTGAGCACGTCCTCGCCGTGTCCCAGCAGCCAGTCGTAGATCTCGCGCTGCTGCGCCGCGGTGGGATGCAACTCCTCCCACACGTCGGCACCGCGCCCGGAAGGGCGCAGGCGCGTCAGACGGAGCTGCGCTCCATAGCGGTCGGCGATCGCCTTAAACGCATCGAGCTGCCCGGCGTTGTGGCGAGTGGTCACGACCGACAGCTTGAATCCGCGCATCCCCGCCGACGCCAGCTCGTCCATCGCCCGCACCGCGGTGGCGTAGGAACCCGGGCCGCGGATGGCGTCGTTGACCGCGGCGGACGCTCCATCGATCGACACCTGGACGTCGACATAGTCGCTGGCGGCGAGGCGCGCGGCCACCGACGGGGTGATGCGGCTCCCGTTGGTGGAGAACTTGACACCGACCTGGTGCGCGGTCGCATAGTCGACCAGCTCCCAGAAATCGCGGCGCACGGTTGGCTCACCGCCGCCGATGTTGACGTAGAACACCTGCATGCTCTGGAGCTCGTCGATCACCGCCCGGCACTCGGCGGTCGTCAGCTCCCGGGGGTCCCGTCGGCCGGAGCTGGACAAGCAGTGCACGCACGCGAGATTGCAGGCGTACGTGAGCTCCCATGTCAGGCAGATCGGCGCGTCGAGCCCGGACTGGAAATGGTCGACCAGCCGCCCGACCGGGGCCGCGGTGGCGGTCATGGCCGGCCTCGCAGCACAATCATCCCGGTCCCGGCCAGCGTCCGCAGCGCGCTGTCGTACTGCGCCTGCTCGCGGTCGCCGACTCCCGCTGCCCGGCAGGCCTCGCGCGCGCTGGGGTGGTCGCGCAGGGACGTGACGATCTCCAACAGCGTCCGGCTCTTGAGAAAGCTCAGGCGCCGCGTGCCGAAGTGATAGGCGAGCGCGCCGAACGCCTCGGGGCGCAGAGCGACCTGGGGGTCGAGCTGCCACGGGCCATCGAGGTCGGCGGCGGTGTCGGTGAGTTGCATACTCACGGCCTCAGTACACCCCGCACATGCCGTCGATCGAGACGTCTTCGACGAGCAGATCGTCGAGGACGAGCGGGGCGTCGGTCGCGGGTGTCTCGGTCGCAGCGGGAGCCGTGGCGACCGGAGGCTCCGGCGCCTCGGGAGCGGTCGCGGGTTGGGCCGGGATCTGCGCAACGGTGGACATGGAGTGCCTCCTGGGGGGGGTTGGGTTGACAGGCGGTGAAGCTTGCTCGGTCATGGAAGCTCGGCGGCGGTCCGCACGATCGGCTGATCATCGTGGTCGCCGGCGACAGCGACCGTCCATCGCTCCTCGAGGCGTCCGACCCGCCACGCGGCGACGGCGATCGCCCAGGTGACGACGAACGCCCCGACAACGATGTAGCCGACCGAGTTGAGGTTGACGGCGGCGAGCGAGCTCCACGGGCTGCCGGTCAGGTTGAGCCGGTTGACCAGCACGCTGAGTAGTTCGATCGAGCCGATCACGAGCGCCACGGCCACCGAGAGACCCGTGACGGTGAGGTTGTAGTACAGCTTGCGTACGGGCTGGGAGAACGCCCAGCCATAGGCGAAGTTCATGAACGCTCCGTCGAGCGTGTCCAGCAGCGACATGCCGGCCGCGAACAGAATCGGCAGGCACAAGATCGCGTAGAACGGAAGCCGGTTGAGAGCTGCGCCGGCGGCCAGGAACAGCAGCGCGACCTCGGTGGCGGTGTCGAACCCGAGGCCGAACAGGAACCCGAGCGGGTACATCTGCCACGGCCGCCGGACCGAGCGCGTGGCCCGCCCGCAGATGCGGCTCATCACTCCACCCGCGCCGAGCTGCTGCTCGAGCTCAAGCTCGCTGCAATCACCGCGGCGCGCGCGACGCAGAACCCCGGTCGTGCTGACCAGCGAGCCGACGTTGAGGAGCCCGATCAGCAGCAGGAACGCCCCGGAGACCACCGGCCCGATGACATCGGTTACCTCGTGCAGGGTCGAGGTGCTGTGGGTGACGGCCCCGTCGAGGCCTTTGAGGCCCAGCGCGAGCCCGCACGCCAACATGAACACGACCGTCGAATGGCCCAACGAGAAGAAGAAGCCGACACTGAGCGGGCGCTGGCCATCGGCCATCAGCTTCCGCGTCGTGTTGTCGATCGCGGCGATGTGGTCCACGTCGAAGGCGTGCCTCAGACCGAGGGCGTAGGCGGTCGCGCCGAGTCCGATGCCGAACCCGGCGCTGCCGATCCGGAAGCCATGCGGAACGACGAGCACCAGCAGCAGGAACAGGCCGACGGCGTGCAGGGCGACGATCGCCGCGGCCAGCCACGCCGCACGCCGCCACTCCCGCGGGGTGAGCGCGGCTCGCGTTCGCGCCCAGCGTCCGCGGGCCGCCTCAGTCATTGGAACCCGCTCCCACCGGCTCGGGGAGCGGCACACTGCCAGGGCGCCGCGCCCGGAGCCGATCGACGACCAGCCAGCCACCCCGGTGCTCGTTGACCTCGGCGCGCCAGCCCCGCTCGCGATCGGCCAGCGCGAGCAGACCGGCGAGATCGAACGCCCGGCGATGACCGTAGACCGGATCGGGCGTGTCCTCGAGCGGGACGGCGACGATCACCCGCCGGCGCGCCATCCGGCACAGGCGCTCCAGCACGCCCGCGGTATGCCACGTCGGCAGATGCTCGAGCACGTGCAGCGCGGTGACGGTGTCAAAGCTCCGCGGGGCGAACGGCAGCGGGCGCAGGACGTCGGCGATCCGATACTCGACCTTCGCCCCCAGCTCGCCGGCCATGCGCCGGGCGAGCGCCGCGATCGCGGGATCGCGGTCGCTGGATACCACCTGCCGCTGCCCGTCCGCCGCGAGCAGCAGGCCGAAGAAGCCGAAGCAGCTGCCGACGTCGAGCACGCTCGGACCGGCGAGCTCCGCGGCGTGGGCGTAGATCTCCGAGAATGCGGCGATCGGCCCATTGGGGATTCGAGTGCCGCCGGCGCGCAGCCCCCGCAGCGTGTTGACGTAGAAGCGTCGCCAGGACGCGGCGGTCGACGGTCCGGTCGACTCGACCACGCCGGCGAAGCAGCGCTCGAACGCACGTTCGCCACTGACCGCGCCCGGGCCGACGAGCTCGTCGGCGATCAGACGGCCGATGTCGTTGTCGAGCTGCTCGTGCCCGAGGCGGTGCACGACGACGGTGACGCCGGCCGCCGGCACGACGACGAACGATCGCGTGCGTAGTGGCCGGTGCTCGGCCTCGGCGAGCAGTCCGGCCAGCGGGCGGCGATTGACCGGCTCCCAGACCACGAGCACGTCGCCGTGGCTCCGCGCCCATCGCAGTGCCGACGCCCCGGGGCTCATCGGCTGGAGCGCAGGATGCTGCCCGCGGCAGATTCGAGCTGGTCCAGGTCACGGACGAGCTCGACGCGATCACAGAGCTTGGCGTATGCCGGCAGGTCGCTGCGGCCGAGGTGCCAGTAGCGCTCCTGCTCTGGCGTCAGCCACACCAGCTGCCGAGCCCGGCGTCGAACGTCCTCCAGCGCCCAGACGTGCGGCGGCTTGCCGTTGCCCCGGCCGTCGCCGAGGATCAGCACGGTGGTGCGCCGGTTGACCGCCGTCAGGTGCTCCTTGTGGAAGATCGAGAGCGCGCGTCCGTAGTCCGAGTTGGCGTCGACATCGAGCACCTCGCCGCCGAAGATCATCCCGAGCGCCTCGTCGAGCTCGCAGCGCTCCAGGTACGGGGTGACCTCGACGAGGTCGCTGACGAAGGCGAACGTTCGCACCTGGGAGAACAGCGACTGCAGGGAATGGACGAGATGGATCGTGAACTTCGCCGTGTTACGGACCGACAGGCTGACGTCGACGAGCAGAATCAGCCGCGGTCGGTCCTGCAGCTTGGACACGAGTACAGGGCGGAAGGGCAGACCGCCGTAGCGCATGTTGGCGCGGATCGTCCGCGACGCGTGGATGCGCCCGCGTGCGGCCGTGTTGCGCCGCGGTGACAGGGCGCCCTTGAGCTCCCGCCCCAGGCGCCGCAGCAGCAGGTCCATCCGGTGGCGCTCTTCTTCGTTGAAGGCGGTCACATACGCGGGCGTCGGCTCCGGCGCGCGGACCGGGCGCTCCAGCTCCATCAGCTTCTCCAGATAGCGGCGCAGCATCTCCGGGAGGTTGGCGATCGCGCCGTCGACCTGCTGGCGCAGCGCCTCGACCTGGGCCTCGTCGAGCACCGTTCCGGGCGGCAGCGCCGGCATGTGGTCGAAGCTGCCGACCGAGAGATCGGCGTCGACGACCTCGCCGCCGTCGAGAGCCAGGTCGCCCGGGGTGCCCGGGTTGGTCAGCCGCCGAAGGTGGAGGATGTGGCGCAGCCGCTGGACCGCCTCGTCGATCGCGTCCTTGCTCTGGCCCAGCATCAGCTCCTGGCTGAGCCCGGCCAGGTCGATGCGCGTGCCGTCCTTGTGCAGCCGCTTGGCCGTCGCCAGCTGGCTCTGCTCGAAGTACTTGGCGACGTCGGCCGGCTTCTCGTGAGAGTGGCTGGGGTCGTCGAAGTCAGGCGGCTCCTCCGACACCTTCACCTGCACCGCCGGGACCGGCTCGTCGTGGTCGTGGTCATGGTCGTGGTCGTGGCCATGACCGTGGCGTCGGGCGGAGCTGTCGACCGAGAAGAACGCCTCGAACAGCTCGTCGAACACCGGCTCGTCCTTGCCCTCCTTGACCAGCGTCGCCCGCAGCGCGGTCTTGACGAGGTCGCGGCGCTCCAACGGCACCGCTCCCAGTCCGCGCAGGGCATCCATCGTCTCGGCGGGCGAGACGCGAACCCCCCGCTGGCGCAGGAGGCCGACGAAGCGCAGGATCGGAGCATCCATGCTGAACGTCCCCTAGGCGTCGGACCCGACCGCGCCGAAGTAGCCCTTCTTGTTGCGGTTGTAGGCCGCGGTCTCGGTCTCGGTCCGCGGCTCGCCATGGTCGCCATGGTCCGGATCGTGGTGATGGGGGTGATGGTGGTCGTGGTGGTCGTGGTGGTGGTCGTGATCGTGGCGGGGCGGAGCCTGCTCGATCACCCTGAGCAGCCGCGGCAGCTCGTGCTGCACGCGCTCGACGTCCTTGTCGTACTTGATGATCAGCGAGATCGTCTGCTCGATCACCTCGCGGTCGAGGCTCGCCACGTTGAGCAGCGTCAGCGCCCGGGCCCAGTCCAGCGCCTCGCTGATGCTCGGGGACTTGCGGAGATCGAGCTCGCGCACGGCTCGCACGACGTCCACGACCTTCCGCAGGAGCTGATCGCCGATCTCGGGGACCTTGAGGCGCAGGATGTCGAGCTCGCCCTCGGCGGACGGATAACCGAGCGAGAGGTGCAGACACCGGCGCTTGAGCGCCTCGCTCACGTCACGGGTGGTGTTGGAGGTGATGACGACCCACGGCATCGTGACCGCCTCCAGCGTCCCGAGCTCGGGAATCGTCACCTGGAACTCCGCCAGCACCTCGAGCATGAGCGCCTCGAGATGCTCGTCGGCGCGATCGATCTCGTCGATCAGCAGGACCGTGGGCTCGGGCGCGCGGATCGCCTCCAGCAACGGGCGCTCGACGAGGAAGTGCTCGGAGAAGAAGACGTCCTCGTGTCCGCGCAGGCGTGCCGCGGCGTCCTCGAGCTCCGTCGTGCCCTCGAGCATCGTGTCGATCCGCTCGCGAAGCAGCTGCGTGTAGAGCAGCTGCTTGCCGTAATCCCACTCATACAGTGCCTTGGTGTCGTCCTGGCCCTCGTAGCACTGGAGGCGCACGAGGCGACGGCCGCTCGCCTTGGCGAGCGTCTTGGCCAGCTCGGTCTTGCCGACGCCGGCGGGCCCTTCGACGAGCACCGGCTTCTGCAGCGCGGTGGCGAGGTAGACGACCGTGGCCACCTGCTCGGTGATCACGTACTGGTGGCTGCGAAAGCGGTCGACAACCTCGTCGACCGAGTCAAATCGCGAAAGGTCTTGCATGCTCTCCTCTGTCCAAACGACGTCGTGGGAGGAGGGCGGTCCCCCTTCGACCCTCCCTCCTCCACGATCGTATCGCTGCCTCCTCAGAGGCTTCCCACCATCGCCGCGCGGACGACGGGCATCAGGTTCTCGACGGTGCACTCCTGGGGGTTGCCGGGGGTGCAGGCATCGCCCATCACGTGCCTGGCGACGCGCTCGACGTCGGCGTCGTCGCCCTTGATGCGCTTGCCCTTGCCCTCGTACACGCCGGTGCCCATGCGGTTCTTGGTGTAGGTCTCCACGCTGGTGAAGTTCTCCGGGATGTTGACGTCCTTGAGCAGCCGGATCGCCGCGTCCAGCGCCGCCTCAGCCGCCTGCACCTTCGTCATCCGCTTGGTGTCGACGCCCATCGCAACGGCGATGTCGGCGAAGCGCTCGTAGCGAGCGGGGAGGTTGAAGTCCCACACGCGCGGCAGTGCGACCGCGTTGTTGAGCCCGTGATGGCTGTCGTAGAACGCGCTCACGGCGTGGGAGATCGAGTGGATGATCCCGAGCCCGCCCGAGTTGAACGCCTGCGCGGCGATGTACTGGGCGTACATCATGCCGCTGCGAGCCTCGTAGTTGGTCGGCTCGGCGACCGCCTTGCGCAACCAGGTGGCCGTCAGCTCGACCGCCTTCAGGGCCGACCCCAGACTTGGCGCGAAATCCAGCCGGGACACGTACGGCTCCGAGGCGTGCGCGAGCACATCGAACCCGCAGAACGCCGTGTAATCCTGCGGGAGTTCGTAGTAGAGCACCGGATCGCAGATCGCCAGGGTCGCGATGCAGCGATCGTCGAACGCGACGTACTTGTGCGGGTTGTCGCGGTCGCTGGTGTCGGTGATGACGTAGGCCCAGCTCGTTTCCGACCCGGTTCCCGCCGTCGTGCTGATCGCGATGTGGGGCGGGTTGACCGGATTCTCGGACTTGTTGAAGCCCTCGAACTCGTTGACGTTGCGTCCGTCGTGCGCCGCCACGATGCGCGCGCCCTTGCAGGCATCATGCGTTGAGCCGCCGCCGACCGAGATGAAGCTGTCGCACTTCTCATCGGCGTACAGCTGATACGCGTCCATGACGTTGTAGTCCTTGGGGTTGGACTCCACCTTGTCATAGACCACGACGTCGACTCCCTGGTACTTGACCTTCCCGACGATGTCGTCGACGACCCCGGTGCCGCGCAGGCCCGAGGTCATCAGCAGAGATCGCTTGAAGCCGAGATTCTTGGCCTCGACTCCGACCAGCTCGTATGCGCCGGGGCCGAGCAGGCCCCGCGGAACGTTGTGGAACTCCTTGATCGGAAACTGCCAGAGCCTGTCTGCCTCCATTGAACCTTCTCTCCTCTCTCCGGCGCACTGCGCCGGCCCTCGTTGCCGTTCACGGCCGCCGTCTGACTACGCGGCCCGATCCTCTCGCCTGGTGATCGCTTCGGTCGGCTATCGAATATCCGGCTCGATCGCGGATGCGACAGCCCAACCCTATACGGGTCTCGGTCGTGCCGTCGTGGCCGCAAATTCGCCGACCCTCGATCGTCTCGACGGTAGCGGTGCGCGCCCTCGATCGCCGCGTTTTCGCGCGGTCGGGTCTTCGCGGACCCGACCGTCGGATTGGCCGCGCTCCCACACCAAATGTTGCTTTCTCCCCTCCGCAGGGTCGCTTGCACGGTCAGCTTAGGACCGGAGGGGTTGCAGTCCCGTTGCACGCCGGCGCGCGGCCGCGGCGGCGCCGGCCGTGGCTGCTGCGCGCCGGGGGTCTCCCGCAGGCAGAACGTTGATCAGCGTGCGCATCGCGGCAAGGTCATGGGCGCCCGCGGGATGAGCGAGCCACTCGGTCAGCAGCCGCGGATCGCCGGTGGTCAGAATGCTGCGACGCAGCGACTCCTCGAGTACGCCCCGGGTCTCGATGATCTCGGGGGCCTCGGATCCCGGCAGAAGCGGGCCGGCGTAGGCGCGCAACGCCGCGCCGGGCCGGCCGCCTTGGACCAGGGTCCGGATGTCGAGCCAGTCGGCGTCGAACGGAACGGCGAGGCGATAGGGCTGGGCGCTCAATGTGTGGTCGCCCAGGCGGGCACGCACGCGGTGGATCTGGCTGCGAACCGTGACGGGGTTGCCCCGTTCACCGCACAGAGCCAGCGCCAGCTCCTCGGCGGTGAGGCCCTCGGGATGCATGGCCAGCACGGCAAGGAGCTCGAGCGAGCGCAGCCCGCGCTCGGCCGGTCCGCCGCCCATCCGCGCACCAGCGTCGTTTCCCAGCAGCCGCAGTCGCAGACGCTGGCCGCGCCCTCGCCTCGTGCCTTCGAACCACAGGATCGCCCCGCCGCCAGGCAGCGACTCGAGCTCGGCGTCGCGGCCATCGGGAAGCGTCACCGGGCCGTCGGCGATGTCGGGCAGCGGACCCGGAAGCGGCTCGTCGACGTTGACGGATGCGATCGCCCTCCCGCGAGGGTCCAGCAGGACGTTCGGCGTCCGGCGCCCCGCGATCGCGCTCTCCCATCGTGCGCGGATGGCGGCGACTCGTTCGAGCTCGAGCACGCGCAAGGTGACCTCGGCGGCCGAGGCCGCGAGCATGGCCAGCGAGAGCGTGTGCGGATGGGCCGTGCTCAGCTCGGCGGTCAGATCGATCACGCCGATCAGCTCGCCGGTCGTCGGATCATGCACCGGTGCGGCCGAGCATGTCCATTCGTGCACGGCCGTTACGAGGTGCTCGGCCGAGAAGATCTGAACGGGATGGTCGAGCGCGGCGGCGGTGCCGACGGCGTTGGTCCCGGCTGCGGCCTCCGACCATGCCGCGCCCTCCTGAAAACACATCGACCGAGCGCGCTCGGTAGCGCGCTCGTCCCCGCACACCCAGAGCAGATTGCCGTCGGCGTCGGAGATCGCGACGACGTGCTGCGCTTCGGTATCAAGGCTCGACAGCTTCTCGAGGATCGCGATCACGGCCGGCCGCAGCATCGACCGCGCCCGCGCGTCGTCAAGCTCGGCCTCGGACATCCGCAGCGGAGCCCCCGATGCGTCCGGGGCGACCCCAGCGGCGAGGCTGCGCCGCCAGCTCGCTGCGACCACCGGCCGGACGCCGGGGACATGACGGTCGCTAGTGGTGACGGCGTGCTCGTGGATGATGCGGAGCTTGCGGGCGTGGGTGACCGGATCCGTGGCCACATCGAGGGCGATCCACGGGTTGGCGCACCCTGGCTTCATGTGCGACATGATACGTGCGGTTCGAAGGCGCGGCGGGATTTGACGAGCTCGTCGACTTCATCGACCGCCGCTCCTGCTCCGACTGATCGCCGGTCAACCGCTCGCGCTGCCCGACATCGACCTCGCGTCCGGCGACGCCAGCCCCACTGCTCGTGCAGGTCCCGGCCAGGCAGGGCCACGCGGCGCACCGGCGCTTCACGGTAAGTAACACGTAGTGGCGCGCGGCGCGTATGGGAACACCGCCGGACAGCGCTGCGGGCGGGCGCGCGGTCGGCGAGGGCTTTACCGCAGCGGAGGTTCCGTACCTCGCACGATTGTCGTCTCCGGGCCACGCCGCGATCATCGTCAGAACCAACGTGAGGGAACTGCGGAAATGTGCCGTAGCGGTGGGCTGTTTGACGCGTGTCGTCCGCGCCGCGCCCACGGCGAAAGGTGAGTGTGCCTGATGTCGAACTCGTTCTTCGAGACGGTGGCCGAGGCGCAGCGGCGCGCCCAAAGACAGCTCCCGCGGTCCGTCTACAAGGCCCTGGTTGCGGGTTCGGAGGCGGGCGTCACGGTCACCGACAACGTCGAGGCGTTTCGTGAGCTGGGGTTTGCGCCGCACGTGGCCGGCCTGTGCAAGGAGCGCGACCTGTCGACCACGGTGATGGGTCAGAAGCTTGCGCTGCCGGTCGTGATCTCGCCGGCCGGCGTGCAGGGGGTCCATCCGGACGCCGAGGTCGCGGTGGCCGCCGCCGCGGCGGCGCGCGGGACTGCGATCGGGCTGAGCTCATTTGCGAGCAAGCCGATCGAGGAGGTGACCGCCGTGAGCCCGAAGACGTTCTTCCAGATGGACTGGGCGGGCACCCGCGAACGGCTGGTGGAGCGCATCGCGCGCGCACGCGGCGCCGGAGCGGTCGGCCTGATCGTCACCCTGGACTGGTCGTTCTCATACGGTCGCGACTGGGGCAGCCCGTCGATCCCCGAGCGCCTGGACCTCAAGGCCGCCCTGCGGCTGATGCCGGAGGCGATCGTGCGCCCGCGGTGGCTGGTGCAATGGGTCGGCGCGGGCGGCCCTCCTGATCTGACGGTTCCCAACATGGCGCCGCGCGGGGAGATCGGCCCCACGTTCTTTGAGGCCTACGGGCAGTGGATGCAGACCAGCCCGCCGACCTGGGAGGACCTGGCCTGGCTGCGCGAGCAATGGGACGGTCCGTTGATGCTCAAGGGCGTCAGCCGCGTAGACGACGCGCTGGCGGCCGTCGACGCCGGCTTCACCGCGATTTCCGTGTCCAATCATGGGGGCAACAACCTCGACACCACGCCGGCCACGATCCGCGTGCTGCCCGCGATCGCGGAGGCGGTTGGCGACCAGATCGAGGTGCTGCTCGACGGCGGGATCCGGCGCGGCAGCGACGTCGTGAAGGCGCTCGCGCTCGGAGCCCGCGCGGTCATGATCGGTCGCGCCTACCTATGGGGGCTCGCAGCCAACGGCCAAGCCGGGGTCGAGAACGTGCTCGACGTGCTCCGGATGGGCATCGACTCGGCCCTGCTCGGCCTCGGGCGTTGCTCGGTGCACGAGCTGAGCCCGCAGGACCTCATTATCCCGCCGGGCTTCACGCGCGCTCTCGGCGTGCCCGCGCGGGCCTGACGCGCGGACGCAAGCCGTGCCGATGACGACCTCCGTCTCGGACCTCGCATGGTCCGACGCCGGGGCCCGTCGGTCATCGCGAGCGCGTTGGAGCCGCGCGTGCGATCAAGTCGTCAACCCTGCGTCGGTCGGGAGCACGTGACCGGTGAGCGAACTGCTCTCGCGGCTGCACAGCCAGGCGATCGGCGCCGCGATCTCGTCCGGGTCGAGCAGCCGGCCGTGAAGAGAATTATGGGCGAAGTCCTCGCCCGTTGTGAAGTCGTAGATCTCGGCGGTGACGTCGAGCAGAGTGGTCGTCGTCAGTCCCGGCGCGACCCCGTTGGCAGTTACGCCGCTGCCGGCCAGGTCTGCGGCCAGTCCGCGCACGAGCCCGGCAACACCCGCCTTGGCTGCGCCGTAGGCCGCCAGCCGCGGCATGCCGTGGTACGCCGCAGCCGACGCGACCGCGACGAACCGTCCGTGGCGTGGTTGCGGCTGCGCCAGTAGAGCCGGCACCGCGGACCTGGCCAGCCGCCACACGCCGGTCAGGTTGACGTCGACGATGAGCTGGTACGCGGAATCCGACATCTCCCACAGCGGCGGCCCCCCGATCAACATGCCGGCCACCGCCACCGCGGCATCGAGCCGCCCGAACGTCTGCACCGCGACAGCGACGGCGCGATTGAGCCCCTCCTGGTCGCGGACGTCGGCAATAACGGGGAGGACGAGGTCGGGCCGTGGCGAGGAATCCACGAGATCGTGCAACTCCTGCTCGGTGGCGAGATCGTACCCGAGCGATGGATCGTCAGCGCAGCGGTCGAGCGCGACGACGGCCCAACCATCTCTGGCCAGGCGCCGCACCGTCGCCGCCCCGATTCCACGTGCGGCGCCGGTCACGATCGCGACTCCGGTCAATTCGTCTGGTCCGATGGCAACCGGCTGGCTGGTTATCGGTTGTGTCATCCTTGGGAGCATGGGCTGGAGAGTATCGGCGGATTTGAAATCCGGCCGTCGACGACGGGTGAGCTCGATGAACTCCGACGTGATCGTCGTCGGCGCGGGCTCAGCCGGAAGTGTGATCGCCGCGAGGCTGAGTGAGGATTCGGAGCGCTCGGTGACGCTGCTCGAGGCAGGGCCGAGCTTCACCGCCATCGCTCGCCTCCCGCCAGAGATCCGTCGAGTTGGCTCGCTCGCCGCGGCGGTGCCGGGACATCCGAACAACTGGGCGTATACCGGCGCGCTGACCCCACAGCTGACGTATTCGGTTCCGCGCGGCAAGATCATCGGCGGGTCGAGCTCGATCAACGGCGGCTACTTCATGCGCGCTGTTCCCCAGGACTTCGACCGCTGGGTGCAGGCCGGTAACGACGAGTGGTCGTGGGAAGAGGTCTTGCCCTATTACCGCAAGCTCGAAGACGATCACGATTTCAGCGGGCCGCTACACGGCAGCGGCGGGCCGATCCCGGTCAAGCGCCAGGACGGTGACCTGATGAGTCCGTTGACCGCCGCATTCATTGAAGCCTGCCTGCAGGCCGGGTTCTCCGAGGAGCAGGACAAGAACTGTCCGGGGACTCCGGGTATCGGACTGGTCCCGCTCAACGCGGTCGACGGGGTCCGTATGAGCACCGCCATCGGATACCTGATTCCCAATCAGGACCGCCCGAACCTGCTCGTTCAGGGGGACGCGTTTGTCCGCCGGGTGATCTTCGAGCGACGGCGCGCGATCGGGGTGGAGGCCGAGATCGACGGACGGCGCGAGTTGCTGTTCGGATCGCAGGTGGTGCTCTGTGCTGGGGCGATCGCGTCCCCCCAACTGCTGATCCTCTCCGGTATCGGCCCCGCCGAGGAGCTGCGCGCGCTCGGCATCGACGTCGTCCACGATTCACCCGGGGTAGGCAAGGAGTTCGCCGACCATCCCGAACTGTGGGTCACGTTCCGGCCGAAGCGGATGATGATGCCGAGCCACCCGCACATGGCGTTTCACCAAGCAGCGCTCAACTTCACTGCGGAAGGATCGGACATCGCCGGTGACCTGGAGCTGCTGTGCGGCGTGTTGTCGATCGGGCAGATGACGCTCGGCACCGGGCTGTCCTCATTGCGCGGCGCCGCCGAGATCCTGCGGCGGCCGGTGCGGACTCTGGAGGCGCTCCGGGGCCTGTCGATGCGGCGCCTCCTCGATCAGGCGCACACCCACGCCGACCTGCCCCTCCTGTGTGGGCTCCAACAGGAGCAGAGCCGCGGGGAGCTACTCGTCACCTCCGTCGATCCGCACGTCGCGCCGGCGCTGCACTACAACTACCTGTCCGAGCCGTCTGACCTCGAGCGGATGCGCCACGCGGTGCGCGCCGCGGCGGACCTGCTCGAGGTCGGGCCTCTGCGCCGGCTAATCGCGGCGCGGACCTCGCCAGGCAACTCCGACCTGGCGACCGACCGGGCGCTGGACCAGTGGATGCGCAACAACCTCGCGACCGCGATTCACATGAGCGCGACCTGCCGGATGGGCCCCGAATCCGACGATCGCGCTGTCGTCGACCAGCGCTTCCGTGTTCACGGTGTCAGGGGGCTGCGCGTCGTCGACACCTCGGCGATGCCCCACCTCATCCGCCGCGGCCCGAACGCGACCGCGGTCATGATGGGTGAGCGCGCGGCCGCGTTCATTGCCGAGGAACCACCGCTGGCCATGCCAACGGATGATCTGCCATTGGATCGCGAACCGATCCCGATGCGCACGCCGGCGTAACCAGCTTCCCCACGGGATTCGAGGGGATTCGCCTTCGGTCAGGTCCGCTCTCGGGACAGGCTGGTGTGGCTCGGTTTCGGGCGCCGGCCGGGTCGAGCGCTGCTGCGCTGCTGTGCGGGCTCGGAGCGAGTAGGCTATCGCGTCGTGAGTGATGTGTCGGGTATCGAATCGGTTGCGGTTGTCGGCGCAGGGCTGATGGGTTCCGGGATCGCTGAGTCCGCGGCGATCGCAGGCGTCCCGGTCGTGCTTCGTGATGTCGACGAGGTCAGCATCGGGCGGGCACAGGGGAGGATCGAGTCTTCGCTTGCGCGAGCAGTGAAGGGCGGCAAGCTCGA
>JBELAG010000067.1:0-19869 GCA_049509055.1 Solirubrobacteraceae bacterium
CGCGCCGCCGGCGTGGACAGCGAGGATCGCCGCGACCAGATCCCCCGGCGAGCGCGACGGGGCGATGAACCCGTTTTCGCCCTCGACGATGCGCTCCACCGCGGCGTTGTCCTCTCCGGCCACCACCACGGTCGGGGTACCGCGCGAGGCGGCCTCGACCACGACCAGACCGTAGCCTTCGCGGCGGGAGGGCAGCAGCAGGCACATCGCGTGCGCGATCGCCTCGTCGACCTCTTCGGTGGCGACGAACCCGGGCACCGACACGACGTCGCCCAGCCCGAGGTCCGCCACGCGCCGCCGGACCTCCTCGCGCTCCGGCCCGTCGCCGAAGATCACCGCCCGCGCCGACGGCAGCCGCTTGCGCAGCTCCGCGATCGCCGGGACGATCGCCGGGACGCCCTTCTCCGGGATGTGGCGCCCGGCGAACACGACCACCGAGCCGGCGTCCTGGACCGGCCGGGGCTCGAGCGGGCCGTCGTAGGCCCCGGCGAGCATCGTGATCTCGCCGGTCAGGCCCTCGGCCCGCAACCGCCGCGCGTACAGCTCCGAGAAGCAGAAGGCCCGCTGCGGGACGCGCGCGCACAGGCGCTGGACGAGCCATCCGACCGTGCCACCGGCGCGGCCGAGGTACTCGCTCCAGTAGCCGCGGCTCCACACCTCGAACCAGTCCACTCCGAGGCGATAGCCCCGCCACGGCCTGACGAGCGCCGCGCCCACCAGAGAGAAGTACGGAAACGAGCACGTGTGAACCACGTCGTAGCGGTCTCCGTGGCGCAGCAGATGCCAGAGGACGCCGGCGCCGAACACGAGCGGCGGCAGGACGCGCCGCTGTCCGGCGCCGTTGTACAGCGCCATTCGCGGGCCGACGATACGCACGTCGACGCCGGGAACCCCGGGATCCTCGCCGCGCTCCCACTGGCGCAGCGTCAGATAGGTGACGTCGTGTCCGGCGGCCGCCAATCGCTGCGCGAGGAAGCGGTACCACCGCTCGGCGCCGCCGACGGTGTGCGGGAACAGGCAGTCATAGACGATGCAGATTCGCATGTCGCGGACGAGCTTCGCATATGCTGGTGGGAGGGGAACAGCCGCTTGTGCGCAACCTTTGCGCGCGGCGAGCGTTTCCATGGACGCCTGCATCCGCATGAGCACGATCGAGCAGCAGACCTCTCGCGCCGGCACTCCGGCCCACGCAGACGCCCTGATGGTGTCGGTCGTCATCCCCTGCCTCAACGAGGCCGAGTCGATCGAGCGGTGTGTGCGCAGCGCGCTTGACGTGATGCGCACCCACGACATCGCCGGCGAGGTGATCGTCGCCGACAACGGCTCGGAGGACGACAGCTCTCGGATCGCCGCGGTCGCCGGAGCGATCGTCGTTCACGAGCCCGAGCGCGGCTATGGCAGCGCCTACCTCGCCGGCTTCGCCGTCGCCCGGGGCCGCTACATCCTGATGGCCGACGCCGATCTCACCTACGACTTCGAGGAGATCCCCCGCTTCGTGGCCGAGCTGGACAGCGGCGCGGACATGGTGATCGGCAACCGGATGAACAACATTCATCCGGGAGCGATGCCCTGGCATCACCGCTACATCGGCAACCCGCTGCTGTCGGGTTTCCTGAACCTGCTGTTCCGCACCGGCATCGACGACGCCCACTGCGGCATGCGCGCCGTCCGCCGCGAGGTGCTGCCCAAGCTCGCCCTGCGCACCACCGGGATGGAGTTCGCCTCCGAGATGGTGATCCGGGCCGCCAAGGAGCGCCTCGTGCTCGCCCAGTTCGACATCGAGTACCACCCCCGGGGCGGCGAGTCCAAGCTGTCGAGCTTCCGTGACGGCTGGCGCCACCTGCGCTTCCTGCTGGTGCACTCGCCCAACCATCTATTCATCTTTCCGGGCGCCGCGATGGCCGCGATCGGCGCGATCATGGAGTTCATCGTCCTGACGCGGATCGCGGTGTTCGGGCGCGAGTGGGACATCCACGCCCTGATCGGCGGAGCGCTGCTGGCGATCGTCGGCACCCAGGTCGTCGCCCTCGGCATCTGCGCCCACGCCTACGCCACGTATTTCATGGACGAACGCGACCGCTGGTTCGACCGCATGCGCGCCCGCTACCGGCTCGAGCACGGCCTGCTGCTCGGCGGCCTGCTCATCCTTGCCGGCGTCATCTTCGGGGCGGCGATCGTCGTCGACTGGATTCACCACGGCTTCGGGGTGCTCTCCGAGGAGCGCATCGCGGTCCTCGCGGCGACGCTGATCATCGTCGGGATCCAGATCTTCTTCTCGTCGTTCCTGCTCTCGATCCTCGGCCTGCGCCGCAGCGACCAGTCCAGCCGGTACCTGCGCTGACGCTGCGAGCCGTGCCCGCCGCGGGCCCAGCCGGCGCACCCCTCCGGTCCATTGATAACTTGACTTCTCTGGTGAATCACCTCCCGCCTCCTGCTGAGCACAGCCCTGCGGAACTCGGCCACCACATCCGACAGACCGTCATCGAGCAGTCCCACCGAGCCCATGTTGGACACATCGGATCGGCCCTGTCGATCTCGGATCTGCTGGGTGTGCTGTTCGCCGGCGTCCTGCGCGGCGAACCCGGTGACGCGGACCGTGACCGGTTCATTCTCTCCAAAGGACACGCCGCCCTGGCGCTCTATGCGGCCCTGAACTGCCGCGGACTGCTCACCGATGACGAGCTGGATCGGTTCTGCTGCGACGGTACTGCGCTGGGAGCGCATCCGGAGCACGTTGTCGCGGGCATCGACTTCTCCACCGGGTCGCTCGGACAGGGACCTTCCCTCGCCGTCGGGTGCAGCTTGGCAGCACGGCTGCAGGGGTCACAGCGCCGCGTCTTCGCGCTGATCAGCGACGCCGAACTCAACGAGGGCTCGCTCTGGGAGGCGGTGATGTTCGCAGCTCACCATCGGCTCGGACGACTGACCCTGGTGCTCGATGCCAACGGTCAGCAGGCGCTCGGTTACACGCGGGACGTCCTCGAGATCGGAAACGTCGGTTCGCGCTTCACGTCGTTCGGCTGGCGCGTCACCGAGGTGGATGGCCACGACCATGCGGCTCTGGGCGCCGCGTTCACAGCGCCTGCCGACCCGCACGACGCCCCTCACCTCGTCGTGGCGAACACCGTGTTCGGCAAGGGCGTGTCATTCATGGAGAGCCGGATCGAATGGCACTACCTGCCGTTGTCCCAGGATCAGTTCGAAAACGCAATGGCCGAGCTCGCGCTCGGCGTTGTGGCGGACTGATGCGAGCTGAGTTCGCGGACGAGCTGCGCCATCTGGCTGCCGAGGACGAGTCGATCGCCCTGCTGACCGGTGACCTCGGCTTCGCGGTGCTCGAGCCTTTCGCGCACGAGCATCCCGAGCGCTTCTTCAATGTCGGCGTCGCGGAGCAGAACATGCTCGGGATCGCCGCGGGCATGGCCGAGGCGGGGTATCGGCCGTTCGCGTATTCGATCGCGACGTTCGCCTCGATGCGCGGCTACGAATTCCTGCGCAACGGCGCGATCCTGCACGAGCTCCCCGTCCGTCTGGTCGGAATGGGCGGCGGCATGGACTACGGGCACAACGGCGTGACGCACTACGCGCTTGAGGATGTGGCGATCATGCGGGTCCAGCCCTCGATGACGATCGTGGCTCCCGCGGACGCCGATCAGGCGCGCGCGGCGTTGCGTCAGGCCCATGATCTCGTCGACGGCCCTGTCTACTTCCGTCTGTGCAAGACGGGCAGCGCCGTTCCCGGCCTTGAAGGGCGTTTCCGCCTCGGTCGGTTGGAGCAACTCGGATCCGGCGAGGATGTGGCGCTGATCGCGCTCGGAGAGATGGCCGCAACCGCGGTCCGGAGCGGTGAGCTGCTGCGCGAGCAGGGCATCGAGAGCACGGTGGCGGTGGTCTCATCGCTGAACCCGTCTCCGAACGGCGACCTGGCTGAGCTGCTGTCCCGCGTGTCGCTGGCGATGACCATCGAGAGCCACTACATCAACGGGGGCATCGGCTCGCTCGTCGCAGAGGTGATCGCCGAGCACGGCCTGGGGGCGCGGCTGATCCGGCGCGGAGTGAGGGAGATGCCCCGTGGTGTGACGGGGACGCCCGCCTACCTCTACGAACGTTGCGGACTCAACGCGGAGGCGATCGCCCACGCTGCCTCTGGGGCGCTCGACGTCGTCGCCAAGCCGTAGCAACTGGGCAACGGTCCTCCGGGCGTGGCCCTCCCGCATTTCTCGGTCGTTCTCCCTGTCTACAACCAGGGCGACCACCTCGACAACATCATCCGGGGCTACGTCGCGGCGCTCGATGGAGCCGGGATCGGATGGCAGCTGGTGGTGGTCCCGAACGCATGTCGCGACGACTCCGCCGACATCTGTCGTGGCTTGAGCTCATGGGACCCCCGCATCCGGGTCGTGGAGCTCGAGCTCGGAGGCTGGGGCCGTGCGGTCCGAGCGGGGCTGGCCCACAGCGACGGGGACAGCCTCTGCTACACGAATTCAGCCCGCACGACCCCCGAGATGCTCGTCGACGCGCTGCGATTCTCCGCAGACCATCCGGAGGTCGTCGTCAAAGCCCAGCGCAAGATCCGCGACAACCTCCGCCGGCAGGCCGGATCGCTGGTCTACAACCTCGAATGCCGGCTCCTCTTCGGCCTGGCCACCTGGGACATCAACGGAACGCCCAAGGTGTTCCCGCGTCGCTATGAGCAGTTGCTGGCACTGCGGCGCGACGACGACCTGATTGACGCCGAGTTCGTCATGACCTGCCGGCGGTTCGGCTATCCGATCGTCGAATTGCCGATCTCGATCACGGTTCGCCACGGTGGGCGCTCCACGACGCGGCTGTCGTCGGCGTGGAAGATGTACCGCGGAGCGTATGACATGAGTCGCGAGCGGTGGCGCCGGTGAGCGGTCGGTCAGGAGACCGGCTCGACCGTCTGTGGAGTGAGGACCAGAGCCGATGGCGTGATCCGGCGCACGCGCTGACCGTCTGGGACGGGGGTCGGCTCGATCCGGTGCTCCTCTCCTGCCGTGCTGCGGGCCAGTGGTGGGACGTGATCGACCGCCTCAAGATGACGCTGCTGGTCACGCGCGAATACGAGCACCTGCTGCTCGCCGCCTCGACGCTGGAGGGCCGCCCCCGGCTGACCTATCTGCCGCTACCCCATCCGTCCGGCCTCGCGATCGATCGTGAGCGCCGGACCGTCGCCGTCGCCAGCACCCGCAATCCCAACCAGATCTTCCAGCTCAGCCCGGTGACGACCACGCTGCCCCGGGCCGACCGGACGCCGCCACGGCTGACCGATCGGCCGCTGGTGCCGATCCGCTCGACGATCCATCCCGGCGCCATGTACATCCATGACCTCGCCTACATCGGCGGCCGCCTGCACGCCAATTCCGTCGGGCAGAACGCGGTCGTGGCTCTCGATGACGCCGGCGGTGACACGCTGGTGTGGTGGCCGCGATGCGCCGAGCGCCGGGGCAGGCCGCTGATCGCCCGCAACCATCTTCAGCTCAACTCGATCGCGGCCGGCGCGACGCTCGAGGAGTCCTTCTTCACGGCGTCCACGGACCGGATCACGGCGCGCCGTCCCGGGCACCTCAACTTCCCGGTCGACCGCCGCGGCGTCCTGTTCTCCGGCGCCACACGCGAACCCGTCGTGCGAGGGCTGACGAGACCACACTCCGCCCGGCTGCACCGGGGCGCGGCGTGGATCGACGACAGCGGCTACGGCCGCCTCGTGGTCACGCGGCCGGGCTCGCTCGACACGGTGGCCGAGCTTCCCGGGTGGACCCGGGGTCTGTGCATCATGGGCGGCATCGCGTTCGTCGGAACGTCCCGAGTCATCCCGCGCTTCAGCCACTACGCTCCCGGACTGAAGCCGGAGCGAAGTCGGTGCGCGGTGCACGCCGTCGATCTCGATTCCGGTCGTGTGCTGGGAAGCCTCACCTGGCCCAGCGGGAATCAGATCTTCGCGATCGACTGGATCCCACGAGGGTGGTCAGCGGGCCTGCCCTTTCACCGAGGCGCGCACGCCCGTGCGGCCGACATCTTCTACACGTTTGGCGCCCCCAGGAGGACACACAGAACATGAGCACAGACTTCAAGCTCCTGATGATCGGAGCAATGTATGAGAACGGCGGTAACACGACGCACCGCTTCCTTGACGGCCATCCCGAGATGTTCGTCTATCCGTTCGAGTCCCAGCCCGGGACCCGCCTGGTCGACGACATGCTGAGCTCGACCTTTCCGGTCAAGTACCGCTGGCCGGTGTTCGCGCTCGACGCCACACCCGAACAGGACTACGGCGCGATCATCGACGAGGAGTGCAAGGTTCGCGCCCGGACGCCGCATGTCAGCAAGTTCCGCGACCGGGAATTCGACTTCTCAGACGATGAGCGACGCGACATATACTGCCGCCAGATCGCGCAGACGGGCCGGTCACGGGCCAATAACGTCGCGGCTTTCTATCGCGCCACATTCGAAGCGTGGAAGGACGTCAAGCGCAGCGGTTCGGAGTCGGTCTACGTCGGCTACAGCCCGATCATCGGAGTCGACGGCGACAAGATCCTGCGCGATCTGCCCCAAGCGCATGTCCTGCATGTGGTGCGCAACCCGTGGGCCGCGTATGCCGACACCAAGAAGCGTCCTGTCCCACTGTCGCTCGAGGGGTATCTGCTGGGGTGGACGTTGAACCAGCACTACGCGCTGCTGTTCGCCGGCATGTTCCCCGACCGATTCCATATCGTCCGAGCCGAGGATGTGATGGCCGATCCCCGGCAGACGCTCGGCGACCTGTGCGCGAAGCTGGGACTGAGCTTCAGCGAGACGCTGGCACAGCCGAGCTGGAATGGCACGCCGCTTGATGAGGTGTACCCATGGGGCACGATCCGGACCCCGACCCCGGAGGCCAACCTCGCCACCGCCCATGAGTTGAGTGAGGACGAGCGCGAGCAGGTGCGCGCCCGAGCCTGGCAATACCTGGATGTGCTGGGCTACGCCGGCTACCTGGAGTCGGGCGTGCCCGAGCCGCTTTCGGTGTGAACGCCAGACGAGCCCTCGTGACCGGCGCAGGCGGTTTCGTCGGCGCCCGCTTGGTGGAGCGATTGCTGACGATCGGCGCGCGGCCGGTGCTCGTGGTCAGGCCCGGCTCCGATCGGTGGCGATTGTCGGGCCTGACCGACGACGCCGAGGTCATCGAAGTCGAGCTGCGAGATCCCGAGGCCGTCACGCACGCGGTCAAGCGCGCCCGCGCCGACTGGATCTTTCACCTGGCCGCACACGGTGCGTATTCCTGGCAGGACGATGCGCGGATCATCATTGACACCAACCTGATGGGGATGCTCAACCTTCTGGAGGCGAGCGCCGGCCGCGGCTTCGAAGCCTTCGTCCACGCCGGATCGTCCTCCGAATACGGCTTCAAGGATCACGCGCCGAGCGAGGAGGAGGCGGCCGCGCCCAACAGCTACTACGCGGTGGGGAAGGCTGCTGCCACGATGCTCGGACAGCACGTCGCCCAGCAGGGAGGGCTGCAGGTCACGACACTGCGGCTGTCATCTGTCTACGGGCCGTGGGAGGAGCCCAGACGACTCGTGCCGCGCCTGATCGCCCATGGAGTGGCGGGGACGCTTCCGCCGCTCGTGGCGCCGGATACGGCCCGGGATTTCGTGTTCGTCGACGACGTCTGCGAGGCGTTCGTGGCCGTTGCCACCGCGCGGGGTGAGCACAGCCCGATCTTCAACGTCGGAAGCGGCATCCAGACGACTGTGCGCGAGATCGTAGAGGTGGCGCGCGCCGAGCTTGGGATCGACGTGGTGCCGCGATGGGGCGACTACGAGGCCCGTGCCTGGGACGCACGCGTCTGGGTCTCAGATCCGAGCCGGATTGCACGAGAACTGGATTGGTGCGCCACCCACGACCTGACCGGCGGATTCTCGGCGACTGTGCGCTGGCTGCACGACCGCCCAGACTTGTGGGAGCGCTACGGCGTCGCGGACGCGCGCGCCGCAGGCTGGTAGGCGAGCCGGCCGCGGCGAAGGCTCAGCACGCCGGCGTACATGAGCAGAGCCCTGCGCCAGTCCGGGCCCGTCTCGTGTCCGGGCAGCGGCTGAGCGTCGATTGGGATCTCGGCGACCGGATACCCCTCCAGCTCGCACACCAGGGCGAATTCGGCATCCAGCAGGTCGTCGTCCCGGCTGAGCGCGAGCAGCTTCGTCCTGGTCCGTGAGAAGATCTTCGGAGTCCCGTTGACGTCCCAGGCGGTCGTCCCCAGCAGCGCTCGGCATTCAAGATTGAACAGCAGCGAGCCCAGCCGCTGGTGACGAGTGTCACGAGTCCGGCGATTGGCGCGCAGCACCAGATCTGAGGCGCCCCGGGCGTAGTTCAGCATCTCCAGCAGCGCCGGGGCTGACGTGCGCTCCCAGTTCGCGTAGCACAGGATCTCGCCGGTGGATGCGGCCAGGCCCGCGCGGACAGCTCGTCCCCAGCCGGGGCCGAGGGGATCGCACAACCGGAGACATTCATAGCGCCGTGTGAGCTGCGCGCACTCCGCAGCCTGATCGCGGCCAGGGACCAGGACGACCTCAAAGCCGTCCTGCAATGTCGCGAGCCCTGCGTGATAGTCGCCGACCAGCGCCGCCAGGCCCGCCGTCGAACGCAGGACCGGGATCACCACCGAGAAGTGGATCCGGAGCCGCTGCCCGGTCCCGAGCCCAGGATCCCCTGAACTCATACGCGGACGCTCGGCATCGCGTTGGCAGGCTACAGAAATTCCGAGGAATCGGTTCCAGAGCGCCGTCTTCTCCATCCCGTTAAGGTTGGGTCCTTGGAGACGGACCGCATGATCTACCTGGCCGTCGCCGACCTGGTCCAGCGCTACGACGATCACGAAGCCCCCAGTCGGTCCGACCAGCTCAGCCGATATGAACTGAGGTGCTTCAGTCAACACGGCGAGGACGGCATCATCGCCGAAGTGCTCCATCGTGTCGGTTCGATCAACGGGTACTTCGTCGAATTCGGGATCGAGTCGGGGCGCGAGGGCAACTGTGTGTTCCTCGCCGACGTATGCGATTGGCACGGTATCTTCATCGAACCCGACGCGAGCGCGTTCGCGGCACTGGCGCGCAAGTACGCGGGGAATCCGGGCGTGCGGACTTTGCGGTCGGCGGTCACGCCCGAGAACGTGCTGAAGCTGTTCTCCGATCACGGAGTGCCGCGAGAAGCCGACGTCCTGTCGATCGACGTCGACGGTGCTGACTATTGGATCTGGGAAGCCATCGACACCCAGCGCTACCACCCTCGCGTCGTCGTCATCGAGTACAACGCAGCGCTCCCAGTCGACGCCCGGATGGTACAGCCCAGAGACCACCCGGCCGGCTGGAACGGCACCGCCTATTTCGGCGCCTCGTTGCAGGCGTTGATCGAACTCGGAGAGCGCAAGGGCTACCGGTTCGTGCATACGGACATGTCGGGAGCAAACGCGTTCTTCGTTCGCGCTGACCTCGGCGCCGAGCGCTTCCCGTCGCTGCCGACGGCCCCTCGCCGTGGTGAGCCCAACTACTTCATGACCGGCTACCACCATCCACCTGACGAGGCCGGACACGAGTACGTGGACCCCGGTCCACGATGATCGCGGTTCTCGGCTGCGCACTGCTGCTCTGCATCGGGAGCTGGCTGGTCGGTCGCGCTGTGCTGCGTCTCCTCCGCGTCGCGCCTCCGGCGATCGCGCCCCCGGTCGGGTTCGCCGCGTTGACGATCGTCGCCGACGGCACGCTGAACGTCGGGGGCAACGGCGTGGCGGCGGCCGTGGTTGTGGCGGGTGTCATCGTCGCGGCCCTGGCAGCCGAGCTGCGCGCTCGCGAATCGCGGGCATGGGGTCCGCCGGCCGGCGCAGCGGTGGCAGCCGGGCTGTGCCTCGCCGCGGGTTCACTCCCGTTCCTGGCCAGCGGGAGGGTCGGAACCCTGGGCGTCTCGCTCCTGAACGACCTGGCGATTCACGAGTACTGGGCGTGGGCCCGTGATCTGGGACAGGTCTATCCCGGGCTGATCTTCCCCCATTATCCGCTGGGCGCCCATTCGCTGGTCGGAGCGCTCTCCGAGCTCACCGGGTCAAGCGTCGAGCGCGGCTTTTCGGCGATTCTCATCGGTGTCCCGGCGCTCACCGCGCTCACCGCGTACGGAGCGTTCACACACCTTCGCGCCGGCGTGCGAATCCTAGCCGCCGCCCTGTCGGCGTTTCCCTACCTCGGCGCCGCGTTCCTCGGTGAAGGATCGTTCAAGGAGCCGATGGTGGTGCTGCTGGTGCTCGGCTTCGCGCTCGCCTTGCAGGAGGTCGGGCGGACCGACCGCGTGTCCCGCCGGCAGCTCGTGCCGCCGGCTCTGCTCGCGGCGGCGTGCTGCCTGATCGAGGGCACTCCCGGGCTGGCGTGGCCCGCCCTCACTCTTGTGCTGTGGGGGACCGGCGAGATCGCTCGCCGGCGCGCGGACGCCCGACAGCTGGCACGACAGCTGGTCGCTCCCGCCGGAGTCGCGATCCTGGTCATGCTCGTCGCGGTGGCGCCCTCGCTGGGCGACCTGGTGAATTTCTCGCCGAACCTCCAGGGCTCGAACCTGCCGGGATACCTGCCGTTCGCCGAGAGCATGGGCATCTGGTTCGAGACGGATTTCCGGCTGGGCGAGAGCCAGGTCTTCTCGTCAGCGGTGTTGGCGGTGATCGGAGTGCTCCTGCTCGTGTACTCGGCGTGGTGGTGGCAGAGACGACGTGGCGATGCGCTGCCGGCCGCGGCCGTCTCGGGCCTGATCATGTACCTGTACATCCGAAGCCGCTCCAACGCGTATCTGACGGCCAAGACCGAGATGGTCTGGGCCGGCCTCTACATGGTCACCGTCGTCGGAGCGCTCTCCGACCTGGCTCCGAAGCTGCCCATCCGCCGGTTGGCCACGAGACTGATGCGCGAGCGAACGCTGACCCCGCGCCGGGGAGCGATCCGTCTGCTGCAGACACTGGCGCTTGCCTCGTTCGCCGTCGCCGCCGCCCGGTCAAGCGAGCTGACTCTGCGCACCGCGCCCGTGGATTCTGACGCCCGCGCCCAGGAACTGACGCAGATGCGGCGAATCGTGCACGGCCAGCCCACGATCATGTTGGTCGCCGACGACTTCGCACCTTGGGAGCTCCGGGGCGCGCGGCAGGCCGTTCTGACCAACTACGGCATCGCTGATCAGGTGCCGTTCGCCCTGAGCCCCACGCGCCCGGCCCCCATGTCCGGCGTGGCCTCTGACTTCGCCTCGGTGACGTCCGCTTCGCTGAACCGGTTTCGATATGCCGTGACCACCACCAGCACGTACGCGGCATCGCCCCCTCCCAATTGGCACCTGGTGCTGCATAACCAGGCGTATGACCTCTGGCGGCGAAGCGGCATGACGCCGCAGATGGCCGCCCCTCCAGGCTCAACGGCGCCCGTGGGCCGGCTCGATTGCTCGGCTCCGTCCGTCCGAGCAGTGGTGCGCAACTCGATCGCGATCGAGCGCCCAGCCCCCGTGCTCGGGCCTTCGACCAGCTGGCGCTACACGACTGGCGAGCGCCTCACCGTGACCCCCAGCTTCGCAGTGCCGGCGTCCGGTCGCACGATCACTCAGAGCATCCAGCTCCCCCCCGGTTCCTGGGACGTGTCCATCGAATACCAGTCAGGAGTCCCGCTGCGTGTCGATGTCGGCCCCCGGGAGTCAGAGCTCCCAGCGGACCTGGATGTGTTCGGACCGTACTGGTCAGTCGGGGTGTTTCACAGTTCAGGTGAGATGGTTGCCGTGACGGTCGCGCTGGCGCGGCGCCCGTTTCCGGGAATCCAGGCGCTCTATCCGATCGGACCGGTCGTCGCAACGCGCGTGGAAACGATGGCTCGCCCCGTCCCGGCCCTCCGTGCCTGCGGGCACTTCGTCGACTGGCTGGTGGCCCGCGCACCACGGTGAGGCGTCCCTGGCTGACCGGCAACTGACAGCCGGGCGTCACCGAGACGGATCGACTTCGTACAGCGCGATCCTCGATCCTCCCCTCGGACGCTGATACGTGCTCAGCAGCCTCAGCCGCGACACGGGAACCAAGCTGCAGGCCGGAACCGTGATGTTCGCGGTGGGAGGAGCCGCGCGCGAGCACGGGGGCGGTAGCGAGTCGGTCACCACGACGAACTCCGCCTGACCGGCCGGGGGCGAATCGAGCGGGACATAGGGATATCGCGTGCCGCCCGGGTCGCCGATCAGCAGCGAGACGTCGAACGTGATCAGCCCGCCGTACGCGATCACGTGAGGTGCCGGAAGTCCTACGGCGCGACGTTCGATGATCGTCACGAACTGACTCCAGCCGCTCCCCGCTGCGTCGTCGGTGATCAGTTCACGGTCGTCGTAAGCCGGTAGCTGGATTCGCGAAGGATCGACGACGAAGCGCACGTCGAAGATGAGCGCCGGCACCAGCGACAGGGCCGCTAGGGCACATGTGGCCGAGGTCCGTGCGCGGGGTCCCGGGAACCGGGCCCGCAGCGCCCGCGCGGTCTCGGTGACCCCGATCGCGATGACGATGATCGCCGGTGACAGAGCGGGCACGAGATAGTGACCCAGAGGCCGATTCGCGATCAGCACGATCCCGCCGAGAGGAATCACGATCCAGCACAGCAGGACCAGCGCGGTCGCGGGGCGGGAAGCGTATATGGTGCCGATGCCGATCCCGAAAGCGACCACGAGCGGCACGGTGACGTAGCCGTCGATCTCAGACCGGTAACCCGGCCAGTTGCGCTGGAAGATCGTCGATACGTCGCGCAAGGCGGTCCCGATCGGTGTGTACTGGCCGAGCGACTTGGCGATGTCAGCGCGCTCGTAGTACAGCGGGCTGAGACGCTCGACCGAGTACAACAGGTACCCCAGCGCCACCGCCAGCGCAACCGCGCCCAGCCAGTACAGCAGTCGCCAGGCAACGCCGGGTGCTCGCCAACCGAACAGCAACAGGCTGGCCGGGATCAGCACGAGGGCAAACTCACCCGATTGCTTCGTCAATAGACCCACCCCCAGGGCGATGCCGAGCAGCGTCGCGTCGCGCAAGGTCGGACGCTCGACGAGCCGTAGCTCCAGGTACAGCGCGGTCATCGCGGCGGCGGCAACCAGCGGCTCGTCGAAGCCGATGGCGGTGAACACCACCCACAGAGGGATGATCGCGAAGAGGCTCATCGCGACCAGTGCCGTGGCGGTGTCCGCCAGTCGCCGGGTCAGGATCCCCGTCATCCCCATGGTCCACAGACCCGAAGCTTGCGCGACCAGTCGCACCGAGGTCAGGGGAGCGAACCCCAGTTTGAGCGGGATGAACGACAGCCACAGAAACAGCGGGCCCTTGCTGTCGTTGAGCGAGATGAACCGCTGTGCCGGCTGAGCCAGAGCAATCGGGGCCTCGTGCGCGTAGAACGACTCATCGAAGTACGGCGGGAAGCGCCACAACCACCCGAGCCGCGAGCTGATGTACACCAGGATCACGCCGGCCACCAGCGACAGGAGCCCTCGGCGCGACGCCGCCCACTCGCGCAGGCGACCCCACATGATCGCCGGGGTCACCGGCCCGCTGGAATCGATCGGCGCGGAGGTGCTCATCGGCGCGAGATCGCGGCATTGAGTAACGCGAGCAGGCTGGGGTCGGCGGCGCAGGCGGTCGCCGACAGCGATCTGAGCACGCTGGTCAACTCGGCGCGCATGCTGTCGGCCGGGCCGGCGCCATGCAGCGGGAGCGGCTGGTCCGGGTCTCGGTCGAGATAGCCGATGAGCACCGTGACTGCGCCGTGTGCGCGCGAAACGTTCCCCGGCCGCCCACAGGCCGCCGTGAGCTGGGACTCCGCGGCTCTGATGCGGTTCAGGTCTCCGGCGGTGAACCGCTCTCCGAGGCTGAGGAACATCACCCCCATCGTGATCAATACTCCCACAGCGATGCACAGCCACTTCCGGTTTGCCGCTCGCCCGGGTCGACTGCTGGCGCGCACCTGGACTAGAGAAGCAGGTCCCCGGTCCCGCCGCAGCCGAGACCCGGACGACCTACACTGGCGCGTCATGAAACGTCGGACCTCCTGCGCAGATGCCGCCCGGCACCTGGCCAATCGCACTGACATCATCTGGCACCAGCGCTTCGAGCTTGCCCCCGGTGTGTTCACCCCCGGCCACAACGATGTGGGCTTTCTCGCCAGCGCCGCCGGTCTCCCAGACGAACTCCACGGCGAGACGGTGCTCGACATCGGCACGACCAACGGCGGCGTCGCGTTCGAGCTCGAGCGTCGCGGGGCGGGACGAGTTCTGGCGGTCGACATCCTCGACGCCGACGTGTTCGGCTTCAACGCCATCCGGGCACTGCTCGACTCAAGCGTTGAACATCTGCAGGCCAGCGTCTACGAGCTGCCGGAGATCCTCGGGGAGCAGTTCGATCACGTCCTCTTCATGGGGGTGCTGTACCACCTCCGTCACCCTCTGCTCGCGCTCGACAACGTCCGCCGGCTCACCCGCCGGTGTGCATACGTCGAGTCGGCCATCTGCGACGCTGAGCTTCCACAGATCGCCGGCGAGTCGGCCGCGCGCTTCTACCGGCGCGGCGAGCTCGCCAACGACCCGACCAACTGGTTCTCGCCGACGTTCACGGCGCTCACCGACTGGTGCATCTCCTGTGGCCTGGAGCCCTTCCACGTGACGTCGTGGCCGGAGGGAGCACCCACGCGGGCCATGGTCTCAGCGCGGCCGGGCCCCGGGGCCCCTGAGTGGCAGGCGATCTCCTACGAGCTGCCGCTCATCGGCCGGATCGATCGCGGATAGTCACTCCTGGCCGATGCGGTGGGCGTCCACCGGCATCAGCGGAGGCGCGGTGCGGCCGAGCGGCGCCTCGTCGGGCGGCCAGTCGGCCGGCACGACACCGGGCGCGGCCGGACTGAAGCGAAGCTCCCATTGAAAGCCGCGGACCGTCGGAGGGCGGACCTCGCGCAGGGTCAGACCGACGGCGGCCGTCGCGGCGCGAACCCATTCGCGGTCGTAGATGACGGCGTTGCGCACGTCGTACTCGTTGATGAACAGCGTGTTCTGGTTCTCCTGCATCATCGGGAAGTCGGACTTCTCAAACAGGAACCACGTGCACAGGATCACGCCGCCCGGCTCCAGCACCCGGGACATCTCGGCGAGATAGGCCTCGGCCTGGTCCTGCGTGAGGTGGGTGAACACCGAGATGGCGACAACGAACGAGAACTCGGCGTCGCCGAACGGGAACCGGTCGTGCATCGGCTTGCCTTCGCCGGGGTTGAACCCGGGGTAGTGCACATCATGGTGGGTGAAGCGGAAGCCGGGAGCTCGGGGCGCGAGGTTCTCGCTGGCCCAGCGGATCATCCCGGCGTGCAGGTCCAGGCCCTCGTAGCGCTCGGGCCGTGGCGACTGCTGGATGAACTGCCGTCCGATCCGCCCGCACCCACATCCGAAGTCAAGGACGCTGCGGAACTGCTCAGGGGGGAGCCCACCGTAGACCAGGGCGCCGGTGGGGTTGTCGAACATCGCCGGGTCGGTCGGCCCCACGAGTTCGCGCATCTCCAGCGGAGGGATGGGAAGCTCGGCAGCGGGGACCGCCTTGTTTCGCCTCCGATTCCACACGGTCAACCCCCCTCCGTCTCGTCCCCCACTCGGTCTGTGTCGGTGCCGCGTGATCCTTTCGTGGCGACCACCGCGTACTCACCGGTCGTGTAGCGGTCCACTTCGACGTCTCCGGTGCCGTTGGGATGGAAGACGAACGCATCCTCGAAGTTGGCCGACTGGCTGAGCGCGAGCGCGACCTCCGGGAAGATCGGATGTTGATGGGTGAGATCGACCCAGAAGGTCTTGAGCGCCGGCGGCGAATGCGGGTTGACGGTTTCGGCGATCAACAGTCCGCCCGGCGTCAACGCCCGCCGTGACAGCTCGAAGAAGCTGAGCAGAAGCTCGTAGGGAAGGTGCTCGATCACCTGTGCGGCGAAGATCGCGCCGAGGCTGCCGGGCTCCTGACGCGTGAGGTAGGCGATCCCGTCATCGAGCTCGACGTCCTCGTGACCCTTGGCCCGGCAGCGTGCCACCATCCCCGGGTCGGAGTCCACGCCGGCGTGGGCGATGCCGTGCTCGCGCAGAAGGTCGAGCATCTCTCCGCGTCCGCAGCCGAAGTCCAGCACCGGCTCGTGTCCGGCGAGCAACGGGAGGAAGCGGCGCTGCCGCTCGCGGATGAAGTCCTCGGACCCTCGGAACAGATCCTCGAAGGACCGGTAGACGTCATCGATGTGCGCGGAGTCCTCGTAGCCCTGCACCTTGCCCACCCCGGGCTGGGTGCGCAGGACGAACGTGTCGTGCGCCATGTAGGGCACCGCGCGCCGCTCGGCCTCGGCGCGCTGTTGCTCGCTCTGCACGGCGTTGAGCCGCTCGACGACCGTGTGGTGCAGCGCCGCATACGTGTCGACGTCGCGGCGCAGACCGGACGTCTCGCTCGCGATTTCCTGACGCAGGTCGGAGATCTCGCGCTGGGCGCGTCGTGCCTGCGCCAGTTCGGACGCCTCGGCTCGCAGCTGAGCGCCGGCGACGCGCTTGATCTGGCCATCCATCGCCTCGACCGATGCCAGGATCTGCTGATTGACGGTGTCCTGGTATGCGCTGAGCGGCTTGACCAGCCTGAGCACCGCCTCGCGCAGCTTGGGCCCGAGCGGGCCGGCGGCCGAGTGCGGCGGGGCGATCGGTCCGTGCTCGACGGTCTGCCTGAGCCAGGGCTCCACCGGACCAGCCGGAGGCTCGAGGCCCGAGTAGGTGTAGATCCAGCGCAGGCGCTGTTTCATTTGCTCCCCGGTGGCGTGCGCGGAATGGGTTTCGCGGATCGAAGCGGCAGCTCGCGAGCCGCGGGCCCGAGAGGACGCCGGATCGCCGAAGACCTCGCGCATCGCGCGCGCCGCCGTCGCGACGTCGGGCTCCGCCCAGACGCCGTCGACCGGGTAGGGCGCAGCATCGTCGCCGATCGGAACCAACTCGTAGTCGACCAGGTATGAATTGCGGGCCGTCATGAAGTCCATGTTCCCTGAGTAGCCCGTCGCGATCACCGGCTTGCCCAGATACATGGCCTCCGCCATGGTCAGCCCGAAGCCTTCCGATCGATGCAGTGACACGTAGCAGTCGCAGGCGGCCGTCAGCGCGTTCTTGACGTGGGGATCAACGTAGCGGTCGATCACCTGGATGTCGTCACGCGTCCGCGCCGCTCGCAGCAGCCTCTCGTGATTGGCGGCATCATATTCCTGGTTGATGCACTTGATCACGAGCGTCGTGCCCTCCTGCGCAGCGAACGCTTGGGTGTAGGCCTCGATCACGGCCAGCGGGTTCTTGCGCTTGAACACGCTGAGATAGTCGAACGAGAACAGGAACATGAAGCCGTCCTGGACGCCGAGTTCGGCGCGGGACAGCGCAGCCGTGTGGGGCATCTCGATCGGCAGCCGCATCTGGACCACGGGGATCGGCGACACCGTCTGGATGACGTCGGCCACGTGCCGCGTGGGCGCCCACACCTCGTCGAGCAGCGCGAATGCGTCGCCCCAGCCGCTCGGCGGCGCAGCGGACACCTCCCAGAACCACAGCCCGATCGAATACCGACCGGCGAAGAACGACGACGGCGCGCGGTCGGAGAAATCCGGAAGGGCGTCGGCGTTCATGCAGATCAGGTTGATCGGATACCGGGCATCGCCGGGCTCCAGGTAGTGGAAGGCGTGCCGGCGGCGGCTCAGCGGGATCGTCGCGCCGTGCACCGGCAGCAGCGGCACATCGACGGCGTCGAGCGCGCTGACGACCTGGCGAGCGGCTTCGCCGACGCCGAGCTCTGACCGGAAGTAGCCGACCACGTTGACACCCTGCTCCTCCACCGGCGCTGCCGACGCCCCGTCGAACGACCGCTGGCCGGCCGGCACCGGAGTCGGGCCGGATGCTGCCTCGGGTTGGGCCGGCAGCACGGATTCCGGCAGCCCGAACTCGCTCGCCCCGCGCTCACGAGCCCATTGCAGGAACGGCTCGCGCGAATCACCCGACAGGTTCGGGAAGGTGGCTCGCAGGTCGGGCCGGCGACCGTAGGCGAGCGCGAGCGCTCGATTGATCCCGGGCGGCGCGCCGGGCTCGGGCTGGGCGGCCCAGTTCAGCAGCGAGCGGCAGCCAAGCTCTCCGAACGGCGACTCGGTCAGGATGCCCTCGTCCTCGCCCAGCGCGTACAGATCGCGCAGCGGCCGCGTCATGGCCACGCCGTTGGCCAGCGTGTCGTACGTATACGGCCAGTCGCGGATCTCGTCAAAGCCGCGAGCCAGAACCGCCTCGGCGTACTCCGCGCAGATGCGCCGCAGCATCGGTATGTCGCGAAGATCCAGCCGCGTCTGGTGACGGCTCAGGACCTCGGGGCGGATGGGATCGAAACCGCTGAAGTGAAAGAACGCCAGTGGGCGCCCGTCGACGGCGTAGCGGTCGTCGTCGAAGGTCAGCTCGCGGCTGTGGGCATTCCAGTACGCCACGTTGTACTCGGGGTCGCGAACGATCGAGTAATCGGTGACGAAACCGGGAGCGAGATCGAACCAGCGTTGATCGACGAAGTACCCATACTCCGGGTCCACTCGGCAGTCCCTTGTCAAACGGTCACACCACCAGTCGATCAGGCGATCGATCTCCTCGCTCTGAGCGAGCGACACATATCCGAGGTTGTAGACACCGGCGATCATGATGTCGATCTGAGTGGGGTGCTTGCCGTCGTCAGGGATCGGCCGGGTGTTGTGCGGGGTCAGCACCAGGCCGTGACGCACCGCCTCCTCATGGAGGTGGTCGAGCGACCCGAACACCTGAATGTCCGGATCCAGGTACGTGATCGACCGAGCTCCCGCGCCGAGCTGGTGACGTAGAAGCCATGGCTTGACCGCCGTGGAGAGCTCCAGGACGTCATAGCGGGCCGCCATCCGCTCGAACGGCTCACAGTCGATGTCGTGCGGTGAGAGGACGGTGAACCCCTCGCGCGCGGGATCGAAGTAACCGTCAACGCCGTCGATCACCAGCGCGGTGAAATGGCTCCCCGGGTTGTGCTCCAGGAATGATTCGGCCAGCACTCGCGCCTGCGCAAGGTAGTTCTTGGCGATGATCGTGCAGGCGTGCATCGGCGCCAAGCTAGCAAACGACCGCTCCTGCGCCGTGCCGCCGGCCTTCGCTCGATCGAGGTCGGGACGGCGCGCGGATAGGCTGGCCTATCCTGCATCCTCGCGAGTCGTCCTTCAGTGGCATGCCTGTGACCTTTGACCGAGCGGCGCCCCGCCGCGAATCGTCCGAGCCGGCGGGGGCGGGGGGGCGCGGCGCCACCACGCTGCCGCTTGCCGCGCTCCGCCACCGGCTGGACCACGGGTCAGCCGCGGCGCACTGGTCGATGAACCCCGACGGGGTGATCGGCCGCGCGCTGCTGATGGCGTCGGGGGCGACCGTGACCTTCCCGCTCGCGCTCTCAGGCGATGTGTCGTTCGCGGCGCGCGTGATGCTGCTGCCCCACGACTGGCGCGACGGGCGCGGCGCGGTCCGCGCGTCGGTCGCTGTCACCGACGCCGCCGGCCGGCGGCGAGAGGTGTGGTCGGGCGCCCTGCGCGCCGGGAGCCGCGGACGGCCGCGCGGGCGGGCCGTGGACTGCCGGCTGCCCGCCTCGACCACGGCGGTGGCGCTCACCCTCCATGCCGGCGTCCATCAGTACCGCGCCGTGGCCCGGGCGATCTGGGTCGAGCCGGCGATCACCGATCCCGCCATGACGCCCCGCAACGCCTCCCCCGCCCGGCGCGCGCCCGCCGCCCAGCTCGCCGACCCGCCCGTGATCTCGGTCCTCAC
>JBELAG010000068.1:0-19767 GCA_049509055.1 Solirubrobacteraceae bacterium
GGGACGTCGAGCTGGCGCAGCCGGGCGGCGAGCGCGATCCCGCCCTGGCCGCCGCCGATGATCAGCACTTCGGGCTGGCGGGAGCGGCCGAGCTCGGCGACCTCGTCGCGGCGGTTGTCGAGCCATGTCCGGCGATCGGGGTGGATGCCGTGCTCGGCGCCCATCGAGCGCGAGCGCCCCCGACGCTCCTCGTGCCCTTTGAGCTCATACAGCGTGGTCAGCAGCGTCCACGCGAGCCCGTCCTTGAGACGCAGATGCCCGCGCCCGCGGCCGACCTCGGTCTCGAAGTCCAGCCAGCTCTCGATGACCCCGCCGGCCTCGGCCGGCGCCTCCGACGTGCGGAAGTCGCGCGGGCGGGCGCTGTCGAGCGTGTGGGCGAGCAGGTCGTGCACGCCCTCCCGTCCCTCCACCGTCTTCAGGTTCCACGTCAGCGCGACCAGGTCGCGCCAGAAGCTGGTGGTCGCGAACAAGTCGGCCGCCGCGTCGGCATCGCGGGCAGCGAGCGCCGCGTTGAACGCATCGAGCCAGGTGGCCACGGCCTGCTCGGCCGTCGACGCCTGGACGGTCACTGCTGTCATCGGCTCGTCCTCTCCTGTGTTGCTGAAACGGCGTTCGCGGCAGTATGCGCCGCGAAGGCGGCCGTGCCAAGCCCCGTGCACCCCCTTGCGACCTCCCCGGACGATCGGGCAACAAGCGGGGGTGATCGCGCCGCTGCGGCGTCCGTCCCGCCCGGCGCCCGCCGTCAGGTCTGGCCGTTCTCGGCGCGCTGCACGTCAGCGGGCGTGATCGCGCCGCCGGACGCCGGCAGGCAGACCTTCACCGCCTGCAGAACGTTCGGGGCGTGGATGTCGATGCCGTCGGCGGTGATCATCGCCACCGTCAGCTGTCCCTGACTGGTCGGATCGGGAAAGCGCGACACTCCGTGACCGCGCATGCAGCGGCTGAACCGCAACAACCCGTGCTCGTGGGCGAGCAGCGCGGACGACTGCGCGCCCTGTATCTGCTGCGGATTGGGCAGGATCCCGCCGCAGGCCTGCTGGGCCGTCTTGAAGCCGGGCCCGGCCTCCGCGCCGGCCGGGGCGCGGATCGCGACCTGTGTGTTGCCGGCCTGGTGAGTGATGACGGGGTCCGGGAAGCTCGCGACCCCGTGGCTGCGCATGCACGCCGCGAACTTGAACGCGGCTTGGCCCAGCGTTCCGGGCGCCGGCGCGCCGCCGGTGCCGGAGCCGGTCGCCGCACCGGAGCCACAGGCCGCGATGCCGAGCGCGGCGAGCGCGGCCGCCGTCACTCGCTTGATGATCGTCATCGCCGCAACCTCCTGGTCCAGGGGCGACAACCGTACCGCGCCGCCGGTGACAGGCCGGTCACACCGGGGCGTTCGCGGAGCTGCACCCCCGGTTGCCGATCGCCCTCGACGCGCCCATCCGCCGAGGGTCCTGGGGTAAGCTGGTCCGATGAGCGGTCGCGGCCGGCTGCCTGCGATGGGGGCGCGCGTGAGCGCGGTGCGTAGCGTGTGCGCGGCCCTCGCGTCGCTGGCGGCGGCGCTCGCCGTTGCCGGCCCGGCGCGTGCCGCGGGGGTTGTTCCCCGCGACGCCGCCGCCTCGGGGACCGTCTCGCTCGACCAGGCAACGTACACCGCCCATGAGGACCAGGGCACCCTGACGATCACGATCGAGCGCACCGGCGATCTCAGCCAGGCCGAGAACGTGGGCTACGGCGTGGAGCCGCAGGACGCCCTGAACGGGATCGACTTCGTCGTCGTCCCGAGCACGTACATCACGATGGCCCCCGGGCAGGCCAGTTACTCCTTCCCGGTGACGATCATCGACGACGGGATCAGCGCGTCGCCGGTGCACGCCCTGGCCTACCTGTACGGCTCGTCTCCCGATGCGCTCGGCGCCAACACCAATTCGCTGATCACGATCCTGCACGACGACCCGCTGGCGCCGCGCGACGATGCCGATCCGCTCGGCGTGCCGGGCCCGTTCAACGACAACCTGGTGGCGGGAACGACGCTGTACGTGGACGCCGATTCTCCCGCGGCGCAGGCCCAGCAGGCCGAAGCCCAATCGGATCCGGCCGACGCAGGGCTGCTCGGCGAGATCGCCGGCGAGCCGGGCGCGCACCGCTTCTACATGTGGAACCTCGGCTCGAACGTCGAAGGTCAGGTCGCGAACTACCTTCAGGGAACCCAGCTCCAGCAGCCCGGTACGACGGTGATGGTGTCGACCTACAGCCTGATTCACGGCAGCTGCGGGTCCACGGCCACAGCGGCGGTCCAGACGCAATACGACGACTTCATCAGCCAGGTGGCGGCCGGGATCGGCAACTTCCAGGTGATCTTCTTCCTCGAGCTGGACTCGCTGATCGCGACGCCGTGCCTGACGCCCGCCGAGCTGGCGATCCGCGAGGCCGAACTGCGCTACGCGGTCGCCGCGCTCGAGGCCGACCCACACGTCCTGGTCTATCTCGACGGCGGCGCGGCCGACGCCCTCCCCGCCGCCACCCAGGCGGCGCTGCTGCGCGCCTCGGGCGTCGCGCAGGCGCAGGGGTTCTTCCTCAACGCCACACATTTCGACTGGACGAGCAGGGAGCTGGCCTACGGCGAGCAGATCTCCGCGCTGCTCGGCGGCAGCCACTTCATCATCAACACCGGCGAGAACGGGCAGGGCCCGCTGGTGCCGGCCAACCGCGTGCAATCCGGCAACGAGGTGCTGTGCAACCCACCCGGCCGGGGACTGGGGCCGCTGAGCGTCACCGATGCGACGGCGCAGCAGACCGGGTATCCCGACGCCGACGGCTTCCTGTGGTTCACCAACCCCGGCGGCAGCGGCGGCCAATGCGTCCCGGGCGCGCCACCGACTGGGGTGTTCTGGCCCGCCTACGCGATCATGCTCGCCCAGAACCGGGTCGACACCGTCACCGCCCCGGCGTCGCAGATCGTCCGGGTGTCGCTGTCGGCCGTCGGCCGCCGCGGACCGGGGCGGAGGCAGATTGCGCTCACCGTGCACGTACTCGCTGGGCGCGCCACGATCACGGCGGTCGCGATCGCCAGGCGCCGGCGCCGGGCGCTCAGGGTCACGCCCCGTTCCGGCAGCGCCTACCGCATCACCGGCACGCTGAGCCCCGGACGCTGGACGATCGAGGTCGACTACCGGCCCGCCACGGGCGAGACCGCTCCCCCGCCCAGCCGCCTCGCGATCAGGATCCCCCGGCGCTGAGCGCCGGCGCCGCGTCGCCGACCACCGCGGTGGGCGCGGAGGCGGCAGGCCGGCCGGCGCCGCCGGCGTTGCCGGCCGTCTCCACGACGCGGATCGCCTGGCCGACATCGGTCGCGGTGACCGTGTAGGTCTGCCCGGTCGCCCCGGCGATCGCCGAGCACGACGAACTGCCGCAGTCCTGCCATTGGTAGACGTACGAGGTCGGCTGGTGAGACCACACGCCGGCCGAGGCGGTCAGGGCCTGGCCCTCGGTCGCCGTTCCGGAGATCGACGGCGCGACGCGGTCGACGGGGATGTCGGGCAGCGCCTGGAAGGACACGACGTAGGCACGCCCCGCGTCGTGATAGCGGGCAAGGAAGCGCTGCCACGCCTCGCGCGCAGCGGTCAGGTGCAGCGCGCTCGCGACGCGAACCTCGACCCGTCCTGCGCGATCGACGCCGGTCCAGTCGATGCCGACGTCCGCCGTGCGGTATGGCATGTGCTGGAACGCGCGCAGCGACCGAATCGTGCGCTCCTGCACGCGGTTGACCGCGGCCCAGTCGACGCCCACCGATGCCGCGCGGCCGGTGCCCGACGCGAGCAGCGCGGCCGGGGCCGGTCCGCCGTCGCGAGCGACCGGGGCGGCGTAGGCGTAGATCGGGCCGGGCTCACCGACGCTCTGGGGATCGCGGATCGGCACCACGACGCGGCGTACGCCGTGGATCACGTCCCCCTCGATCGTGACCAGGTAGCCGGTGGGGTAGACGTCCTCGACGATCCCCACGTGCAGGCTCGTGTCGACGTTCTCCGGGCCGGTGCCGAACAGCACGGCGTCCCCCGGGGTGGGCGTCGCGCTGACACTCTCCACGTAGGTCCGCGCCAGCGCCCAGTCGTAGAGGTCGCCGACGAACCCCAGCCGCGGGACCGCGACGCCCGCCTGCTCCCACGCCCACGTCGCGAACAGCGAGCACCATTCCTCGCACGGCCCGTACTTCGAGCAGTAGTCGCCGGGCTCGTGATAGCCCAGCTGGCTCACGGCGGCGCTGAGGATCCGCCCGCGAATCGTGGCGGCCGCGGCGCTCCCGGTGAGCGCCAGCAGCGCGACGCCCGCCACCAGGGCGCCACCCAGCGCGCGCTTGATCGCATGTCGGCTGTGCGCCACGAGTCCGAGTATGCCGCGCCCGACCGGGTCAGCCGCGGTGCGCGATGCGCAGGTAGCCGTCGTCGTCGACGGCCAGGCACACCCGGCTGGTCGGGCAGGAGACGCCGGTGAACACCGCCTCGGGATCGATCGTCGCGATCGACCAGCGCGGATCCGCGGCGGCCGGGTCCAGGCTCGCCGCGGCGCGCCCATCGACGTCGATCGCCAGGCACACCGCCGCGGCATGGCATGAGACGGCGAGCTCGTCGTCGGTGTCGCCGAGCACCTTTCGCCAGCGCGGGCGCGCGGTCGCCGGGTCGGTGATGCTCCAGATGCCGCCCCCGGGGCCGCCCGAGGGGCTGTTGAAGTTGATGCCGCCGGCCACCGCGACGCACAGCCCGGCCGATGGACAGGAGATCGCGTGTAGCCCGAGCTCCGGACACCCGGCAGGTGATCGCGGCGAGCGAGGAGCGGGATCGATCCGTTCGGCGCTCCAGGTGGCCGTCGGGCTGCTCGGATCGGTGCTGGTCAGCACGTCGCCGTCGCCGTCGCCGGCCACGCACAGCGCCGTCGTCGGACAGGCGATGGCCGTGATGTCCGGCGCGCCGCCCTGGCCGGCGGCAGGCCGGCGATCGGGCACGCGATGCCCGAGCCGGTGCCGTCGGCCGGGAGGACCGCGGGCGCCACGCGCCGGGCCCCCCCCGAGGGGTCGCCCGAGCTGTACACGTCGCCGGTGCCGTCGATGCCGACGCACAACGTCACCGCGGGGCAGGACAGGCTGTCGATGCTGTTGGCGGTGGTGAACGATCGCCAGGCGGTGAGGCGGGTCACGCTCCACGGCGCGAAACCGCCGGGGTCGGTCGTCGTGGCCAGCCCGCCGCCGTCGTCGGCGGCGACGCACAGGTCGCCGACGGGCACGACACCGCGCCGAATCGTTCGCCGCTGGGCCCGGCGTCGATCAGCGCGGGACGCGACCATCGCAGCGGGGCAGCGCCGGCACGGCCGGCGTGCACGAGCCACGCCGCCGCCAGGACTGCGATCGCCGCGATCCACACCGTTGCGCGCCCCGCCGCCCGGGTCCGTGGGATCACGCGCCGATTATCCCCCGGTGGGGCGACGGACCGAGCCTCGCCGCCTGCCGGTTGCGGCGCGCTGCGCCGGCTGGCATGCTGACACTCGCACCCGTCGGGGCTCGCGAGTGCAACGATCACCGGAGAGTCACATCATGTTCGCCGTGTCACAGTCACCCGTGGTTTGCGTCACATCGCCGCCGGCCGTCGGGCCGGGGGCGCGCCCGTCCGGGCGTTCCCGCCGGCGAGCGTGCTGGGCGATCGCCTGGGCGATCCTGCTCGTTGGCGGTCTGGCGGCGCCGTCTGGCGCCCGCGCGTCGGTGCCGACGCCGGCGCAGGATCCGTTCTACACCTACACCGGCGCCACGCCGCTCGCCGAGATCGCGCCGGGAACGGTCCTCAAGGTCCGCACGCTCGAGTACCACATCTTCACGATCTCGACGCCGATCTCGGTCGTGCAGCTGCTGTACCGCACGACCGGCGCGCTCGGTCAGCCCACGGTGAACGTGACCTCCGTGCTGAAGCCGCCGAGTGCACCGGCGACCCCGAGGGTGATCGCCTACGAGTCCTTCTATGACTCGCTCAGCACCGGCGATGATCCGTCGTACGCGATCTCGGGCGGCTACTCCCTCGGCAGCGCGATCCCGAACGTCGAAGCGGGCCTGATCGTCCCCGGCCTGCTGGCGGGTGACACCATCGTCGACGCCGACAGCGAGGGTGAGAGCGCCGACTTCGCGGCCGGTCCGGTGTATGGGATGGCGTCGCTGGATTCATTGCGCGCGGCGCTGCGAGCGCCCGCGACCGGTCTCGCCGCCACCCGGCAGATCGGCATCGTCGGCTACTCCGGCGGGGCGATCGGAGCCGAATGGGCGGCCGAGCTGGCGCCGAGCTACGCCCCGGAGATCAACCGCCGGCTGGTCGGCACGTCGATCGGCGGGGTGCTCGTCGACCCGGCGCACAACCTCACCTACGTCAACGGCAGCACGATCTGGGCGGGCGTGATGCCAATGGCGGTGATCGGGATCGCGCGCGCCTACGACATCGACCTGATCCCGTACCTGTCGAGCTACGGCGCCGAGCTGTACTCCCGCCTGCAGACCGCGGCGATCACGCAGGTGCTCGGCTTCTACCCCGGGCTGACCTGGGCGATGCTCGCCAAGCCGCAATACGCCAACCCCGACTCGATCCCGGCCTACGTCAACGCGGTCAACCAGCTGATCATGGGAAGCCGCCACACTCCGACCGCGCCGCTGCTGATCGTCCAGGGTGACAACGGGACGCTGGAGGGCACCTCCAATGACGGGCCGGAGGGAGCCGGCGATGGTGTGATGGTCGCCGGCGACGTCCGCACGCTCGCCCGCGAGTACTGCTCCAGGGGGGTGCCGGTGCAGTACGGCGAGGTCGACGCCGGACACGTCGCCACCGCGGTGCCGTGGGTGGGCGAGACGCTGCAGTGGATGACCGACCGGTTCGCCGGCGCCCCCGCGCCTCAGGACTGCTCGCAGATCGCGCCCGGCAATCCGCTCACGCCCGTCACCCTGTCCTAATCCTGACCGGAGTGCCGCAGGAGGAAGTCGACGGTGGCGCGATTGAACGCGTCCGGGTCCTCGTGCAGCCCGCCGTGCGAGAGGTGGTCGAAGACGACCACCTCGCTGCCGGCGATCCCGCCGCTCAGCGGCTGCGCGAAGCGCGTCGAGGTGACGAGGTCGTGCGCGCCGAACGTCACCAGCGTCGGCGCCGCGATCTCACCGAGCGCCGGACCGCCGTCATGGGCGAGCACCGCGTCGGTCTGCGACAGAAACGCCTCGAGCGGCTGCGCGGGGCGCCCGCGGACGAAGTCGGCGAGCGCCTGCGCGTGCTCGGGACGCTGGTCGTACATCTCGGGGGTGAAGCACAGCGGGAAGATCCCCTGGATGACGGCGTCGGCGACCGTCGGCAGGGCGCGGGCGAGCGCACGCCACAACTCGAGGATCGTGCGCAGGTAGGCGTCCGTCCGGTCCCACGCGCTGTGCAGCGACAGCGAGCGCACCCGTTCGGGGTGGCGCGCCGCCAGGTGCATGGCGACCGCCGCGCCCAGCGACACGCCGGCGACGTGTGCCTGCTCGATGCCGATCGCGCCGAGGAACCCCGACAACTGCTCGGCATACGTCTCGGTGGAGTACGGGCCCGCCGGACAGTCGCTCTCGCCCGAGCCCGGGAGATCCACCGAGATGCAGCTGAAGTGCTCGGTGTACGCGGGCAGCTGAAATGCGTAGCAGGCATGATCGGCGCCGAGGTAGGGAATCAGCAGCAGCGACTCGCCCTCGCCCTGCACGTCGTAGTTGATGCTCACACCGTCGACAGTGACCTTCGGCATGTCCCCCTCCGATGCGCGGAACCGGATCTCGTGATCCTAACTCCGATCGAGGCTGCGCCGCACCCGAGCTCGCGAGCTCGAACGGGGAGCGGGCCGGTGGTCTCGCGGCGGACGTGCATCCGTCGGCAAACGTCCATCACCGCCCGCCGACCGGGTGGACACACGACTCACGCGTCGCGCAGCGTCAACAGCAGCCCGCCGCCGGCCAGGGCCGCCGCTGCCCAGGCGGCGAGCACCCCGAGCCCCACCCATGGCGCGATCGGCAGGCTGCGGAGGTTGGTGGTGCCTGGATCGCGAGCCCGGCGGTCATCGGCCCGATCTGCTCGAGCTGGCGCTCCAGGCTCGGGCTGGTCACGAGATGGGCGAAGATCGGGAACACATGGAGCAGGCCGAGCACGAGTCCGATTGCGACCGCGGAATCGCGCACGGCGGCGGCGATCCCCAGGCTGAGCAGCGCGACCAGCCGCCAGCACGCAGCCGAGCACCGCGACCGTTCCCGCTCCCGGGACGAGCGCGCCGGGCACCGCGGCCTTGGCGGCCAGCACGGTCGGACGGTGCGGGATGGCGGTCAGCGTGATCTGGATCACGCGGCTGCTGTACTCGCCGGTGATCGTCAGCACCGCGAGGATCGCAACGATCGACGGGCCGAGATACACGCCGGTCAGGCTGAGCTTGGTGAGGTCCTGGCCGCGTCGCGCCGACGCGTAGGTGGTCGCGAGCGCGACGACGACGCTGAGCGCGACGGTCAGCGCGATCGCGCCGAGCAGGAGCCAGCCGGTGCCGGCGACCGTCCTCTGCTTGGTCCACTCGGCGTGCAGCGCGCGGCTCATGCGTCCCGGGTGCGCAGAAGGCGGTGGGCGACCAGCAGGGCGACGAGCGTGTCGGCGGCGAGCACGGCCAGGCCGATCCCGGGCGCCAGTGGATAGAAGCCCTCCGACGGCGTGTACAGGTAGTTCACCGGGTGGTATTGCGGCAGGGTCTGCTGGATGGCGAAGGCGGCGTCGGGCGTGATCCGCATCAGCCACCGCGACACGCCGGCGGGCAGGGCCGAGGCGAACGACAGGACGTCGGGCAGCACGAGCAGCACGATCGCCGCGGTGACCGCTCCCGCGCCGCGGCGCAGCGCGGTCCCGAGCGCGAGGGCGAGCACCGCGGCCAGCGCGACCAGCGCGCCCGTGCCCAGGATCACGCGCACCTGGCGGTACTCGCCGGTGATGAACACGACGCCGAGCTGAGGACCGGGAGCACCGCATGGTCGACAGCAGCGCCCACGCTGTCGGCTGCCCATCCGCCCGCCGACCATCCCCCTGTCAGGTCGGGCCGGTCGAACGTGGCGGTCGTGCCGGTGGCCGCGCCGCCGGCGCCCGGCACCGGGGCCTGCTCGGCCGGCGCGGTCGGAGGGGAGGTGACGAACAGGCCGGCCTGCCGCTGTGCGTCAGCCGCGCGAGGCGGACCGAGCCGACCCTGGTCGTGGGGGTGAGGATCAGGCCGGCCTTCGCCCACGGTTGCAGCGAGCCGGCCGCGCCGGCCAGGTCCGCCACACTCGCCGAGTGGCCGCTGCTGCCCTGGACGAGTCCGCTCAGCCCGCTGACGCGGACGGTGATGCTGCCGTCGCCGACCGGCGTGCGGTGCACGAAGGAATAGGTGTCGGAGACCGCCTCGCCGCCCGGCCCGAGCGGGGGTGGGGTGGACGAAGCTCGTGCACGTCGCCGTCGCGGGGTTCGGGCCGACGCAGATGCCGCCGTCCTGGCGGCGGAAGGTCCCGAGGTAGGCGAACAGGACGATCGACAGCGCAGCGGCGACGGCGGTGATCGTCCAGCCGCGAACGGTGCGGAACTTGGTCCATTCGGCATGCAGCAGCTGCGAGAAACGATCGCGGCCGGCCGGCAGCGCCGAGCGGTAGGAGACGGTGCCGGCGCTCATACCGATTTTGCCTCGGCGGCGCGAAACTCGACGGCATCGCGGGTGAGCTCCATGTACGCCTCCTCCAGACTGGACCGGTGCAGGCCTACCTCCGAGAACGCGACCGAGTGCCGACCGAGCAGCTCCGCGATCCGCTCGGGGCCCAGCCCCGTGACGGTGAGCGTCTCGGGGCCGGTGGCGGCCACCGTTGCGCCCGCGTCGGCCAGCGCCCGCATCGCCTCGCCCCGCGCGCCCTGCGCGCCCGTGCGCAGCGTCATGCGCCCGGCGGAGGCGGCCGCGATCAGCTCCGCGACGCTCGTGTCCGCGACCAGCCGCCCGCGGCCGGCGACGACCAGATGCGTGGCGGCGTCCTGCAGCTCGCGTAGGGTCGCCCGCCGACCAGGGCGCTGCCCCGAAGCGGCCCGGATGACCACTCCGGATCTGTCGCCCAGGGGCGCGCAGCGGCTCGCGGCGATCGGCGACACGGCCCGCGCCGCGCTGACCGAGATGCGACGATTGCTCGGCGTGCTGCGCGAGGACGCCCGCACCGTCGCCGCCGACCTGCAGCCCCAGCCCCCGTCGATCAGCTCAACGAACTGCTCGACCAGACACGTGACGCGTGCGGGTCGGCGGCGCGCCCGACGTCGAGTTGCGCTACCGCGACGCCGTGCTCAGCCTGCGCATTCGCGACAACGGGCCCGGCCCGCCCGACTCGGCGGCCGCCACCGGTCACGGGCTGGTGGGCATGCGCGGACGCGCCGCCGCCGTCGGCGGGCGGCTGCGCACCGGACCGGCGGCGGGCGGCGGCTATCTCGTCGAGGCGACGCTGCCGGCCGACGAGCGCCCCGTCGTGACGTGGGCCCCGTCGGGCCGGCCATTCGCCTGATCGTCGCCGACGACCACGAGGTCGTGCGCTCGGGCTTTGCCGAGCTGCTCGACACACAGCCCGACTTCACCGTGATCGGCACGGCGTCCAACGGACGCGAGGCGGTCCGGATCAGCCGCCGGCTCAGCCCCGACATCATCCTGATGGACATCCGGATGCCCGGCATGGACGGCATCGAGGCCACCCGGGAGCTCGCGGCGGATCGATCCGGCCGGCGAGGCGCTGCTCGCCCCGAGCGTCACCCGCCGGCTGCTCATCGAGTTCGCCGCCCGGCCCCTGGTTCGGCCGCAACCCATGCCCGCCCTCGAGGATCTCACCCCGCGTGAGACCGAGGTCCTGCGTCTCGTCGCCGAGGGTCTCTCCAACGCCGAGATCGCAGGCCGACTGACCGTCACCGAGGAGACCGTCAAGACGCACGTCAGCCACATCCTCAACAAGCTCGGGCTGCGCGACCGCAACACAGGCCGTCGTGGCCGCCTACGAGACGGGACTCATCACGCCGCGCTTCCGCGGGTCGTGAGCGCGTCAGTCGCGATCGGACGCCGCCGCGCCTGACTCGGCCCGGTCCAGTGCTCTCCAGAAATCCGCGTACGCCGCCTCGATCGCGCGCCCCAGCGTGAGCAGGTGACGGCGGGACGGCGTGGCCGGATCATCGGCCCGTAGCGCGTCCAGTCGCTGCCCGTATTCCTCCAGCCAGCGCTGATGCACGTCCGCCTGCGCGGCGGCCAGTGACCCGAGGTGGTCGTCGCCGGCGAGGTCGGCGAACGCCAGCTTGAGCAGCGCCGGATCGCGGATCTGCGTCGCGGAGGTGTGCTCGTCGGCGAGCCAGCGTGTCAGCTGCGCGCGGCCCGCGGCGGTGATCGCGAAGATCCGCCGCCGCCGGCCGGACGCCTCGGCGGTCTCCTCCAGAAGCCCGAGGCCGGCCAGCCGGGACGGGTCCCGGTAGAGCTGGGCGTGCGGGATCGGCCAGAAGAAGCCGACGCTCTCCGCGACGCGGGCCTTGAGCTCGTACGGGCTCATCGGTCCGTAGCGGCCGATCAGGCCGAGCACGACGTACTCGGAGCGGCTGAGGGTCGGTCCGGTTGACACGGTCGCATCGAGACTATACCTTAATCTCATTGCAACCGTATCAAAGAGAGGCGGGCCCGCCGGCAACGCGATCGACGCCCACGTCGTGCGCCCCCGCGGGGCTGCGGGCACGCTGCCCGGCGTCGTCTATGTCCACGGCGGCGGCTTCGCCTACGGCGAGCTCGACGGGCCGAGCCCGATGGCGCGCGACGCGTGCGTCGCCGCCGGCGCGGTCGTCGTCAGTCCCCATTACCGGCTCGCTCCCGAGCATCGATTCCCGGCCGGCGTCGAGGACTGTCACGCGGTCGTGTGCTGGGTGCACGACCACGCCGAGCAGCTCGGCACCGACCCCGATCGGCTCGCGGTCGCCGGGGCCTCGGCCGGGGGCTGCCTGAGTGCGGCGGTCTGCCTGATGATCCGCGACCGCGGCGAGCGGCCCGTCGCCTTCCAGGCGCTGCTGATCCCGGTGCTCGATGACCGCGACGACGGCCCGTCGCGGCGACGGATCACCGATCCCCGGGTGATCAACGGGCCGGGCATCCGCCACACCTGGGACACCTACCTCGGCCCCGACCGGGATCGGGCCTCGACCTCACCCTATGCGGCGCCGGCGCGCGCGAGTGATCTCTCGGGGTTGCCGTCGGCCTACGTGCTGACCTGCGGCCTGGACCCGCTTCGCGATGAGGGCCTCGACTACGCGGTGCGGCTGGCGCGCGCCGACGTCCCGGTGACCGTGCATCACGTTCCCGGCGCGTGGCACCTGTTCGAGGCCCACGCGCCCGGCTCCGATCTCGCGCGGGCGACGACGGCCCACTGGCTGTCCGCGCTGCGCGATGCGCTGGCCTGACGCGGCCCGCCCGGCGTCCCCCGATGACCGGTCCGTCAGACTGGTGTGATGCGGCTGGTCGCGCTGCTGGTGGGGAGTGTCGCGGTGCTGGCGGGTTGTGGCGGCGCCGGTCGGTCGCAGACGTCCGGGATCGCGCGCGCGGGCGGTGCCGGCGTCGTGGTGTCGCCGTCACGCACCCTGGCGGCGCCCGGATGCTCGACCGCCGCCGACCCCGGCGCGCGGCTGGCCGGCGCGCGGACCGCGATGCGGAGCATCGCGTCGTCGCCGTTCGGGGTCGTCAGCACCGCCGACGGGCGGTGGTCGTTCGTCGCCTCCGCGCGGGGGATCGCCGTCGTCTCCGACGCGACCTTCCCGCCCCGGGTCGTGCGCGTGACACCGCTGGCGTCGGGCTTCCACGACTCCGGCCTGATCGGCGAGATCCCCACCGGGATCGCGCCGGTCGGGATGGCGATCTCCCCGGACGGTCGCCGGCTGTACGTGACCAGCGAGCTGGCCGGGTCCCGGCCGCTGTCCAATCGCCGCCCGGGCGCGACACCGGGAACGCTGAGCGTGATCGACCTGGCCCGCGCCGAGACCAGCCCCGCCCACGCCACGCTCGCCACCGTGACCGCGGGCTGCCAGCCGGTGCGCGTCGCAGTCTCGCCCGACGGCCGCGTCGTGTGGGTGACCGCGCGGGCCAGCGACCGGCTGCTGGGCTTCGCCGCCGCCCGGCTGACCGCACGCCCGACCGCCGCACTGGCGGCCGACGTCCGCGTGGGCGAGGCGCCGGTCGGGCTGGCGGTCGCCGATCAGGGGCGGGTGATCGTCGTCGCCGATTCAGACCGTTTCGACGCCCCCGGGCAGCACGCGGCGCTCACCGTCGTCAGCGCCGACCGGGCGCTGCGCGGCCGCCCGGCCGTGCCGGGGTCACTCCCGGCGGGCGGGTTCCCGCGCGAGCTGTCCGTCGAGCCCGACGGCCGGACGCTGCTGGTCGCCAACTTCCAGTCGGGCCAGCTCGAGGCCGTCGACCTCGCCACCCTCCCGTCGGACTTCTGACCTCACGTCCGATCGCGGACGGCATCGATCCGCCCCATGCCCCACGGTCCCCGGCGCCGGTGTGAGAAGCGCAGCAGGAAGAACAGCGGGATCACGACCCAGAAGCCGACATGACCGTGATGGCCTCCCGTCAGGGCGGAGACCGCGACGATCGCGATCACGATCGGGACGAGCGGGATCATCCGCAGGCGCCGGAGCTGCCGGCGGCCCTCGGAGATCGGCTCCGGCGGCAGGTCGCTGACCAGCTGCTCGAGCTCACCGATGGTCTTGGCCTGGTAACAGCGGTCGATCCGCTCCTGGAACTCCTCGGCGTCCAGTCGCCCGTCGACGTGGTGGTGGCGCAGCCGCTCGCTGGTCGCGTCGCGATCGGCATCGCCGGCGCGCTGGTTGAGATCCCGCCGGGCATGGATCCGATGTGTGGTGTCGTCGTACATCTCTGACTCCCTCGGGTTGGTGGCTCGTGAGCATCGTGACGCTCGGGAGCGCCGCTGTCGTCGGCCCGCGGGCGGCTTGTCGGCTGCTGCGATCGACTGCCGGCGCGAGCGGCCCCTACTCCCGTGGTGGTACATCGCGGTGCGCCCTGCGGGCGATGACGCCGGCGGCGGGTGGGGTTATCGTGGCGCTGTGAAGCGGTCCGCCGAGCTGTCGCTGCGCGGGATCCGGCGGATGGACATCCGGCTGGCGGTGATCGCCGCCGCGATCCAGATCGGAGGGACGTTCGGCGCCTCCGGGCACCGTCAGGCCAGCGGCCGGCTCCGCTGCTGGTGGGCGTCCTCGTGCCAGGCCGCCACGCACCTCGACGTTGCCGCGCTGGCGCTGCTGGCCGTCGGTCCGCTCGCGCTGGTGTTCCGCCGACGGCATCCGCGCGCGGTGCTCGTTGCGGTCTTCGCCGCGGCGCTGCTGTACGTCGCGCTCGGCTATGTCGAGGGCCCGAACTACTTCGCGCTCGTCGTGGCGGTCGTGTCGGCGGTCAGGGCGGGTGACCGCCTGGCGGCGCGTGTGGCCGTGGTCGCCGGCTGGGTGCTGTTCCTGTGGCTTCCGGCAGCGCTCGGGGTGACCGGTACGCCGACCGTGCTGGCGTCGTTTGCGATCGCGGCGTGGCTGATGGTGCTGATCGCCTTGGCCGAGGCAATGCGCGACCGCCAGGAGCGGGCCGCGGATGCAAGGCGGGCATCCCGGGAGCAGGCCCGTCGTCAGGCCGACGAGGAGCGGCTGCGCATCGCGCGGGAGCTGCACGACGTCCTGGCGCACAACATCTCGCTGATCAACGTCCAGTCGGGCGTCGCCCTGCACCTGATGGACGAGCAGCCCGAGCAGGCGCGGATCGCGCTCGAGGCGATCAACGCGGCCAGCGCGGACGCCCTGCGCGAGGTCAGGTCCGCGTTGCATGTGCTACGGGGCAGCACGGAGCCGCCGCCGCGGGCGCCGACGGCCGGGCTCGACGGTCTGGACGAGCTGGTGTCCCGCGCCTCGGCGGCGGGCCTCGGGGTGTCGCTGCAGGTGCGCGGCGACCGCCGTCAGCTGCCCGCCAGCGTCGACCTGGCGGCGTTTCGGATCGTGCAGGAGTCGCTGACCAACATCGTGCGCCACGCGCAGGCCAGCTCGGCCACGGTGGCGCTCACCTACGCCGGCCGCGACCTGACGGTGCAGATCGACGACGACGGCCATGGCCCGGGCGCGCAGGTCGCCGGCGGCAGCGGGATCGCCGGGATGCGTGAGCGGGCCACGGCGCTGGGCGGCGAGCTGGAGGCCGGTCCGCAGCCCGCCGGCGGTTTTCGCGTGCACGCGCGGCTGCCGCTCGGGAGCGCGGCGTGACCGGATGCGCGCGCAGCGATCGCCCGGGAGCGAGGGGGTGATCCGCGTCCTGCTCGCCGATGACCAGGCGCTCGTGCGCGCCGGCTTTCGCGCGCTGCTCGACGCGCAGAGCGACATCGAGGTCGTCGCCGAGGCGCAGGACGGCCGGCAGGCGGTCGAACTGGCCCGCACGCACACCCCGGACGTGATCCTGATGGACATCCGGATGCCGGTGCTCGACGGGCTCGCCGCGACGCGCGAGATCGCGCTCGAGCATCGGCTGGACACCGTCCGGATCGTGATCCTGACGACGTTCGAGCTCGACGAGTACGTGTTCGAGGCGGTCCGGGCGGGCGCCGCCGGGTTCCTGGTCAAGGACACCAAGCCGAGCGAGCTGATCGAGGCCGTGCGCGTGGTCGCGGCCGGCGACGCGCTGCTCTCCCCGTCGGTCACGCGCCGGCTGATCGGCGAATTCGCGGCGCGCGCCAAGGAACCGCCGAGCTCGACCGCGCTCGCGGAGCTGACCCACCGCGAGCGCGAGGTCATGGCGCTCGCCGGCGGCGGTCTGACCAACGAGCAGATCGCCACCCGGCTCGTCGTGAGCGTCGCGACCGCGAAGACCCACGTCAGCCGGGCGATGGTCAAGCTCGGCGTCCGCGACCGCGCCCAGCTGGTCGTGCTGGCCTACGAGACCGGGCTCGTGCGTCCCGGCTGGCTCGACTAGCGCATCAGCCGCATCTTGGCGCACGGCGAGAGGTCGACGGTGAGCGACGCGATGTCCTCGGGCGTCGCTCGAACATCTGTCCAGTTTGCTCCGCACCGCTTGATCAGCGCCGTTGGGCCACTACGGTGTAGCCCCCGCCGTCGGCCGCAGGGGACCGGGCCGGGTCAGCAGTACGACACTGACCTCTGGCAGTCGTGCCCCGCCGATTCGTCGCTCTCCTCGCCCTTCGTCCTGGAACCTTATGATCTCTGTGCTCGCGCAGCCGCGTCTGCGTCGCTTCTTTCTCGCTCATCTGCAGTCGCGTCTGGGGACGGGCGCGGCATACGTCGCGTTGGTGTTGATCGCCTACCAGCGGCTGCATGCAAGCTGGGCGATCGCGCTGGTGCTGTTGGCGGACGTGCTGCCGGGCATCGTGCTCTCGACGGTGTTCGGTGCGCTGGCTGACCGGGTGTCCCGGACGCGGCTGGCGGTCACCGCCCTGCTGCTGAGCGCCGGCGCGTTTGCGGGCTTGGCCGTCGTGTCGTCGTTTGCGGTGACGGTCGCGTTGGCGCTGGTGGCCGGCGTCGGGACCGCGATGTTGGCGGGCTATTCGGTGCTGGTGTCGGCCTACGGCGCGGGGATGGTGCTCGCCTCGCTGCTGTGCGCCCGCGCCGGCAACCGGGTCGGTCTGCTGCGACGGCTGTGGTTGGCGGGCAACGCGCTGTGCGCGGTCGGGATGCTCGCCTCGGCAGCCGCGCCGAGCCTGACACGGGCCGCGGGCACATTTGCGCTCACCGGCGCCGCCAACGCGCTGATCATCTCACCGGAGATGCGGCTCTTCCAGGAGATCGTCCCCGCCCGCCTGCTCGGCAGGGTGCTGGGCTTCAGCGACACCGCGACCAACGTCGCGCTGCTGGCGGCGTTTGTGTCCGCCGGCGGGCTGCTGACCCAGTTCAGCACCCGGATGGTGTTCGCGCTCGGCGCCGTCGCGCTGCTCGTGCTGACCGCGGTCGCAGCGCTCACCTTCCACCCTGAGCCCCGCCGTGTGCAGGCCGAGTCGCCGGACGCCGGCCTTCCCGCGCTCGGCGTGATCGCCGACGTCCCAGACGCGGAGCAGGCATACGCCGGCGCGTACTGAGCGCCCGGCCCGGCTCGCCGCGGGCGGTGTCGGTCGCCCGGTCAGACGCGGTTGGTGTCGCGCTGGTAGGCCCACGTGGCGAGCACCGTGAGGACCGCGGTCCATGCGGCGACCGTGACCCAGCCTCGCGTTCCCCAGCCGTGCAGGTGCAGGGCGATGCGGCCGGCCTGGATCAGCCACCACGAGGGCAGCAGTTGGCCGAGAGAGTGCAGGAACCCGCTGGTGATCGGGAACCACGTGCCGCTGACCAGAGCGAGCAGCGACGTCAATCCGCCCATGACCGGTCCGACCGAGTCGGTGGTCACGAGATGGCCGATCATGATGCCGAGCGCGGCGAACGGGAGCAGCCCGACGAGGATCAGTCCGGTCATCTCGAGCCAGCGCCCGGCCGTCAGGTGAACCCCCAAGGACGCGCCCGAGGCGTAGAGCAGGACGAGGGTGAGCAGCGCCATCGCGTAGGCGGTCACCACCTTGGCGCGAAAATAGGCGCGTGAGGTGAGCGGGGTGATCCGCAGCTGGCGGGTCCATCCGGCCTGGCGCTCCCCGGCGATGCGTGCGCCGGTGGAGATCATCGCCATCATCGTGCCGAACGACGCGAGCCCGACCATGTAATAGAGCGGGAGCGAGATCCCGGTGCCGTCGTAGTCGTGCACGTGGCGGGTTCGGGCCGGCGATCACGAAGTAGAGCACCAGCGGAAATCCGAGCGAGAAGACGAAGAAGCGCCGGGCGCGGAACGCGCGCACGAGCTCATACCGGGTGTAGAGCAGGCCGTTCATCGCGCCACCGTCCGCGTGCCGGAGGCGTCTGGCACCGCGTCCTCCTCGCGGTCTCCGGTCAGCTTGAGGAACGCCTCCTCGAGGCCGGCGCCCGCGATCTCGATGTCGCGGGCTGCCGGGTGGAGTTGCAACAGGGCACGGATCGCGAGGTCGGAGTCCGAGCACCGCAGCGTCACCGCATCGCCGTGCCGGTCGGCGGTCGCGACGCCGGGCAGGGCCGCCAGCTGTGCCGGGTCGGCGCCGGCGAGCGTGAAGCGAATCGTCCTGGTCCCGACCTGGGCCTTGATCTCGGTGGTCGGCCCGTCGGCGACGACCCGGCCGCGGGCGATCAGCACCGCGCGGTCGGCGTTGGCGTCGGCCTCCTCGAGGTGATGGGTGGCGAACAGCACGGTCTTGCCGCGGGCGGCGTAGCCGCGCATCGCGACCCAGAAGTCGCGCCGGCCCTCGACGTCCATCGCCACCGTCGGCTCATCGAGCACCAGCAGGTCCGGATCGCTGACCAGGGCGACCGCGAACCGGACGCGTTGCGTCTGTCCGCCGGAGAGCTTCTGCGTGCGCTGCCCCGCCGCGTCGCTCAGCCCGGCGAGCGCGATCACGTCCTCGACGGCGTGCCGCGATCCGGACGGGTGAGGCCGAGCATCATCTCGATCGTCGTGGACTTGCCGGCTCCGTTGGGGCCGAGCAGGGCCACGGTCTCGCCGGCAGCGATCGAGACGTCGATCCCCCGCACGGCGTGCACCTCACCCTGCGGGCTTCGAAACGACTTCACCAGGCCCTGGAGCTGGACACCGTCGGCCACGGAGCTCACCTTACTCGACTTGATCTAAACATACACTCGGTCAATAAAATTCGGGTCATGACCGGTCTCCGGGAACGCAAGAAGCGCCAGACCCGTGCCGCGATCGCTCGCGCCGCCGCCGAGCTGTTCGCCGCGCACGGCTTTGAGTCGGTCAGCATCGATGACGTCGCGCGGGCGGCCGACGTGTCCCGGCAAACCGTCTTCAACTACTTTCCCTCCAAGGAGCGAATCCTGTTCGACCGCGACGCCGAGGTCGAGGCCGCGCTGCTTGCCGCGGTGCGCGACCGCCCGGAGGGTGCATCCCTGGTGAGCGTGTTTCGCGCCCACACGCGAGCCTTCTGGACCAGGCTCGACGTCGGCCTCGGCGAAGGCCCGCTACCTCCCGGGTTCTGGGAGATCGTCGAGCCGAGCCCCACGCTGCGCGCCTACCTCGAGGCGACCTTCGCGCGTCACGCCCAGACCGTCGCCCGGCAGCTCGCCGCCGAGCGCAACGCTCCCGACGACGACCCCCTCTGCCACGCGTTGGCGCGCGCGCTGTGCGGCGTCAACGCGGCGATTCTGACCTGCGGACTGCACCGCCTGACCCGTGGCGACGACCCCCGGGGCACCGTCGCCGACATGCTCGCGCAGGCCGACCTCGCCTACGACCAGTTAGAGCACGGCCTGGCGGGCGACCGCGGCTGACCGCGCGGGCTCTACCGCAGCCGGACGGTCGCGACGATGCGTGGTCACGCCCATCACCGTGTGGAAACCGCCGCGCTCAAGCTTCGTCGGCGCGCGACGATCCTCCGGGGTGCCGCGTTGGTCGGGATGGCCGTCACGCGGTCGATACCGGTGCGTTGCCGGGAACGTCTATGCCCGCTGTGGAACGAGTGTGAAATGGACTTTCTGAGAAACCTGTCGATCCGGGGCAAGCTGTTCGCCGGCTTCGGATCGGTGCTGGCGCTGACCGTGATCCTGGGCGTCGTCATGCTCAGCCAGATCTCGAGCGTCAACAGCGGCGGCGTCCAGATCGCCACCAACGACATGCCGAGCGTCGTGGCGATCAACC
>JBELAG010000069.1:0-19447 GCA_049509055.1 Solirubrobacteraceae bacterium
GACATCGCATTCACCGGTGTCAACGACACGGTGCCGTGGGTGGTGTGGTATGAGAACAGCGACAAGGAGAACTCCCAGATCGGACTGAACAACGCCGACATGGTGTTCGCGGCACGCGCGGTGCCCGACACCGGCGGCGACGGAGATTTTCACTGGCAGGTCGTCGGGCTCGGCACCGCCGGCAAAACCGCGACCGACGACGTCCTCGACGCCGGTCAGTCCGAACACGGGCCATTCGGCGAGTGCGCCCAGAGCAGCTCCTGGCGCCCGCGGCGGCCGCCGGCACTCCCATCAGCGCCACCCTCAGCGGACTGCCGGCGGGCACGGTGATCCACTACCGCGCCGTCGCGACGACCGACTTCGCCACCCTCGACGGTCCCGACCAGACGCTGACCACGCTGGCCGCATCGCCCGCGCCGCCACCGTCATCCGGCGCAATCGCATCGCCCACGCCGCCACCATCGTCCCACGCGGTCGCCTCACTCGCGGCCGGCACGGCGACGGTCACCCGCGGCATCGCCGCGATCAAGCTCGCCTGCCACGGCGCGGGCGGCCAACGCTGCCACGGGCGCCTGCAACTGACCGTACGGGAGCGCCGGATCACCGGTCGCGCCCAGCATCGCCGGGTCACGACCACCACGGTCTCGCTGGGCAGTGCCGGCCTGGACCTCGCCGCCGGCGGGCACGCCGCCGTCGACGCTCGCCTCGACCAGCGTGGCGACGCGCTCCTGGCGGCGGCCCGCGGCCACCGACTGCGCATCACGGTGCGGATCGCCCTCGACGAGGGCGCCCCGACCGTCACCGCCACCGTCGAGCTCGTCCGAGACCGGACACGTGGTTAGGGCCCTTGGCGCCACCGGCCGTGCCGGGCGGCGGAAGCAGCCGGCGAGCGCAACGCACGAGCACCGACATCGGTTGCGCCCAGACGTCTCGGTCGTCATATCCCCAGGCATACGTCAACGCTCCGTCGCGAGTGCAGTCGAGCAACCCCGGTGCGTCGAGCACATCGGCCGACCACTCATAGAGCTGCTGAAGCCTGGGCACGATCATGCCGTAGTCCAGCAGACGACCAAAGCCGCGTTCATCGGTCAGATAGGAGCCAACGTCGCGCGTCAGCGGGTACTCGTCGGGAAGGACACGGGAAAGCGACAGGAAGATTCCGGCCATCCCGAGCCTCGGGTCGCCGAGCACGGGGGCGAGCGGACGCAGCCAACCGAGCGACAAGCGCGGTGCGGCGACCAGCGCGTGCGCATAGAGCACGCGACAGAGCACCACGTTCATGAAGAAGCGCTCGGCGCGATTCTCAGCCTCCGCCAGGTCGCGGTGCTGAAGATATGCGGCGACCACGCTCGCGTTGTGCGCCCGGTACCACGCCCGGGCGGTCGGCAGGTTCGCGAACCTCATCCAGTGCTCGACGGCTCCCGACGACGGTGGACCGGCGAACGCGCCGCTCAGCGCGACCGCCTCACATCCGTCCCGCAGCAGGCGTTCGTTGACCGCCCGCCACCACGGACTGCCCGGCCGTTCGCTGACCGGCGGCTCGAGCACCCCGCGCCGCAGCTGCCAGCGCATGAACGACATCGCGGCGCGCCGGTACGGCAGATGTCGCGGAGCCTCGCCGAAGGGACCGCGATACGAGCGCTCGACCAGGGCGATCCGACCGCGTGCGTCGTCACGCACCGCGGAGACCTGCTCAGCCGCCCATACCGCAGCGGGAGCCGGCGCATTCATGGGGCCATTGTCCACAGCCTCGCGGTTTCGGAGTGAGACGACGTTCGTCCTGCCCCCCCCGTTTCGGGTGATTCCATGTCGAGAAGCTGTCACCGGCTCCGCTCACCAGGTGAAGGGCCACGACAGGCGCGGCCCACGACACCAGGAGACCACCATGCCGAAGTACCTGCTCCTCAAGCATTACCGGGGCGGCCCGGAGCCGCACTATCCCTTCCCCCCGATGGACCAGTGGACCCCCGAGGACGTGGAGGCGCACATGGCCTTCCTCCAGCACGTCAGCGAACTGCTCGAGCGCAACGGCGAGTACGTGGACGCGCAGGCGCTCACGCCGGCGCGCACGTGGGTGCGATACGGCGGCCCGGACGCCGCGCCGGTCACCACCGACGGCCCGCTACCGGAGACCAGCGATCTCGTGGCGGGCTGGTACATGATCGACGTCGAGTCCCACGAACGCGCGATCGAGATCGCGGCCTACGTCTCCTCCGAGCCCGGCCCGGGGGGCGAGCCGCTGTATGAGTGGATCGACGTCCGGGAGGTCATGTCCGGGGCGCCGTCGGAGGACTGAGCCGGCGTGATCGACGAGCCGACGCGACCGGTCGACGCACGCGCGTTGCGCGGGTTCGGGCAGGACCTCATTCCGCGGGTTCTTGCCGGGCTGGTCCGGCGGGGCGAGGACTTCGATGCCGCCGAGGACGCGCTGCAGGAGGCCCTGCTGGAGGCGCTGCGGGTGTGGCCCGAGCACCCGCCGCGCGACCCGCGCGCGTGGCTGACCACGGTCGCGACCCGGCGGCTCGTCGACGCCCGCCGCAGCGAAGCCTCCCGTCACCGCCGCGAGCAGCAGGCGTCCGCCGAGCCGCTGCCGGCCGCCCCGCAGGAGGGCGATGACACCCTGTTCCTGCTCTTCTGCTGCTGTCACCCCGACCTCGCCCCCGCCTCCCAGGTGGCGCTGACCCTGCGGGCCGTCGGAGGCCTCACCACCCGGGAGATCGCCGACGCCTTCTATGTCCCGGAGGCGACGATCGCCCAGCGGATCAGCCGCGCCAAGCGCGCCCTGCACGGGCGCCGCCTGGACCAGCCCGGCGACCTCGCCGTCGTGCTGCGCGTGCTCTACCTCGTCTACACGGCCGGCCACTCCGGGCGCGTCGACCTGGCCGGCGAGGCGATCCGGCTCGCCCGCCAACTCACCCTCGCCACCGAGGAACCGGAGGCGCGCGGGCTGCTCGCGCTGATGCTCCTCAACCACGCACGCCTCCCGGCGCGACTCGACTCAGCGGGCCGCATCGTCACGCTCGACCGGCAGGACCGCCGCCGGTGGGACACCCGAGCGATCGCCGAGGGCGTGCGCGTCCTGCAGTCGGCGCTGGCCATGGAGACGGGGCAACGCCCCGGCCGCTACCAGGTCGAGGCCGCCATCGCCGCCCTGCACGACGACGCGGCCAGCGCCGAGGAGACCGACTGGCCGCAGATCCTCGGCTGGGTATGACGACCTCGTCGCCCTCACCGACGACCCGGTGCTCCAGGACCCCGCCGCGGTGCTCGGTCGCGCGGTCGCGGTCGGCCACGTCGTGGGCGCCGCCGCCGGGCTGCGCGAGACCGACCGGCTGCGCGAGGTGCTCGGCGAGCGGCACCGCTGGCACGCCGTTCGCGGCCACCTGCACGAGCTCGGCGGCGACCTCACCGCCGCCGCCACGGCGTACGCGGATGCCGCCCGCCGGGCCACGGACGTCGCCGAGCGCGACCACCTCGTCCGCCAGGCGGCCCGCGCGCGGGCGCGCCAGCAGCTCGTCGTAGATCGCGACGGCCTCGGCGGTGCGACCGGACCGGCGCAGGGCGACGGACTGACCGAACAACGCGGCCGCGGCCTGGCCGCGCAGCTTCCGATCGTCCTCCGCGCCCAACCGGGCGACCACGCTCCGCTGCACCTCCAGTGCCTGATCGAACCGGACGAGCCGGATCAGGGTGTCGGCCTTGTCGTTCCACCCTCTTGCGACGACCACCCGGACGCTTGTCTGCGGCGACCCGCCGAATCGCCGCACCAGCTCATCGGCCACATCGACCGCCGCGTCCAGACGCCCCTGGTCGCGGACCGCCAGGACCTTCAGCAGCAGCCCGGTCACGATCACGTTGGCCCGCTGCGGCCCGTGCACCGGATCGGCGGCAAAGCCTTCGATCAGTTGATCGGCCGCGGCTTCGGCCTCGACGTGACGACCCGCCTTGCTCAACGCCGCGATCTTGGCCATCGATGCCCCAGCGATTCGGCGGCGCACCTCAGCCGGCTGATCGCCGTCGAAGCGCTCGATCAGTCGGTCGGCCGCTGCGACACTCTCCTCCAGCCGCGTGAGCCTCAGCAGCGAGATCGCCTGGATTCGCATCGCGGACGCGGTCTGCTCGGCGCCCGCGTCGAACAGGGCCAGCGCCTCCTCGGCGCAGGGCAGCGCCTCCGCGGAACGCCTCAGATCAACGAGGGCATCGGCCTTCTCCACCAGAGCGGCGGCGACCCGCCGGCGCGCTCCCGGATCCGAGGAACCCCCCTCACGCGCCACGACCTCATCGCTCGCCGCCATCCGCGCCCGCAGATCCTGCTCAGATCCCGCCAACCACCACGCTCCTCATCCCGGGTCTCGCTCCGCCGACCTCGCCGAAAGCCGGAGCCCTGGGGGTCCGGCGCCGCCGCGGCGCGCGTCAGCCGAGGTCGAGCAGGTCCTCATAGAGCGCGAGGGAGGACTCGGCGATCCGCGCCACGACCGCCTGCTCGCCGGGACCGGCGGCGACGACGGGCAGCCAGACGACTCCCTGCCGCGTGATGTTGACATTGCGGTCGCGCGCGAGTTGCTCCGCGACGGTGAGCCAGCCGGCGGGCGTGCCCGCCCGTCTCACCGCCGCGCCCTGGTCGGACACCGACGTCCGCTGCGCGCGATGAGTCACCGTCACCCTGATCGGCTCACCCGGCCGGTAGGCCAGCCCGGTGCCGACGGTCCGCTCCGTTCGCGCCTCGTGCGCGAGCAGGAGCAGGTGCGCCTCGGTCTGACCGTGGTGCTCAGCCCAGCCCGCGGGCGTCGCGTCGTAGCCGGTGTCGCGCAGGTTCGGATCCGCGCCGTGGTCCAGCAGCAGTTCGATGATCGCGAGGTTTCCCCGCATCGCCGCCTCGTGCAGCGCGCCGATCCGCTCACGCGCGTTGACGTCGAAGCCGAGCTCGATCAGCAGCCGGACGCCCTCCAGGCAATCGCGGCTCGCGGCGCGGATCAGCTGACCGGGCTCCCGGGCGATCGCGCGCTCGACGACGGTCGGATCGCCGGCGCGCATCGCCTCCACCGTCTCGCGGTCGCCCGCCGTGGCGGCCGCCAAGAAGGCCTGGACCTCGTCGAGCGCGCGGCGCGCCCCGGCGCGTTGAAGGATCGCCACGATCTGCAGGTCGCCGCCGAGCGCCGCTTCCTCGATCGGCGAGCGGCCCTCGTAGATCGGGTGTCGGCTGCCCATGCCGTCCGGATCGGCTCCGTGGTCGAGCAGCAGCCGGACCCGGCGCTGCAGGCCGTTGCCCGCAGCGGCCATCAGCGCATCCTCGAGCATCTGCCGCGGACTGTCCTGTCGCTCGCCCAGCCGACGGCGCCAGGGCCCGCCGTCGCCGCGGCCGAGCCCGAACTCGAGCAGCAGCTCCAGCCAGTCATCGCCGGCGAAGCCCCCCATGTTGTAGATCGTCTGGCCGTCGTTGGCATCGGCGCCGCGGGCCAACAGCAACCGCGCGATCCGCAGACCATCCGGGTGTGCCGGATTGGTGCCCTCGCCGCTGCCGAAGGCGCCGGTCAGCGCGGTGAACGGCGGACACAACCCCTCCCACAGATATCCGGCGTTGGGATCGGCTCCGCAGTCGAGCAGCAGCTCGGCGGTCTGCAGCGCCGCCGGGGACGCCACGCGCGAGTAGGTCAGGTACAGCAGCGGCGGCCAGCGGTACGGGCCCTGCAGGACGGCCACCCCGCCCGGATCGCACGCCAGCAGCTCGCGCGCCGCATCGACCGCCCCGACCGCGGCCATCGTCGCCAAGCTCGCCGTCGCGAGCTCCGGGTTGGCGGCGAGCATCCGCTCGGCCTCTGCCCACCGGGCCGGCTCGTCGTCGCCGTAGGTGAGACACGCGAGCCGCAGGAACTCGTCGGCCGCGCTGTCGCTGGGGCCGACGTCATGCGGCGAGCGGGCGAGCGGCGCGACGAGCTCGAGATGGGCCTGCAGCGTGGGCCAGCTCGCGAACGCGAACCGGCGCGCGACCACGAGCAGCGCGTCGGCATGCGAGAACGCGGCGAGCTCCGGCGACCCCGCAGCCGCGCGGTGGAGGCGAGGGTGGAACTCGCGCACGACCTCGGCGGCGCCCTCATCGCCGGCACGCACTGCACGCGCAAACGACTTCGCACCATCGCGCAGCTGCTCGAGGTTGGCGTTACCGGGAAGTCCTCGGGGTGGCAGACAGCGATCGTAGAGACTTCCGACACCGCTCGCAGAACACGTGCGATCGGTGCGCCCTGCGCGAGGTCGCTCGCCGGACAACCCCGGCCGCTCAGCCGACGCTAGCCTTGCGACATGCCGACGCTCGTCCGCGACCCTCAGCCCGGTTGAGTTCGAGCGGCTGCTCGAGCGGCGCCGGAGGCTGGGACAGGACCTGCTCGACGAGGTCTGGGAGGGTGTCCACCACATGAACCCCGCGCCGGCAGGACGACGCGCCGATATCGCCCAGCAGCTCGCGGAGATCCTCGGCCCGCCCGCTCGGCGGGCCGGCCTGGTGCCGATGCTGAGCATCTTCAACCTCGGCGAGCCCGACGACTATCGGGTGCCCGACGGCGGGCTGCATCGCGAACGCGAGGACCGCGTTTATTACGCGACCGCCGCGCTGGTGGTCGAGATCGTCTCGCCCGCCGATGAGACTGGGACAAGCTCGGCTTCTATGCGAGCCGCGGCGTCGACGAGCTGCTGATCGTGGACCCGCAGGAGCGCCGCGTCCACTGGCGGGGTCTCGGAGCCGGCGGCGAGTACCGGGGGCTCGAGCACAGCGGTCTGATCGCGCTCGGAGCGGCCGAGCTTGCCGATCAGATCGACTGGCCCGCGTAGGCGCCCGCCGGCGACGCCTGGGATCGGCGCTGCGCCATGCTGAGCAGAGGCTGAGAGTCCGGCAGCGACCGGCTGATCTGACGGCGACCTTATTTCACGGCACCTACGCTCACCGTCGATGCTCGCCCGCAAATTGCCCATGGTCGCCGTCGGGGCCGCGCTGGCGCTGCTCCTCCCGGCGGGTGCGCTGGCGATCCATCAACGCGCACCGGCGCCGGCGCACACGGCGGCCGGCAAGCGGATTCCGACGTCGAGCCCCACCACCGGCGTACCCGAGGTCGGCGCGGTCTTCGCCGGCGCGTCGAGCGCTGAGCATGAGTGCACGGCGAGCGTCGTCGACAGCCCGCACGGCGATGTCCTGCTCACCGCCGCCCATTGCGTGTCGGGCAGCGGCGCGGGCATGGTGTTCGCCCCCGGCTACCACGACGGGATCTCTCCCGACGGGCACTGGACGGTGACCGCGGCGCATCTCGCGCCGGGCTGGCTCGCGTCGCAGGATCCCCGCGACGATTTCGCGTTCCTGACCGTAGCGCCGCGGATGATCGGCGGCCGGGAAGTCACGATCGAGCAGGTCACCGGCGCCTACCGGCTGGGCGCAACGCTGCGCTCCGGCGAGGCGATCACCGTGATCGGCTACCCGGCCGGGAGCGACGACGACGCGATCACCTGCCCCACGACGGTCTACTTCACGCGTGGATTCCCGTCGTTTGACTGCCGCGGCTTCGTGGACGGCACCAGCGGCGGGCCGTGGCTCGCCCACACCGCGCATGGCACGACGATCGTCGGCGTGATCGGCGGCCTCAACCAGGGTGGCTGCGTCGACTCCACCTCATACAGCTCACTGCTGGCCCGCACCGCCCAGGCGGTGTACGCGCGGGCGGCCAGCCACGCCTCCGCCGACACCGCGCCGTCGCCGGGCGGCGACGGCTGCTGAGCTCGCGCGCCCCGCCCGGCCTCGCGGTGTCACGAAAGCACCTCCGCCGGCGGCGTCCGGCAGCGCGCACTCACGACGCGTCGGCGTAACCCTGGTGAGACGGGCTCGATCGAGGTTGACTATGGGTCTGCCATAGCTAATGATTGCGGCCGTGTCGCCGACGAACGCCGAAGCGATCCGGAGGCGGAGCTACCGATCGCAGCTGCGAGAGCGCCAGGCTCGCCAGACGCGCGAGCGGATCCTCGCTGCGGCCGGCGTGGAGTTTCAGCGCCGGGGATACGCGGCGACGCGAATCCGCACCGTCGCCCAGGCGGCCGGCGCGTCGGTGCCCACCGTCGAGCTGCTGTTCGGCACCAAGGCCCGGCTGCTGCGCGCGGCGATCAGCTTCGCGATCCGGGGGGACGCCCGGCCGACGCCGATGCTCGAGCGCCCATGGGCTCGCGCCGCCCTCCAGACAGCGTCGGCCGGCGATTTCCTGGCGATCGTCGGGCGCGTCCTGGTCGAGGGCCAGCAGCGGTCGGCCGGCCTGGTCGCGGCCGCCTTCGAGGCGGCCAACCAGGACGACGCGATGTCGACCGTGGCCGATCAGCTCCGCGGTCAGCGAGCCGAGACCGCGGCGTGGCTCGTCGATCAGCTCATCGCCCGCGCGCCGCTCCGGGGCGGCATCGCCCGCGAGCAGGCGATCGACACCGTCTGGCTGCTGATGGACCCCCATGGCTTTCTCGCCCTGACGCGTGACCGCGGCTGGACGGCGCAGCACTACGAGGCGTGGTTCACCGACAGCGTTCACAGGCTCGTGCTCGCCGGCGAGGCGAACCCATCGCCGCCGGCCGCGCGCTCGCGTCCGACACCGCCGCACCCATACACCCCCAAGCCGAAGCCGAGGACACGATGAGCGAACAGGCCAGCCGGCCGCCGGAAGCCGGCAACCGGTCCAGCATCGACGCCGGACTCGCCCGACCGGGCGCGATCACCTATCTCCACATCCCCGCCGCCGACGTCAAGCAGGCGGCGGAGTTCTACCGCGACGTGTTCGGCTGGACCGTCGACCACCGCGACGACCACCGAGCCACCTTCGACGCCGGCGGGCTCCTCGGCGGCGCCTGGCTCAGCGACCACCTCGCCGTCGTCGAGCCTGGCCTGCTCCCGTACATATACGTGACCGAGATTGCGCATACGGTCGCGCGGATCGCCGCGCGCGGCGGCGCGATCGTCGCCGAGCCCTACCCCGAGGGGCAGCTCACCATCGCCACGTTCCGCGACCCCGCGGGCAACGTGATCGGACTCTGGCACGACACCACGCGCTCGTCGTCCGCCACCGAGTCGCCGGCGCCGGACGCCGCCCGGTCGGTTGCCCCGGTGCCCGAGCACCTGCGTAGGGTCACGCCACGACTCGTCCTCACCGACGCCGCGGCCGCGATCGACTTCTACGCGCGGGCGTTCGGCGCACGCCAGATCGGCGAGCGCCACTGCGCCCCCGACGGGACGCTGATCCACGCCGAGTTGGAGATCGGCGACGCGATCGTGATGGTCACCGAGGGCACCGGCTACAGGGCGCTGATGTGCACCTATTGGCCGGATGTCGACGCCGCGTGGGAGCGTGCCGTCGGCGCCGGAGCGCAGGTCCTGCACCCGCTGGCCGATCAGTTCTACGGCGAGCGTGGCGGCCGGGTCAAGGACCCCTTCGACCAGGAATGGATGTTGAGCGCGCGCCTCGAGACGCTGACCGCGGCCGAGATCGAGGCCCGCGCGCCGGCGCACGACTGAGCAAGTCAGATCGGCCACTCCGGCAGCGGCCGGCTCACGACCCGGTGTCGGCGCGCGGCTTGGGAGCGGCGGTGGGTCGAGGGCGCAGAGTCGTAGAGACGAACGCACCGACCACCGCCAGCGCGACCACCCGCATCACCGCCATTGTCACGCGGCTCCCCCGCGCTTCGTCGGTCTCGCGCACAGCGGCGACATGTGTCGGTTACACTCGGGCCGTGAGCATGGACGCTCTTCAAGCGAGCATCGAGCGGCGACTCGCTGACCTGTCACAGGACGTCGAGCGGTTGCGGGCCGCGCTCGCCGCGCTGGGCCCGAGCGACACGCCGCAGGCCCGGCCGTCGCGCCCGCGGCGCGCTCCCCGGCGCCCCGCCAACTCCGAGCCCCGGCTGCGGTCCGTCCCGGACGCACAGGCCGGCGGGCACCCGATGGACGGCGCCGCGACGGCCGGCACCCCGGACAGCCGGCCGACCACGCCGATCACCGGCGCCGACCGAGCGGTGGAGAGCCTCCGCCGCGAGCTGGCCGCCGGCTTGCGAAACGGCCTGCACTGACGCCTGGGGCGCCCGTGGCGCCGGCGCGGCGTCTCATAGGATCAGATGGTGGCCGTCACCGAGGCAAGCGAGTTGTATGGCGTTGCGCGCGAGCGCTTCATCCCCGAGCGCGCGGCCGTCGTGAAGGCCCTGCGTGGCGACGGGCGCCGCGAGGAGGCCACGCGTGTCGCCGGTCTGCGCAAGCCGTCGGTCGCCGCGTGGGCGGTCAACCAGCTCACCCGCACCCAGCGCGCGGCCCTCACGGATCTGTTCGCGATCGGGGATGAGCTCTCGCGGGCGCACGCCGACCTGCTCGGCGGGCGCGGTGATCCCGGCGCGGTGCGGGCCGCGACCGAGCGCGAGCGTGATGCGGTCGACGTGCTCACCCGGGCGGCGGGCGGCCTGCTGACCGGGGACGGCCACGAGCTGTCGCCGGCGACGCTTGCCCGCGTGGCTGACACGCTGCACGCCGCCGCGCGCGACGAGCAGGCCCGCGATCAGGTACGCGGGGGCTGCCTGGAGCGCGAGCTTCGCCTCGTCGGGCTCGGCTCGGGCGCGGCGGTCAGCGATCCGGCCGGGGCGCAGCGCGAGCCTACCGCTCGCCGCCGCGCCGACCGCGAGCGGGCCGACCGCGAGCAGGCCGAGCGGGCCGAGCGGGCCGAGCGGGCCGAGCGGGCCGAGCGGCTGACGGCGGCCCGCCGGTCGGAGTCCGACGCGCGCCGCGAGGCCGACCGGACCGCGCGAGCGCTGGCCAGCGCCCAGCAGCACCGCGATCGTGCCGCCGAGAAGCTGCGCGACGCCGACGCCGCGCTCGCGACCGCCCAGGAGCAGGCCGCCGCGGCGACCGACGGCCTCCGCTCCGCCGAGCGGGCGCTCCAACGCGCCGGTGAGCCGCCCGCATCCGGGGAATGACCGGATCGGGCGCCACGCCTGAGCGGCCTAGAAGACGTCCTTCGGGATCAGCCCGTGCTCGCGCGCGTCGCGCTCGAGGTCCTCGCGGAAGTCGGGGTGGGCGATCGAGATCATCGCCCGCGCCCGCTCGGGGATCGACGTGCCCTTGAGGTTGACGATCCCGTATTCGGTGACGACGTACATGACGTCGGCGCGCGTGGTCGTGACGATGTTGCCGGGCGTCAGGTCCAGGACGATCCGGCTCGCGCGCACGCCGTGGCGCACGAACTCGGAGGACATGCAGATGAACGATTTGCCACCGCTGGAGGCGTAGGCGCCGCGCACGAACTGCGATTGCCCGCCCGTGCCGCTGATGTGGCGGTGGCCCGCGGACTCGCTCGCCGCCTGGCCCTGCAGATCCATCTGCGTCGTGTTGTTGATCGAGACCACCCGCTCGTTCTGCATGACGATCTCCGGCGGGTTGATCAGGTCCACGGCGAGGCACACGAAATCGGGATTGCGGTCAGCGGTCTCGTACTGGCGCTCGGTCCCGAACCCGAATGTACAGACGACCTTGCCCGGGTACAGCGTCTTTCGGGCCCCGGTCACGATGCCCGCGCGATAGAGGTCGACGATGCCGTCGGTCAGCATCTCGGTGTGCACGCCCAGGTTGCGCACACCGCTCTCCAGCAGCAGCGAGCAGACGGCGTTCGGCATCGCGCCGATCCCGATCTGCAGACAGCTGCCGTCCTCGATCTCGCCCGCGATCAGCCGCGCGATCACGCGGTCGACGTCGGTCGGCAATGGGTTGGGCACCTCCGGGGCGGGACCGTGATCGCCTTCGATGATGTAGTCGACATCGCTCTCATGCACCGCGTTCTCGAGCCCCTCGACGTACGGCAGCCCAGCCGACTCCTCGACGATCACGAGCTTCGCCCGCTCGACGATCGCGCCATGCCACAGCGCGGCCAGGCTGAAATTGAAGAAGCCGCGCTCATCCCTGGGGCAGGTCTTGATCACCGCGATCTCCGGCTGCTCGATCACGCGGCGGTAGTAATCCGGGATCTCGCCCAGGTTGCAGGGGATGTACGAGGCCAGGCCGCGGTCGCCCATCGCCCGGTCATACGCCGTGAAATGCCAGCTGAACCAGTGGAAGTGGTCGCGGCCGGGATCGACCTCCACGACGGCACGCGGGCGCAGCGTCAGACACCCGCGGAGCTTGACGTCCCGGAGCTCCTCAACCCGCTCCGCCAGCGCCGCGTCGAACACGTCCGGCTGACCGAGAGCGCCACCGTACTCCACCCAGTCACCAGAGCGCACGAGCGCCGCAGCCTCGGCCGCGGAGATCCGCCGCGCTGCCATGCGCCTACTCATCGACCGCGCTCCAGCATCTCGACCCCCGCTCCTGGCTCACCTTTCGCCCGAGCGTACGGGCCCGCCCGCACTCTCGCAGATCGTCATGGCGTGTGCCTCACCTCGCCGGCTCGGGAGGTCGCACGCCAGGGTGAGCGCCGGTTGACAAAGGCAGGTAATAGACTGCATAATGCCGCCGGTGGACGATAGCGACGCGGTGTTTAGAGCGTTGGCGGACCCGACCCGCCGGAGGGTGCTCGATGCGCTGCGGGAGCGCAACGGACAGACCCTGGGAGAGCTGTGCGAGCCGCTTGACATGGCGCGGCAGTCGGCGACCCAGCATCTCGGCGTCCTGGAGCGCGCCAACCTGATCACGACCGTGCGCCGAGGGCGGGAGAAGCTGCACTACCTCAACCCGGTCGCGGTCTGGAGCATCCAGGACAGGTGGATCGAGAAGTTCGAACGCCCGCGGCTTCGCGCGCTCAGCGCCATCAAACAACGAGCCGAGGAGAACAGCATGGCCCAGCGACCCCGCTACGTGTATGTGACCTACATCGAGAGCCCGCCCGAGCGGGTGTGGGACGCGCTCATCGACGCCGACCTGACCGCTCGGTACTGGGGACACAGCAACGTCTCCGATTGGCAGGCGGGCTCGCGCTGGGAGCACCGCCGCATCGACGGCTCGGGGATCGCCGACGTGACCGGCACCGTGCTGGAAGCCGCCCCGCCGTCGCGGCTCGTGATCACCTTCGAAGCTCCCGGCGAGAGCGACGAGTCCCCGCACGGACCGTCGGTGGTGACCTTCGAGCTCGAGCCCTACCACGAGATCGTGCGGCTGACCGTGACGCACGAGAACCTGGCCGACGCCGACGCCGTCGAGGCGGTCTCGGCCGGGTGGCCGGCCGTCTGCGCCAACCTCAAGTCGCTGCTCGAGACCGGCCACGTCCTGCCGCGGGCGCCGTGGGAGATGCACGCGGCGCGTGCGGATTCGACAAAACGGAGGTAACCTCCGCTATAGTCGGTTCCGGAGGCAGCCTCCAATTAGTCTGAGGATGCCTCCGGTGCGGCCGCGCCGCAGCAGGCGCGGCCTCGCGCCACGACCGTGAAGACACCTGCCGAACTGGAGCCCTGATGGACAGCCTCGACACGACACCGGGCAGCCCGGCCGCTGCCAGGATGAGCACCCAGCTGGTGACCGATGGGGTCATCGCCGGCTACATCCATGCGATCTCCCAGCGACACCGCCCGACCGACCACGCTGCAGCGCCCCGGCCCGGTCACGCGCTCCACGGGCCCACGATCGCCGGTCAGCCCAACCGCCGGCGCGACATCAGGCCTGAGTCGCGGCGCGGATCGCCGCGGTCAGCGGGGGACCGGTCAGCCCGTGGTACCGCGTCCGGGCGCCGGCACGCTCGCGGCGCAGCGCGCTCACCAGCGCCGGGGCATTCTCGACCATGAGCTCTGCGAAGTCGGCGTCGCCGGCGTCCAGCGGCAGGTCATGCACGCAGCGCTCCCGGCAGTAGAGGCTCAGGGTGACGCGGCCCCCATCGGCGCAGCCGACGGCCAGCTCGTCAAAGGCGACGTAACGGGGCTCGCCGTCGTTGTTGATCTCGGCGACGCCCCACGTTGCCAGAACGTGCAGGTCAGACAGGCAGAGCTCGCGCATCCCCGCCGACAGATGCTCGACGATGTTGGCGGCGACGACGGTGAGTCCGAGGGGCCGACCGGCGTCGCCCGCGCGCTGCGGGTCAGAGCGTCGCGCCGGGGCGCCATCCCCATGCGGGGACGGGGTGATCGTGTGGGTCATGAGTTCCCTGAAGGGCGCTGATTGAGGAGGGCAGGAGCGGCCGGCTCGTCGTGTCGAGCTTATGCCAGGCGGCCGGCCAGCGCGTCGAGTTGATCGTTGAGGGCCTGCGGGAGTCGCTCGCCGAAGCCGGCGAGGTGCGCCCGGAACTGCCCGAGCTGCGAGCGCCACGCGGCGGCGTCGACCGCCATCAGCTCGCTCAGCTGGTCCTCGGTCAGCCCGAGACCGCCGGTGTCGAGATCAGCGGGGCGGGGAACGCGCCCGATCGGAGTGTCAGCAGCGCCGGCCTCGCCGTTGCAGCGGTCGAACACCCATGCGAGCACGCGGCTGTTCTCGCCGAACCCGGGCCACAGGAACGTGCCGTCGCGGTCCTTGCGGAACCAGTTGACGTAGAACACCTTCGGCAGTTGCGCGCCCGGGCGGTCGGCCATCGACAGCCAGTGCGCGAAGTAATCGGCCATGTTGTAGCCGCAGAACGGGAGCATCGCGAATGGGTCGAAGCGCAGCTCGCCGACGGTGCCGGCGGCCGCTGCCGTCTTCTCCGACGCCATCGTCGCTCCCATGAACACGCCGTGCTCCCAGTCAAACGACTCGCAGACCAGCGGCACGACCGATGGGCGTCGGCCGCCGAACAGAATCGCCGAGATCGGCACTCCGGCCGGGTCCTCCCACTCGGGGGCGACGCTCGGATTCTGGACCGCGGGCACGGTGAACCGCGAGTTGGGGTGCGACGCGAGCCTGTCGGATCCCGGCGCCCAGTCATCGCCGTGCCAGTCGATCAGATGTGCCGGCGCGACGTCGGTCAGGCCCTCCCACCACACGTCGCCGTCGTCGGTGAGCGCGACGTTGGTGAAGATGCTGTTGGCCGCCGCAGCTGCCAGCGCGTTGGGGTTGGAGGATGCACTGGTGCCGGGGGCGACGCCGAACAGCCCTGCCTCGGGGTTGACCGCGTACAGCCGGCCGTCCTCGCCGAACTTCATCCACGCGATGTCGTCGCCGACGGTCTGCACCGTCCATCCGGCCACGGTGGGGACGAGCATCGCCAGGTTGGTCTTGCCACACGCCGACGGGAACGCCGCGCAGATGTACTTGACCTCACCCGCGGGGCTGGTGAGCTTGAGGATCAGCATGTGCTCGGCCAGCCAGCCCTCGTCGCGGGCGAGCACTGAGGCGATGCGCAGCGCCAAGCACTTCTTGCCGAGCAGCGCGTTGCCGCCGTAGCCCGAGCCGTAGGACCAGATCTCACGCGTCTCGGGGAAGTGGACGATGTACTTCACCTCGTTGCACGGCCACGGCACGTCAGCCACGTCATCGATCAGCGGCATCCCGACGGAGTGCAGGCACGGGACGAACGTCCCGTCGACGCCCAGCACGTCAAGCGCCGGCTGGCCCATGCGGGTCATGATCCGCATGCTCACCGCGACATACGCCGAGTCGGTCAGCTGCACGCCGATGTGGCTGTGGTGCGACCCGAGCGGGCCCATCGAGAACGGCACCACGTACATCGTCCGGCCCCGCATCGCGCCCGCGAACAGCCCGGTCAGCCGGGAACGCATCTCGTCGGGCTCCCGCCAGCGGTTGGTCGGTCCGGCGTCACCTTCCTCGCGCGAACAGATGAACGTGCGATCCTCGACGCGGGCGACATCGGACGGGTCGGACCGGCACAGATAGCTGTTGGGGCGCTTGTCATCCGACAAGCGCTCGAACGTGCCCGCATCGACGAGCTGCTGCGAGAGGCGGTCGTACTCCTCCGCGGAGCCGTCACACCACACGACGTCGGCGGGCTGACAGAGATCCGTCATCTCGGCCACCCAGGCCAGCAGTCCGGGATGCGAGCTCAGGCCGGGGGTGTGCATATCGGTGATCGTGGTGGCCACGGGTTCCTCAGCTTCCATGGAGGTGGTTGGGATCGGACCTCAGGCAGTCACGGCAGACCTCGTGTACGACGTGCGGCGCGGAGCGTCGTCAGGCCGTCAGTCGGCGTTCTCCGACGGGCACGAGCGGCGCTCGAACGAGCGCCTGGCGCTGTCGCGTGCGGTCTGAGCCTGACGCAGATAGCTGCCGACTTCCTCGGCCTGCTGATGAAACGGGGCGATCGTGGCGAATTCGTCGTGACTCATGGCGTACTCCTTCTCGGTAGTTCAAAAACGTGCTCCCAGTCGGTGTCATCGCCCGGCCCATCGACTTTGTGATGACTTTGTAACACGTCTGGACGCACGTTCGAATGGCGGGTAGCACCCATCCTTCGGTGCGGACAGCGACCCACTCGACCGTAGAAACCCCCGGGCCGCCGGCGTCCTAATCTCCAATTCCCATGGATCGCGTCGGCGTCCTCGTCCATCCCACTCGCCCGGTCCGTGCCGCCGTGGAGGTCCTGCGGCGCTGGACCGAGGAGCGGGGCGTGCTGCTCGTGCAGATCCCGGCCGGTCACCAGCCCCGCGTGGCGCCGCCCGGCGAGGTGGGGGCATGTGACCTGATCACCGCTCTCGGCGGGGACGGCACGATGCTGAAGGCGATGCATGTGGCCGGCAGAACCCGGACGCCGGTGATGGGCGTGGCCTGCGGCAGCCTCGGGGTGCTCACGACGGTCGCGGCGAGCGAGCTCCGCGCCGGGCTTGACCGGTTCGCCGTCGGGGACTGGCGGGCGCGCGAATTGCCGGCGCTCGACGTGGGCGCCGGCGAGGTCCACCTCGCGTGGGCGATCAACGACCTCGTGCTCGCTCGGCGCGGTGGCAGCCAGCTCGTGGTCGACGTGTCGGTGGACGGCGAGCTCTACGTCCGCGTGGCGGGCGACGGGCTCGTGATCGCGACCCCGCTGGGGTCAAGCGCGTACTCGATGGCGGCCGGCGGTCCGCTGCTGGCGGCGGGCTCCGACGCCTTCGTCTGCACGCCGCTGGCGATGCACGGCGGGTGCGCCCCGCCGCTCGTGGTACCGAGCGATCGGGCGGTCACGCTCGACGTCCATCCGGGCCACGAGGGCTTCGAGCTCGCGATCGACGGATTCCGCGTCCCGACCGAGGAGCAACGGCTCCTGGTCGCCGGCGAGCGCTCCTATGCCACGTTGGTTGGGCTCGACGGCGCCGGTGGCGGGCTCGGCTGGCTGCGCGAGCGCGGGCTGATCACCGACAGCCCCCGCGTGGTCGCCCGCGAGGACCGGACGCTGCACGACCACCTGGCCTGACAGCGACCCGGGACGATATCGTGCGTGACCGTGGGCGATCGCGAGCCTGGGCAGCAGGACGGCACCGCCGCATGGCACCGCCGGTTGCATCACACCGGCCATCAGGAGCTGAGCGAGGAGACGGCGCAAACGGCCGGAATGCGTCGCTACGAGGCGATCTCGGGGTCGCGCAGCGGTTCACGGAAGATCTGGATGGGCGAGACCCACGTGTCCGCCGGGATGATCTCGGGGGACCATCACCACGGCGAGGCCGAGACCGGCATCTATGTGGTCAGCGGGCATCCGGTGTTCGTCTTCCTGGAGGCCGACGTCGAGCGGCGGGTCGAGACCGCCCCGGGCGACTACGTGTACGTACCGCCCTATGTGCCGCATCGCGAGGAGAATCCGTCGCCCGACGAGGAGGCGGTCGTGGTGATCGCGCGTAGCACCCAGGAGGGGATCGTCGTCAACCTGGAGAGCCTACGAGCCGAGGTCCCGGAATTGGACCGCCTGATCGCCGACCTGACGGCGCACGACTCGCGCTGACGGGGCCCCTGCGGGGGTCAGCCGCCCGCCCAGTCGCGCAGACCCGTGCGATCGTGGGGAATGAGCGGCCTCTGAGCGCGCGCCTTGATCTCCTGCACGGCCCACGAATTCCCATCGGGATCGTGAAAACCGAAGAACGTGCCGCCGTCGGCCTCTGTGATCACCATCGGCTCCGACACCTCGACACCGCGCTCGAGCAGCTCCCGCCGCGCGCCCGCCACGTCGGCCACGACCAGCTGCAGGCCCTTCATCGAACCTGGCGTCATCTGATTCTGAGCGGGCAGGTCGCCGAAGACGATCGAACAGCCCGACCCCGGCGGCGTCAGCTGGGCGACATGCATGTGCTCGTTGCGCGTCTCGTGGTCGAGCCGGAAGCCGACCTGGTCGCGGTAGAACGCGATCGACCGGCTGATGTCGCTCACCGGGAGCACGACCACTTCAAGGGTCCAATCCATCCGACACTCCTTGTGCTTGACGTTGCTCCCCCACTGCTCGGCCCACCGCGACAGCGGCCTCAGCGCTCGCAGGAGCGCGTCGCCGTGGTGTGACAGGCCATTGTGTCCGGCGTCGTCGGTCTCCAGCAGGCCGGCCCCCACCAGCTCGGCGAGCCGATCGCGCGCAGGACGCTCGATGAGATGCCCCCGCAGCGCTCCTGCACCGCGCGAAAGCCGAGGTGGCCGTCGCGCAGCTCCCACAGCACGCGCAGCGCCCAGCGGCGGCCGAGGAGGTCAAACCCGACGAGCAGAGGCCGGCCCGTCCGCGTGCCGCGAGCGGGCCGGCCGGGACGCGGCGCGAGCGCTTCGATTCTCGAAGCGCTAGGCTCCCGCTTCGACGCAGGCGTGCTCGAGAACGGGTGGCCGACCTCGGTTCACGAACGCGACGGCGAGACGATCGCCTTCTTCGCCGCGACGATCAAGGATCAGCCGGTGGACGGCGTGCTGCGCGCCGTGACCGACGACGAGGATCGCGCGTCGGACATCACGCTCATGGTTCGCCCGTGGGCTGCGCCGAAAGCCGGCATCGCGGGCGTCGCGCTCTGAGCACGGCGCCGCGCAGGCCGGTGACCGGCCCTACTGCGCCCACGGCGGCGTCATCGTCTCCGGGCCGACGGCGGCGGTGAGCCCGGGCGTGGTGGTGACCCATGCGGTGGCGCCCTCGGGCCCGCCGTCGACCCTGAGCTCGCTGCCGGCCGGCACATGAACGACGTCACCGGCATCGACGTCGCGGCTGATCGCGTCGAGCGTGACCCGCAACCGCCCGTTCAGCAACAGGATGACCTCCTCGTGGCTGGGCCGGTGCGCGACTCCCGGTTGGTTGGGCTCGACCTCGAGGCGCCATGCGCACAGCGACGAGCCTCCGCGCTCGGTCCGGACGAACGAGGCGAAGCGGCTGCCGTGCGCCGCGAAGATGTCGGCCTGCGTCGACGAGTAGATCGGCATGAGCCTCCTGGTACGAGATAGACAAGCTGCTTGTCCTTGAGGATAGCCGTCGCGCACGCCATTCGTCAAGATGCTTGTCCATGTCTCGCACCGATGATCGGTGGCCGGTCGCGCTCGCCGCACTCCGGCTCGGCACGCGGGTGATCGAGGAGATCCAAACCGGGGTCAAGGCGGCCGGGTTCGGCGACGTCACCCCACTGC
>JBELAG010000007.1:0-44989 GCA_049509055.1 Solirubrobacteraceae bacterium
CCCGATCTGGTCACCGCCGTGATCGGCTTTCGCCAGTGGCGGCTGATCGGATCCGAGCTGTGGTCCCTGCGCGGCAGCGATCACTGGGAGCCCGGCCTGCAGACCGCGGTGTGCGACGCCGCAACCCATCCCGGCCCCGCGCCCGCGAAGGGCTGCACCTGCGGCATTCATGCCTGGTATGACCCCACCCCGCGCGGCGCATCGGCGGCGACCCGGGACCTCGTGGCCGGGGCCGTCGCGTTGTGGGGCACGATCGAGTTGCATGCCCACGGGATGCGGGCCGAGCACGGGGTGGTGGTGGCGCTCGCCCTGCCGTACTCGTGGGGTGTCAAACGGCGGCGGATCCTCGCCGCCGCGGACGCGTTCGGAGTCGTCGCGGTCCCGGCACGCACGCTCAAGGCGGCGGCGCTTGCTCACGGCGAGGTGATCCCGCGTCGCATGCGTCCGCCCGACGTCATGCCCAACAAGCGCCAGGCGCCCGGGGAGCCGGCGCCCGCCCGCCTCTACGCGGTCGCCGACGGCTACCCCGGCCGGCGCTCTGAGCGTGGTCGCGTGCCTGAGCCGTAGCTGGACCGTCAGCTCGTGTGCTCGTAGAACCCGCGCCCGCTCTTGACGCCGAGCCGCCCCTGCCCGATGTACTCGCGCAACAGCTCGCGCGGACCTTGCGGGATTCCGGGCCGCGCCGCCGCATAGTGCTCCTCGATGTCGAGCACGACGTCGAGCCCGACGCGGTCCATCACCTCGAACGGCGCCAGGCCGGCGTTGACCCAGATGTTCCACATGCCGTCGATGTCCTCGGGCGTTGCCACGCCCTCCTGCACGACCATCAGCGCCTCGCGCTTGATCGCGGCCCAGATGCGGTTGAAGATGAACCCGTCGCTCTCGCGCCGGACATGGAACGGCACCAGCCCGTAGCGGGGAAGTCGCTCCACGAGCGCGGCGATGACGCCGTCGTCGGTGGCGCCGCATGACATCAGCTCGACGGCGTTGAGGTCGGGCGGCTGCTGGTAATGCGTGTTGAGCACGCGCTCGGTGTGCGTGACCTCGTCGATCAGATGGCTGGTGGAGAACGACGACGAGTTGCTGGCCAGGATCGCGTCGGGCTCCACGATGCGGTCGAGCTCGCCGAACACGGTGCGCTTGAGCTCGAGCTTCTCGGGCACGGCCTCGATCACCATCCAGGCGCCCCGGACGGCGGACGGTAGGTCGGCGGCGATCTCCAGGGCGCCGGCGGGTGACGCCTCGAGCCCGAGTAGCGATCGCACGCGATCGAGGTTCGCGGCGACGTGGTCGCGGGCGGACTCGCACTGCTGGGCGGAGACGTCGAAGATGCGAACGTCGGTCCCGCCCGCGCAGTACGCGGTCGCGATCTTGCGCCCGAGCGTACCGGCGCCGTCGATTGCGATGGGACGCCGGTCAACGTCGTCAGGCAGGGTGTAGGACATCGCGTTGCTCTCCTTGTCGGCTGGGCTGAGCGCCGGGCGGGAACGCAAGCCTACGCGTGGGCCGCGCGCGCGGTCGTCCGGACGGCGCCCGCGCGCGACGGGACGCGTCTAGGCCAGGTAGCCGAGCCTGCGCAGGAACTTCTGCAGCGCCGCAACGAATCGCGTGCCGCTCGGCTCGCCCACGGACGACAGAGGCGTGTTGAGGTGCCCGGCGGCGGCCTGCTGGTGGAGATAGCTGTTCACCATCGCGCTGTTGCCGAGCAGGTCCTCGTCGGCGGCCCACGCGGCGATCACCCCCACGCTGTCGGCGTAGCGCGGCGCGGTCGACCGGAACGCCTTCAGCGCGGCGGCGGCGTTCGCGGCGACGAGCGCGGGATAGCTGCGGGTGACGTCGTGGAAGCGCCGGCCGGAGAAGGTGAGGATCTGAATCGGCGCGGCCGACGCGGCGACGTCGGTGAAGCTGCCGATGAAGTCGCCGTTGAACGAGTCGAACTCGAAGCGTCCGTTGTGGCCGAGGTCCTTGATCGCGAACCCGCCGTAGGCGAAGTTGCGCTCGGTCTTGACGTAGGTCATCGTGCCCGGGTCCCAGCTGAAGACCTGGGCGAGGAAGCAACAGTTGGCGCCGCCGGTGAACAGTTGCAGCACGACGTCGGGCTGCCCGTCGTGCTCGAGGTCGAGCACCGAGATCGAGGAACCGTGCCTCGGGGTGAACGCCGGAGCGCACGGCAGGTTGCCGCACTCGTGCGATGTCACCGGCTCGCGGTAGAAGACCCGCCCCGAGCGCTTGATCGTCAGCGTCTCACCGGTGATCTGCGGAAAGGTCCCGGCCACGGCATACGTCGCCGACACGGCGCCGGAGCGCGCCGTCTGGCTGGTGGCCAGGGCCGCGGCGGCCGCCGCCAACGATGCCACCGCCACGCCGACACACACGAGCACGCGCCTCACCGCGGCCATCCTATCCACTGCCGGCAGCCTCCGCCGGCGCGGCGGCGCCGCGATAACGTATGGCCCACGTCGGTTCTGCGCCACCCCATTCGGCGCCGCCGGGTACCCGAGCGGCCAGCCGGCCATCGCGGCCCCGTGATGGTGGGCGTCGCGGTCACGGCGCTCGCGACGGTCGTGATGAGGAGGCGTGGGTACGGCTTTGGCGGCAACCTCGTCGTTCGCTGCCGGCGTGGCCATCTGTTCACGACCATCTGGGTCCCGGGCGCATCGCTCAAGGCGCTGCGGCTCGGCTGGTGGCGGTGGCAGCGCTGCCCGGTCGACGGCGGGCACTGGTCGCTTGTGGCCCCGGTCAAGGAGGCCGATCTCACCGAGCAGGAGCGGGACCTGGCGCGGAGCCGGCACGACATCCGCATCCCCTGACACGGGCATGGCCGGCGCCCGACCACACCTCGCCGCGGCGCTCACGCCCGGGCGAGCAGCGCCACGGCCGCTTCGGCGACCGACGCCGCCGCGAACGTGCTGATGTCGTTCCGGGGGTCGTTGAGGACGAGCGACAGTACGAACGTGTGGCCGTCGTGGCGTTGGAGGTACCACGTCAGGCTGATCACCCCCGGCTCCGAGCCACCCTTGTAGCCCACGTACGGCCAGGTGGCGGAGTCGAGGCTGATGCCGGGGTTGATCGAAAGGATCCGGCGCAGAGGCCCCAGGCCGGGCTGTCGCGACTCGCCGACGAGGCGGCTGATCGCGCCGGCGAGATCGGCGGGCGATGCGAACCACTCGAGCGTTGAGATCGACCGCGGCGCGGTCCAGCCCTCGGCCTCGGCGAGCGTCGGCGTGAGCCGGTCGACGCGGGGCAGGAGCCGAGCGCGCTGAGCCGGGTCGCCCGACGCGTAGGCGTCGCGCAGCGCCGGTGGCGCGGAGAGCTTGAGCGCGAACAGCTCCCGCGTCGTCAGGAACGGCATGTTGCGTGACACGCTGTGGTTGCCCAGCGCCGTCAGCTGGGCCTCGACCGCGCGGCGGCCGAGGCGACCGATCAAGTGGTCGGCGGCAGTGTTGTCGCTCACCGAGATCATCTGCTGCGCATAGTGCAGCAGCGTGAACGTGCGCCCGGCCGGCAGCAGCCGCATGTTCCCCGACGGCAGGCTCTTCCAGCGGTTCTGGATCGCCAGCCGCGTGTCCCAGTCGACGCTGCCGAGCGCCACGGCATGGGCCAGCGCGCCGAGCACGTAGAGCTTGAAGGCCGAGCCGATCGCCCCGGGCTCGGTCCCGTGGAGGGCGTGCAGCACCGGGCCATCGACCACCCCCGCCTCCATCGAGGCGTGGGACGCCAGGCGCTCGAGGGCCGTGTCGACGCCGCTCCAGCTGGTGATCGGGCTGGCCAGCGGCGCGAGCAGCAGCCCCACGATCTGGTGCGGCGCGGCGGGCGAGACGGCGATCGACGCCTTGAGCTCGGTGCCGTCTCGTCCCGTCACCTGGGCGACCAGCTCGGTCGGGCTCGGGCTCGAGATCGCGCCGGTGACGCTCAGCGGCCCCTCGGCGGCGAGCGGCGCGAGCGCCGCAACGAGCTTGGCCGGCGGCACCGCCGCGAGGAAGGAGGCGGCGAAGTGAGCCGTCAGCTCGGCGGTGGTCGGTCGGGCGCGACGATTGAGCTCGCCGATGACCCAGGCGAGCTGGCCGGCCGCCGGGGAGTGGGGGACCGGCTGCAACGACGCGGGCGCGGCCGGCGCGGCGGCGGGATCCGTCGCCGGCGGGCCGTGCGCCGGCGTGCCGTGCGCCGGCGTTGCGGCGGGGCGTGAGGCCGCCTGCGGTGCGGACGTCGCGCCGCATGCGGTCAGCGCGAGCAACGCGGCGAGGGCACCGGCGACGGCGACGAGAGTACGAATCGGAGCGCCGGCGCGGGAGCGGGACATGGGTGGCAGCGGGCGGATGGTCTGTAAAGGTAGTCTTGACGCCGCAAGCTGTCAAGGCTGGGTTTACAGAGTTGGCGTCGATCGCGGCCGGACGCGCCGGCGGCCGCACCGAGGGTTATCGTCTGCAGGCGATGTCGGCGGGGTCAGAGCTGGATCGCGAACGTCTCGCCGCTCTCGGCGTCGATGACGCGCTGATCGCCAAGCGCGAGCGCCTCGACGGCGCCCGCGCCCTGCGCTTCCTCGCGGAGCTTCCTGCGCTCGTGACACGGTGGGAGGACCGGCTGGGCCTGTCCGGCGCGCGGGTCATGCCCGGCGGGGTGCTGTCGGCGGCCCTCGCCTGCACGCGGCGCCGCGACGGCGCCCCGGTCGTGCTGAAGCTGTCGGCGCCGGACGCCTTCAGCGCCGGCGCCGAGGCGGCCGCGCTCGCCGCGTGGGAGGGCGTCGGCGCATGCGCGCTGCTGCACGCCGACGAGGACGGCCGCGTCCTGCTGCTGGCGGCCATCCTCCCCGGGGGGCCGGTCCGGCCCACCGTCGACGACGACGCGGACGCACGGCGGGCCGCCGCGCTGATCGCCGACCTGCACCGCGTCCCGGCGCAGCGGGCCCCGGACGCCATCCCCGACGCCGCCGGCGAGCTGCGCTGGCGGTTCGAGCGCGCGCACGCCCAGCTCGACGGGGGCAGCTACGCCGGGGGTCTGATCACTCACGAGGAGCTCGACTCCGCCTACCGGGAGGCGGTCTCGCTGCACGCGCAGGCGCCCGCGAAGGTGATGTGCCACGGCGACTTCATGAACAAGAACATCCTGCTCGACGCCGATGGCCGGTGGTGGGCGATCGACCCGCGTCCGTGCGTGGCCGACCGCTGCCTCGACGCCGCGTTCTGGGCGCTCACCCACCAGCCCGGCGAGGGCGTGGCACTGCGCTGCGGCTCGATCGCCCGCGAGGCCGGGCTCGACCCTGGACGAGTGTGGGCGTGGGCCACGGCGTTCGCGGCCTCCGAGGCCGTTCTGGTGACCGACGCCGGGCGCGCCCGCGCCCACAGCGCCGTGCTGCACTCCGGCCGCGCGCAATAGCATCGGCGGGATGGAGTCGTCGATCAACCCCGCGCTGGCCGAGGCCCACTTCTGCCCGCGGTGCGGCCGGCCGGCCGAGGTCAGCTTCCCGCGCTCGATCGCGTGCTCGCATTGCGGATACACCGCGTACTTCAACCCCAAGCCGGTCGCCGGCGCGATTCCCGTCGATGCCTCGGACCGCGTCGTCCTGCTGCGCCGCGGTTTTGACCCGGGCCGCGGCCTGTGGACGTTCCCGGGCGGCTTCGTCGACCTGGGGGAATCGGTGGAGGACGCGGCCCGGCGGGAGACCGACGAGGAGCTGTCGCTGGCGATCGAGCTCGGGCCCCTCGTCGGGGTGTACTCGCGCGCAGAGGATCGCGTGGTGCTGATCGTCTACCTGGCGCGGGCGCTGGGGACGCCACGGACGAGCGAGGAGGCCGTCGAGGTTCGCGCCTTCGACCGCACCGAGCTCCCGTGGGACGAGCTGGCGTTCTGGTCGACCGAGCAGGCGCTGCGCGACGCGTTCGGAGCGACGCGCTAGCGATGCGCGAACGCGACTGGGAACGGTCGGTTCTGCTGACGCCGCGCCCGGCGCCGGCGGCCGATCCCGAGCTGATCAGCGACGGAGGCGGGATGGCGTTCTCGCCCGGCGCGCTCGACGCGCCCGACGGCGGGCTGGACCCCGAGGATCCCGCCGTCGGCGCGCTGCTGACCCAGCTCGGTCGCGAGAAGGCGCCGAAGGCGAAACCGCGCGCGCCGTGGAAGCGTGGAGCGGCACCCATTGCGGCGACCGATGCCCGGCCCCCGCTCACGACGCTCGGCACCTGGCGGCAGTTGGCGCGCGCGGCGGACGAGGCGCTGTTCGGTCGAGGCCGGCCGCCGCAGCTGCTTACCGTGGCCGTGCGCCGCGAGGGGAGAGGAGGTGCGTGGACGTGCGTTGGCACGAGCGCCGGTCGTCCGCTGCGGGCCTCGCGCGATGGGATCCGCGCGTCGGGCTGGCGGCTGGACCCCGACCACGAGCTCACCGTGGCCGACACCGTGCTGCGCGTGCTGGTCACCGAGCAGACGTACTCCGGCGGCTCGCGGGCGGACGGCCGGTTGCTCGCTCCCGACCTGTATCTCGACGACGACGAGCTCGTGCTGTGGATGTTCATCACCCCCCGGGGCGGATTTCAGACCCGCGTGCCCAATCCCGAGACCCCGGCTCGCGTTGCGCTTCCCGAGCCGGTCGGCGAACGGCTGTTGATCGACGGCGCGATCTACCCGAAGCAGTCCTCGGGCGAGGATTAGCACATCCGGGGCGGCGCTCCGCCGCCGCGTCTGCCGCGTTGTCGCCGATCGCGATCAGCGACAATCTCGCGTTCGATCAGATGATCTATTCCTATCGACAGCGACGGCGGATTCGCCGGCCTTGGGTGGCGACGGCGGCCGCGCTCGTGGCGGCGGTACCGGTCGCGATCGTGCTGGTGCTGGGGGCCCGCGGCGGCGCGAGCGCGCTGGCGACGGGGATCCCGTCGACGCCGCTGTTCCTGCCCTATCCCGAGCCGCTGTCGGTGACGCCGCAGAATCCGATGCCGCTGGTCGGCGAGGACGCCGTCGTCGCCACGCTCCGACGCGCCACGCAGATGCGCGTCGCGCCGGCGGGGCGCGTCCTGTCGGGGGTGGGGACCGAGACCGGATTCGGGTCGCCCCAGACGATGTGGGTGGTCGACGTCTCGCGCTCGTGGGCGGGCGTGGTCAGCCCGATCGCCGGTAACAACAAGGTCGGCTGGATCCCGACCCGTGAACTCGCGCTGAACCGGATCAACTGGCAGCTCGACGTCTCACTGTCGGCCCGGCGGCTCACTGTGCTCCACGGCGGCCACGCGATCCGCCGCTTCACCGTCGCGATCGGCCGGCCCGGTGCGCCGACGCCGACCGGGCGGTTCGCCGTCACCGATCGCATCCTCACCGGCGATCCTGGCGGCCCCTACGGCTGCTGCATCCTCGCGCTGTCCGCGGAGGCCCCGCACGCCATTCAGGGTTGGGACGGCGGCAACCGCATCGCAATCCACTCCACCCCGGAGACCTCGTCGATCGGCGAGGCGGTCAGCCACGGGTGTATGCGGTTGACGCTCGCGGAGGGCCGCTGGTTGCTGCACCACATTCCTCTCGGAACCCCGACGCTCATCTCGAGCTAGCCAGGCGAGCCGCGCCGTCGCTTGGCGCTGATGGCTCAGCTAGGGGTGGTCGAGGTGCTCGACGTCGAGCCCGTGGCGGCGGTCGACCCGGCGCTGGAGCTGGACGTGCCGGTCGCCGTCGCATCGGTGGAGTCGGCCGTCGAGTCGCCGGTCGTGTCGCTCGACGCGACGGTGCCGGTGGAGCCGGTGGAGTTGGTCGAGTCGCCGGTGGTGCTGTCGATCGTCGCGCTCGCGGCCTGACTCGCTGCATCGGCCGGCGCGGTGGTCGTCGGGATCGTGCCCGAGCCGGCGTCGGTGCCCGATCCGGTCACCGACGCTCCGCCCTCAGAGGCGGTGTCGGTCTCTGCGGCCGTCGTTGCCGAGTCGATGGCTGCGGCGTCGGTCGTGTCGGTGACGGCCGGGCTATCGGAGGTGGCGGAATCGGTGGTGGCCGGAGTGGTCTCGGATGCGGCCGCGGTCGACGCGGAGCTGTCGGTCGTGTCCGGGCTCGAAGCGGTGACGGGGGCGTCGGTGGTCGACCCGGAATCGGTGGTGCTCGATGGGGCGGAGCCGGAGGACGGGTCGGGCGTGGAGCTGCCGGACCCGGACGTGTCTGAGGCGCCTGTGGACCCGTCGGCGCCGGTGTCCGCCGGCGTGTTACCGGTGCCGCCGTCGGAGCTCGAGCCGGAGCCTGCTCCAGAGCCGTCGGTAGTCGGCGAGGCGCTTGAGGACGGGTTGGGGTTCGTCGGCTCCGTGGCCGGCGTCGTCGTGCTGATCGGGCCCAGGGTGACCGTGAGGGGCGTGGTGGGCGTAGTGGGCGTGGTCGCTCCACCGGACTGTGGCGTCGTCGACGTCGATCCGACCGCGCCCGGGAGGCCGGTCGTCGCCGTGGTTCCCGCCAGCAGCGTCGGTCCGGCGACCGGCGCCGGCGCGTTCAGCGGATTGGCCTGCGCGGGCGGCGCGGGGACGAAGACCGGCAGCTGTGGCGCGGTCGTCGACACCTGCGGCACCCGTGGCGGCCGTGTCGTCGCGGCGACCCGCGGCGGGGCCGGGCTGCTCGTGCTGGTGTGCGTCGCCGTCGCCGCGCCCGCAGCGATCACCGCGACGGTCAGGATCTTCGCCACGACGCCGGTGGCTCCGAGCCCGCCGGCACCGACGCCGACGGTGATCTCACCCGCGGCGGCGAGCCCGCTCGCCGCTGCCGCGACCGGAGCGCTCGTGATGATCGCGGCGCCGGCCGCGCCCGAGGCGACGCCGGCGGCTCCGCCGGTCGCGACCACGCTCGCGCCACCCGCGCTGACCGCGACCGCCGAGCCGCCCGCGACGACCGCGCCGCCGCCTGCCGCTCCGGCGCCGGCGAGGATCGCCGTTCCGCCGGTCGCGCCGGCTCCGGCCGCAACGGCTCCGCTGCCGGCGGCGACGGCGCTGCTGCCGCCACGCAGGACCGCGTACAGAACCGAGGCCTTGAGCGCGCCGGTGAGCGGAACCGGGAGGATCAGCGCGAGCGCCGCCCGCTGCCGACGGACCTCGCTCTCGAATGACGCACAGTTGGGGCACCGATCGATGTGGGCCCGCATCATGCTCCGCGGCGCGACGGGGCCGCGCACCGTGGCGACGCGCTCGCGGATCTCCTCGCAGGGATAGTTTCGCGCCAGCCGCCCCCGACCGAGCGCTTCGCGCGCCTGGAAGATGAGCGCCTTCACCTTCTGCGCCGGGACCCCGAGAACGGTCGCGATCTCCTTGTGCGAGTTGTCGCCGAGCTCGAACAGGACGAGCGCGGCGCGCTGATCCGGCGGGAGCCGCCGGATGTCCTCGAGCATCTCCTTGAGCTCCTCGCGACGCTGAACCTGGTCGGCGAGGCCCTCGAACATCGGATGGTCGGTTGCCACATCGTCGAGATCGACAACATCCCGGCTGTTGCGCAGCTCAGTCAGGCAGCGGTTGCGAGCAATCGTGTACAGCCACGGCCGCAGGGAGATGTTGCTCTCCCCGCCCTGCAGTGCCCGGTAGGCGGCGACGAACGTGAGCTGCAGTGCGTCCTCGGCTCCCTCACGGTTGCCCAGCATGTGCACGCAGAAGGCCAGCAGGCCTCGGGCATAACGATCGTAGATCTTCTCGAACGCGGAATCGTCGCCGGCGCGCACCCTCGCCACGAGCTCGTCGTCGCTTTGCCCGATGACGAATCCTCGGTCAAGCGCGAGGCGCGATTCGGGAACAGCGGTGATCACCACCATGGCTACAGTGTGTCCGAAATCAAGGCCGGAGTCCAGACAGTTGGGTGCAACAACCGGGAAATCGTCACAAGATTAGGCCACATGGCCTACCGCTTCGGCCGATCGGCGCCGCAGCCGTGAACGAGACGGCGCCCGGAGGGAGTCGTCTTCCCTCCGGGCGCTGCGTCCCAATCGCCCCCACGCAGAAACAGGTCGAACCGTTCTCATCGTCTGGATCTGCTCGTTTCGCGGCAAGTGTTGCCCCCACCGATATAACGCGAGGGGAGCGGAAAGGTTGGTCGACGCTCCCGGCGGGAGCGATCCGCGGACGCCGAACTGACACCGCTCGCCGCGACGGCGAGCGCCGAAGCCACCGGGACGGGTGTCGGGACCGCCGCCACAGCAGGGAGTTCCGGCGACCGCCGGCGGGCGGGAAACTCCGGCAGCGGGGCTCGACAGCAAGGCGAATCGATGGTAGGTTCGCTAATGGAAGCCTCTGGGGCCAGGCTTCATCGGGCGGCACGGCGGACGTAGCGAGTTTCTCAAGCCGGTCAGGGACTACGCCCCCAATCTCCCTGACTCCCCTGGGGGCCAAGACGGATCTTGGCCCCCAGGACGATCTTCGGCGCCCTGGTCGTGCAGCGCGATCATCAGGGCCGCCGCGACGGGACAGAACTGGGTGGCCGACAGGGTGCGCAGCTCGTTCAGCGCCTCCGACGCGGATCTGGGCGCTCCGTAGGGCCGAGCGACGGTCATCGCGTCCCAGGCGTCGGCGACGGCGAGCAACCGGGCGCCCTCGGGGATCTCGTCGCCGGCGAGGCCGTCGGGGTAGCCGCTGCCGTCGACGCGTTCGTGATGGTGGCGGATCCAGTCGACCTGCTCTGGGCAGAGCAGGTCGTCGAGCATCTGCGCGCCGACCGCGCTGTGGATCTTGACCTGCTCGTACTCGGCCGCGGTGAGCCGTGCGGGCTTGAGCAGGATCTCGTCGGGGACCGCGATCTTGCCGACGTCGTGAACCCGTGCGGCATCGTGCAGCAGGGCCACGCGGTCGGGCGCCCAGCCTGCAGCCGTCCCCAGGGCCGCGGCGAGCTCGGCGACACGCTCCGAATGGCGCTGGGTGGACGGGTCCTTGGCGTCGACGGCCACGGCCAGGGCGCGGACCGCGGCGAGCGTCTTGGCGCGCTCCAGCCGGACAGCCTGCTCGTCGGCGGTGAGCAGGTGCAGCGCGGCTGCGCTGAAGCGGAAAGTGGCGTTGCGCCCGTTGGACTTGGCCCAGTAGAGGGCGAGGTCGGCATTGCGAAACAGCTCGCGCGCGTCGCCGGCATCGTCCAGCGCGCACACCCCGGCCGAGGTCGTCACCCTGCCGATGCCCGGGAACGGCAGGTCGGCGATCGCGCGGCGGACCCGCTCGGCGGCGAGCTGCGCGCCGTCGCCGTCGGTCTCCGGCAGGATCCAGGCGAACTCCTCGCCGCCGACGCGCGCGAGGATCTCCCCGTCGCGGCGGACCGCCCGCAGGCGGGCGGCGAACTCGGCCAGCGTGCGGTTCCCTGCCTCGTGGCCGTGGGTGTCGTTGACCAGCTTGAAATGGTCGATGTCGAACACCACCAGGCTGACCGGGCGGCCGTGGCGGCGCGCCCGGCGGACCTCTTCGTCGAGGTGGTCGGAGAACGCCCGCTGGTTGTGCAGGCCGGTGAGATGATCGGTGGAGGCCAGCCGCGACAGCTGCTCGCGGGCGTCGGCGCCGGCGACGGCGAGGCTGACCAGGTCAGCGATCCGCGCGATTCGCTCGGCCGCCTGCGGATCGCCGGCGGTATCGGCCCGCCAGCTGACGCTGACCGCGCCCCACAGCCTGCCGTAGACCTCGACCGGCGCGGCCAGCTCTGCGGCAACCGGGCTGGCGGGCGCCGGGCAGTGCCGGTCGTGCGTCCCGACGTTGGCGAGCCGCCCGGTGCGCAGCGTCGTCGCGACCGCGGTCGCAGCGTCGAGGTCGACCGGCGCGCCGATCGCCGTCATCGGGAGTCCGGCCGCTGACCAGCGCCCGACCACGCGCGCCTCGCCGGTCGCCTCCAGCCGGATGACGCCGGCATCGTCGGCGCTCAACGCGCTGGCGGCCTGCTCGGCGGCGGCGGCGAACACCGCCCGCGGCGCCGCCTCGCTCGCCACCACGGTCGCGATCGCCCGCAACGCCTCCTGCTCGCGGGCGTGCGCCAGCAGTCGCTCGTGATCGCGCTTGGCGGCGGTGATGTCCTGCATCTGCGCGACGCGGTGCATGAGCGTCCCATCCGCGTCGCGCACCAGCGACACCTTCAGCGCCACCCACACGATCGAGCCGTCCGGCCGGACATACCGTTTCTCGCTCTCCACCGTCTTAATCTCGCCGGCCAACAGCCGCCGGGTGTTCTCGCGGCTGGCCTCACGGTCGTCGGGGTGGGTGATGTCCTCCGACCTGCGGGCCAGCAGATCGCGCTCGCTGTAACCGGTCATCTCGCACAGCGCCCGGTTGGCGCGCAGCCAACGTCCGTTGAGCGCGACGATCGCGATCCCGATCGGGGCGTGATCCAGCGTCGAGCGGTAGCGCTCCTCGGACGCGCGCAGCTGCTGCGCCAGCGCACGCCCGCTGCTGATGTCCCGGGCGATCGTCGACGCGCCCACCACGCGGCCGGCGTCGTCGCGAATCGGAGAGATCGTCAGCGACACGGCGATCTCGCGCCCGTCCTTGCGCCGGCGGACGGTCTCGAGGTGGTCGACGTGGTGGCCGGCCGTCAGCCGCGCGAGGATGCCGGCGATCTCGTCGTGCTGGCCCGGAGGCAGCAGGAATGAGATGTGGCGTCCGATCGCCTCGGCGGGGGTGTAGCCGTAGATCCGCTGCGCCGCGGGATTCCAGCTGAGGATCTGACCCTCGATCGTCTTGCCGATCACCGCGTCATCGGTCGAGGCGATGATCGCGGCCAGTTGCCGAGCCGTGGTGTCGCTGCGCGTGTGCGACCAGCCGACGGAGCGCAGCGGGCCCGCGATCGCGCCGAGCCGAGCGAGCCAGGAGGCCGGCCCTCGAGTCGAGCGTGCAGTCACCGCCCGCCGCCCCGGACGGCGCCGGCCGCCGCCGCTTCGATACGTATGCACGGGATCGCGCTCACCCAAAATGCTTTATCGGCAAACACGCGCGGACCTACAGCGATCATCCGGCGGCGCGGCTGAGCCGGAGGCCCAGCGCGCGGACGTGCTCCACGAGCTCGGGCGGCTCGCGGATGTCGAAGTCGACGCCGAGCATCATGATCCGCAAGGTCAGCCATCCGAGGTCCTCATCGCCGGTTCGGTAGACGCAGGTGTGTGCGTCGATCGGCTCGATCCTGCCCCACTCGGGCGCAACACGGCCGCTGAGCTCCTCCGCGCCGGCATGCAGCGTGACCGTCGCCTCAAACCGGCTCGGGGCCCCGGCGATGCTCTGCTTGACGTAGGCGGCGGCATCGGTGGCCGGCAGCGGGCGCGCGGTGAAGCGCAGGCCGGTCGACGAAGGCCGGTCGAGGCGATCGATCCGAAACGTCCGCCACTCCTGGCGGTGGCGGTCCCAGGCCACGAGGTACCAGCGGCGCCCGAGGTTGACCAGCGAGTGAGGCTCGACCTGACGACGGCTGTCGATGCCGCCGCGGCTTCGGTAGAGGAAGCGCAGGCATTCCGAGTCGCGGCAGGCGGCGGCGATCACCGTCAGATGCTGCGGATCGACGGTGGGGCCGGGAACCGGGAGGGTGACGGTCGTCGAGCTGAGCGCGGCGACGCGGCGACGCAGATGCGCGGGGAGCACCTGCTCGAGCTTGACGAGGGCCCGCACCGCGGTGTCCTCGATCCCGGTCACCGACGCGCGCGCCGCGGTGCGCAGGCCGATCGCGATCGCGATCGCCTCCTCGTCATCGAGCAGCAGCGGCGGCATCGCGGTGCCCGCCGCTAGCCGGTATCCGCCGGCCGGACCGGTCAGCGACTCCACCGGATAGCCGAGCCGGCGCAGCCGGTCGACATCGCGCCGGATCGTCCGTCCCGACACCTCGAGGCGGGCGGCGAGCTCGCCGCCGGGCCAATCGCGGCGCGCCTGGAGCAGGGACAGAAGCTCCAGAAGTCGGCTCGAGGTGGCGCTCATCGGATTGTCACGATCCCCAACGTTGAGGACAGATCCTGGCCTAAACCGTCCGTAGCGTACCCGCCGGCACAACCACTAGGAAGGAGCGCGATGCGCGAGCGAGATGGATATCCGGCCGGGGTTCCGTGCTGGGTCGACAGCAGCCAACCCGACCCCGAGGCGGCCGTGGCCTTCTACCGTGGCCTGTTCGGGTGGGACTTCGAGGACATCATGCCGCCGGGCTCGCCCGGCAGCTACTTCGTCGCTCGCCTCCACGGCGGTGACGTCGCTGCCGTCGCCCAGCCACCCGAGGGCGCGCCGGCGCGCGCGGTGTGGAACACCTACGTGTGGGTCGAGAGCGCGGACGAGACCGCGGTGCGCGTGTCGGATGCCGGCGGGCGGGTCGTGGCCGAGCCGTTCGACGTGCCGCAGGCGGGCCGGATGGCGGTGGTCGCGGATCCCGAGGGCGCGATCCTCCGCCTCTGGCAGGCGCGGGAGCACCGTGGCGCCCAGATCGTCAACGAGCCCGGTTCGTTGAACTTCAACGGTCTCAACACCCGCGATGTCGAGCGCGCCACGCGGTTCTACGGCTCGGTGTTCGGATGGGAGACCCTGGATCTCGGGCCTGGCGCGGCGATGTGGAGGCTGCCGGGCTACGGGGACTTTCTCGAGCAGGGCGATCCCGACCTGCGCCGCCGGCAGGCCGGCACCGGCGCCCCGGCGGGCTTCGAGGATGTGGTCGCGACGATCAATCCGATCTCCGATCAACAGCCCGGGGTCCCCGCGCACTGGAGCGTGACGTTCGCGGTCGACGATGCCGACGCGATCGCCACCCGGGCCGCGGAGCTCGGCGGTCAGGTGCTCGTCGCGCCGTTCGATGCGCCGTGGGTCAGGATGACCGTGATCGCCGACCCCCAGGGCGCCACGTTCACCGCCAGCCGCTTCGTCCCCAAGAACCAGGGCAGCGCCGCCCCCGCGGGCGCGACCGCCGCGGCGTAGCAGCACCAGGTGTGCCCCCGGCGTCCCGCGAGGGGCGTCGGGGGCATGTGCGCGAGGGTGCGCCGGCGCGGCGGTCAGGTGAGGTCGTCGAACTCGCCCCGCGCCCAGGCGCCGTAGCGGTCGGCCGACCGGCGGATGGCCGCGGCGGCGTCCGTGTCGATCGTGTGGCCGAAGTTGTCGTAGACCCGGTCAAACGCATGTTCGCCGGCGGCGCGTGCGATGCGCTCCACGACCGTCGAGGACAGGGGGATCCGGTTGGGAAAGCTGCGCAGGAAGGTGACCGTCGTCCGGTCGGGGTTGACGTGGATGGTGTCGGAAACCAGCAGCACGCCCTGCCCGCCTGCCCCGCCGGCCCAGTGCGCGACGGCGCTGCCCGGGAAGTGCCCGCCCAACTGGTGCAGGGCCAGCCCCGGCGCCAGGTCGAGCCGGCCCCGCCAGGTCTCGACTGCCGGGTCGCGGCGCGCGACCCAGTCCGCGTCAGGCTCACATACGAAGATTGGCACGCCGCCCAGGGCTCGGCTCCACTGCACCTGCACTCCGAACATGTGAGGGTGGCTGGCGGCGATCGCCACGACCTCGCCGAGCTCGCGCATGCGGCCGACGGCGGCGTCGTCGAGGTAACCGGGCGGATCCCACAGCAGGCTGCCGGCCGCGGTCACGACGAGATGGCCGTGGTGGCCGATCCCGACGCCCGGCTCGACGGTGATCGCGAACAGCTGTGGCTCGAGCTCGGCCACCCGGGTACGGTGGCCCGCGGCCGCGAGCTGATCCAGCGTCGTCCAGCGCTGTCCGCCGGCCGGGACCCACTGGCGTTCGTCGGCGCAGATCGCGCACACCGCGTCGGCCTGGGCATGCTCGACCCCGCAGGTCGCGCAGATCCAGAACGCGGGGCCGTGAGAGGATGCGGGCGTGTTCATCCGACTCAGCTCGGTGGCAACGTGACCGTGGGCTTGCGGCCTGCCCGGATCTCGACCGCGGCCTGTTCGGGACGCCATCCGAACGCCTGCAGGGAGATCAGGAGCCGGTCGCCGGCCCGATAGCGCTCGCCCTGCAGCCGGCGCAGCAGCCGGTGCACGCTGCGCCCGCCGGTCGCGGCCGCGGTCACCGGTCGCGGGCAGCCGTGGCCCACGCAGCGCAGCAGCAGGCGGGTGTGGACGGGGAAGCGACCGACCTTGACCGCGCTCAGTCGGGTGATCGCCCGGTCCCACGTCCAGCTGAGCGTCAGCCAGATCCGCAGTGTCCGTGACGGCGCGGCGGGCTGGGGAACGGCGGTGATCACCGGCATGATGACAGTGGGGGTCGGGGTGCTGGTCACCGGCGCGCTGACGGTGGGCGTCGTCGGGGTGCTGGTCACGGGCGTGCTGACGACCGTGGGAGTGGTGGTCTGCGTCGGCGCCGCGGGCGCGCTGGGCGTCACCGCGACGGGATCTCCACAGTGCCAGCCGCCGTCGGTGCTGCACACCGCGACCTTGATGTCCTGAGGGGCCGTCGACAGGCTGGTCTCGTAGTTGACCCCCTCCGTCTGAGACTCGCCGGCGGCCTGGGCCTGGATGTTGTCGTAGGTGGGGCTGTTCCACGACAGCCACACCGAGGTGCTGCCGGAGCATCCGCTGTCCCAGACCTCGCCGTAGATCTGGATCGACGGACTCGTCGGTCCCGGCCAGACGACATGGCCGTTGAACCCGCCACAGTCGTCGCGCGGGCTGACCGACGCATCCGTCGCGGCCGCCGCCGACACCGTCGTGGCCAGCAGCACGCCGCGCACGCCGGCGGCCGCCGCCGCCGTGGCCCATCGAAGGTTCGTGATCGCACGGTTGGTCATGACGGTCCTTTCTGCGGGTCCTTTCGTTGCGGGTGTCGAAGGAGATGACGCTCGCCGGCGCGGATCTATTCCATCGAGCACGCTCACCGGCAGGCGTGGACGAGATCGCCGGCGCCCTGCCGCGGTCGGAGGTATCACGACCGGCGTCTGACGCTCTGCTGCTGTGCTGGGGGCGGCCACGTGCTCGTTCAGATGCCCGACGTGTAGCACAACCGCGCCGTGGCGCCGCGCGACCTCGGCCGCCTCGACGAGGCGGCGCGCGATCTGCGCATGTATGCCGCGCTGTTCCCGGACGCCGACGATCGCGTCTGACGGCCGCGTCGAGGTGGGCGCGTACGCGGGGCGGTTCCGCGCGGCCATGCCTGGGATGAACACCGTTCCCCTGCGGTGGGTGGAGGTCGCTCGATCGGCGGTCGACGTGCCCTCACGGGCCGCGGGGGGCCAGCGGTCGGCAGACGTCCATCGCAGCGCTCTGATCGGGGGGATGGACGCTTGCATGTCGCCGACCGCCGCCGCCCGGCCGCCCTTTCCCGGCCGCCGTTGCCCCCGGACCGCGCCGGCGACCGTCGGTGAGGCGGGCGGACGGCAGGCGACGGTCAACGATCGAGTGAGACCCTCGCAGCGGTCCAGCCGCGAGATCCAACCTCACCTACGAGACGCCACGCCCTCGCGCACGACGCGCCCGCGCCAAATGTCCCTCCGAGCAACAGCGAGCGCCGTCCTTCCCAGCGGCAGTCGGCGGTCGTCGCGCGCTCCGCCCCGAGGATGCGCAAGCACCTCGACCCGCCGGCCACGCGGGGGGTGCGATCGCGTCTCAGCCTCGGAGTGCGGTGGCGATCCGCCCGATCGCGTCGGTGAGATGCTCGGGGAGCGAGATGACCGCGCCGAGCCACGCGATGGCGGTGAACGCGGTCTTCCACGCCGCGAGATCGAATGCCTTCGAGGCTGATGTGAGCGAGACGCCGTATCGCCGCGCAGCGTCGGAGACACAGCTCCGACAGCCCATGCATGACGTCGGGGACGACGGTCACCTGCTCGGGGTCGATCCTCCAGTCCAGCCGCCGGTGCGCGAACGGCGACAAGGGCATCCGCATGCCTTTCGGGAGTGGGCACCGCGTATCCGACGTCGCTGCGCGTCACGGCACCGACCACCGCGTCCTGGATCGGCGCAGCGACCGGGAAGTCCTTCTCGGCGCCAGTCATCGCGGGCAACGCTACGCCGCAGCCGTGCGGCGCCGCGCGGACCGGGGTGACAACCGCCGCCGATAAAGTCCGGGCGGCCGCCGAGCAAGAAAACAACACGGGCGTCAGGTTGCGTGATAGGGTGACCGAAGGGTCCGGGAGACCATCGGCGGCATGTTGGGGGTATTGGTCGTGTTCTCATTTCGTCGGGCAGCGGCGTGTCGCGCCGCGCTGCTCTGGCTGGTTGGACTGGGCGTTCTCGGGTTGTCGGCGGGCAGCGCTGCAGCCTCCGTGAGGCCTGCCTGCGCCGTCGCGACGCCTGGGACGTTCCAGTGCCTGACGCTCGTTCGTACCGACGTCAAGTCCGAGACCCAGCAGCAGTTCCTCGCCGAGCGAGCGGCGAGCCCATTCACGAGCCTCGCCGCGCCGTCCGGATACGGATACGGCCCGACCGATCTCCAGAGCGCCTACAACCTCAGCGCCGCCTCCGCGAGCCGCGGGACGGGTGCGACCGTCGCGGTCGTCGATGCGTACAACGATCCGGACGCCGCGAGCGACCTCGCGACATACCGCAGTGCCTACGGCCTGCCCGCCTGCACGGTGGCAAACGGCTGCTTCAGCATCCTCAACCAGAACGGCGCGACGAGTCCGCTGCCGGCCGATGCCGACGCGACCGGCTGGGACGTCGAGGAGAGCCTCGACCTCGACATGGTGAGTGCCATCTGTCCGAACTGCAAGGTGGACCTCGTCGAGGCGAACTCCCAGGCAACCGGCGACCTCGGGACCGCGGTGAACGCGGCCGTGGCCGCCGGGGCCGGCTTCGTCTCCAACAGCTATGGAGGGTCGGAGAGCTCGTCGGACACCACCTACGACTCCGAGTACTACGACCACCCCGGTGTCGCGGTGACCGCATCCGCCGGCGATGACGGCTACGGCGTCAGCTATCCGGCTGCGTCCAGCGACGTCGTGGCGGTCGGAGGTACCTCGCTGTCGACCGCCTCCAACACCCGCGGCTGGTCGGAGACTGCGTGGGGCAGCTCGGGCGGCGGGCAGGGCAGCGGATCGGGGTGCTCGGCCGTTGACCCGAAGCCGAGCTGGCAGAAGGACAGCGGCTGTTCGCGTCGCACCGACAATGACGTCGCCGCCGACGCCGACCCGAACACCGGGGTTGCGGTCTACGACACATATAGCGAGGGCGGCTGGCTCGAGGTAGGCGGGACGAGCGCGTCGTCTCCGATGATCGCTGCTGTCTACGCCCTGGCAGGCCCGCCGGCTGCCGGCAGCAACCCGGCCTCCTACCCGTACGCCGACCCGTCGGCGCTCTACGACGTCACCTCCGGCAGCGATGGGACGTGCTCGCCGGCCTACCTGTGCACGGCAGAGGTCGGCTATGACGGTCCGACCGGCTTGGGCACCCCGGACGGTCTCGCCGCCTTCACGGCTCCAGGTTCGATGACGACGACGACGACCAAGCTCACCGCCTCGCCCAACCCGGTCGAGACGGGGCAGTCGGTGACGTTCAAGGCGACGGTGAGCGACAGCCCTGCCGGTGGCTCGACCCCGACCGGCACGGTCACCTTCAGCGACGGCAGCGGCGCGCTCGCCATGGTCACGCTCAGCGGAGGCCAGGCCAGCCTCGCCACCAGCTCGCTGCCGACCGGCGACGATTCGATCACCGCCGGCTACTCGGGCGACAGCACACACGGCGGGAGCTCCGACACCCTGACCGAGGTCGTCGCCGACGCGCCCACCGCAACGATCTCCTCGCCGGCGACCGGCCAAACGTTCGCCGTCGGCCAGACCGTGTCGACATCCTTCACGTGCACCGAGGGGACCGCCGGGCCCGGCCTGGCTTCGTGCGACGACTCCCTGGGGACGAACACGACCTCGGGCGGCAGCGGGACGCTTGACACCACGGCGCCTGGTCCCCACACGTATGTCGTGACCGCGACCAGCCAGGACGGGTTCGTCGGAACCGCGAGGATCACCTATTCGGTCGCGGCAGCCCCGACCGCGACGATCACCTCGCCCGCCTCAGGCGGCACGTACGCGGTTGGTCAATCGGTCCCGACGAGCTTCAGCTGCATGGATGGGATCGGCGGGCCGGGCATTCGCACGTGCACCGACTCCAACGGCTCGACGAGCCCGGGATCGCTCGCCACGAGCAACGCCGGCAGCTTCACCTATACGGTGACCGCGACCAGCCAGGATGGTCAGACCGCGACGGCGCGTATCAGCTACACGGTGCTCGGCGCGCCGTCGGCGTCGATCGTCAGCCCGGGCAACAATCAGGTGTACAACGTGGGTCAGAGCGTGTCGACGGTGTTCTCCTGCTCGGACGCGAGTGGCGCGCCGGGGATCAGCTCCTGCATCGACGGCAACGGTGCGACCGGCGGGTCCGGGTCGCTGACCACGACGCAGGCCGGGACGTTCACGTATTCGGTGACCGCGACCAGCCAGGACGGTCAGACCGCGACGGCGAGCATCAGCTACACGGTGCTCGGCCCCCCGTCGGTCTCGATCAGCAGTCCGGCGAGCGGTCAGACGTACAACGTCGGCCAGACGGTCCCGACCGCGTTCTCCTGCTCGGACGCCAGTGGGGCGCCCGGGATCGGCTCCTGCACCGACAGCAACGGCGCCACCGGCGGGTCAGGGGCGCTGACCACCAGTCGGACCGGCTCGTTCTCCTACACGGTGACCGCCGCCAGCACAGATGGTCAGACCGCAAGCACGACGATCAGCTACAAGGTGGTCGGCCCGCCGAGCGTCAAGATCAACAGCCCCGCGTCCGGCGGCACCTACGCGCTCGGACAATCGGTGAGCACCACGTTCGCCTGCACCGATTTCAGCGGCGCACCGGGGATCGCGTCGTGCACCGACAGCAACGGCGGGTCGGGCCGCGCCGGCAAGCTGCCCACCGGGAACGCGGGGACGATCACCTACACGGTGACCGCGACCAGCGAGGACGGCCAGACCGCCTCGGCGTCGATCACCTACACGGTGACCACGGCGGCCAGCATGGTGGTCGCTCCGACACCGCCCACCGCGCGGCTGCGCGGCGCGCCGGCACCCGCGACGCGGACCGGCGGAGCGCCCGCCGGTCCGCTGTCGGGACGTACGCTGGTGTTCTCGATCGCCGGCACGACGCTGTGCACGAAGACGACCAACGGCTCCGGGGTGGCGACCTGCGCGCTCGGACTGATCGGCGAACTGGACGCGTCGATCACCGAGGTGCTGACCGGCTCCACGTATCTGGTGACGTTCGCCGGCGACGCCAACGACACACCGGCCAGCGCCCTGGGCACGTTCTCCGGTTGATCGGGGTCGACGTCGACGGGCAGTCGATCGTCGTTCACGCGCACCACCGCTACACCGCGCGTCAGGTCGGCCTCACGCCGGGCGGCCAGGTTCATACGCCGGTCCACCAGGTGGCTGATCGCGCGCGCCAACATCGCAGCGCGGCCCTGCGGGACGTGACGGCGGTGCGTGCGCCGGCGGCGGATCGGCTCGGGAACCGGCGGCCCCGGGGTCAGCTCGACGCGGTCAGCAGTCCCAGGCTCTGTTTCAGCGCATGGATCGCCGCGGCGGCGGCCGCGACGCGGTGGACGCTCAATACTCCGAGGCGGATGTCGTCGACGAGGATCGGGTACGCGTCCTCCGCCGCTGCCTCGGTCTGTGCATAGAGCGCCAGATCGAGGCCCGCGTTGATCGCGGTGCGGGCCGGCGCCGTGACGCCGGCGAGCGCCGGAGCCTGCAGGTCGTCGCTGATCGTGACGGCGTCGGCACGGTCGGAGGCGAGCCCGCGATAGGCGGCGGGCGACATGACGGCCGGCGTGGAGCCCGTCAGGTGCGGATAGCTCGCACTGCTGATCATCACGAGCGCTCTGGGGCCGGAGCCGCATCGCCGGTACGCGGCGTCGGAGGCGGCGAGCAGTCCGGCGCCCGCCGGCACCGACACCGGCGCGTCGTCGGTACTGAGAACGGCATCTCCCAGCCCCGGAAAGTGCTTGAGCGTGTAGCCGACACCGCCGGCGGCGAGCGCGCCGGCGAACGCGCAGGCCGCGGCCGCCACTCGCGCCGGATCGCTTCCGAACGTCCGGTGTTCGATCGTCATGAACCCGTCGATCTCAGACACGTCGGCAACCGGCGCGAGATCGACGTTGACCCCGGCCGAGCGCAGCATCTCCGCCGTCGCCCGCCCCTGCGCCGCGGCGACCGAGGGCGTGGTCATCTGGCTCGCCGCCAGCGCCGGGGGCCCCGCGAGGCGCCTGACCTGACCTCCCTCCTGATCGGTCATGATCAGCAGCCGCGGGTTGCCGCCGCTGATCGCGGTGGCCTGCAGGCGCGCGGTGAGCGATCGCGTCGCTGCAACCGCGCCGCCGGTGTTGTCGCCGAACAGAATGATCCCGCCGACGCGTCCGGAGTGAATCGCCGACAGGAGCGCCGGCGACGGCGACGTGCCGGCGAACGTCGCCACGAGCATCTGGCCGACATCCCGGGCGACCGCGGCGCTGACCGGCGCCGACTGGGCGGCCCCGGAGGCCACCGGACCGCCGACGACGCTGACGACGACGCACGCCAGCGCCGCCGCAACGGCAGCGGCGCGCGCCGTCGCGGTGCGGGCCAGGGCCCAGCCGCCAAGCTCCATGCGCACGGACGGTAGCGGGCGACCCGGCCGCGCCGGGGCGAACCCGTCCATCCGTCGCGCGTCGATCGGGGAGAGCGCCCTCGCGATGTCCGTAGCCGGGTCCTCGCTCGTCTGTGCCGGGTGGGGATCGGGCTAGGTGATTCGGTAGCCGATCCCGGGGGTGGTGCGGATCGGCTGGGGGTCCCCGAGCTTGCGTTTGAGGCGAGCGATCGTGACGTACACGGTCCGGGTGAACGGGTCGGCGTTCTCATCCCAGGCCTTGAGCAGGAGCTGCTCTGCGGTCAGCGCGCCTGGACTGGCGCGCAGCAGCGCCTCGAGCACGCCGAGCTCTTTGGCTGAGAGGTCGAGCGGGCGGCCGGCGCGGGCGGCGGTGCGCTTGGTCGAGTCCAGCTCGATGTCGCCGACACGCAGGACGAGTGCCCGAGTCGCCGGCCGGCGGCGGGTGAGCGCGCGCAGCCGCGCGACGAGCTCGGGAAAGTGAAACGGCTTTGGCAGGTAATCGTCTGCGCCGAGCGCGAGACCGGCGACGCGTTCACCCGGCGCGTCGGCGGCGGTGAGCATCAGCACCATGGCCGGGTTCTCGCTCTCGGCGACGAGGCGGCAGATCGCGTCACCGTGCAACCCCGGGAGGTCTCGGTCGAGCACGAGGACGTCGTAGGGGTAGAGGTTGAGCTTGGCGATCGCCCAGCTCGTGGAGCGCCACCGGCTCTCGTTTGACGCCACCGTCGGCCGGTACCTGAAGGGGCTGCCCGCCGCGATCGCCGACCACGTCACGATCGAGCAGCTGCTGACGATGACCTCGGGCCTTGATGATGTGGGCCTCTCGCGCCGCGATCCGCCGGCGGGGCTGACCGCGATGACCGGGCTGATCGTGCGGGAACGCCTGCGGTTCGAGCCCGGCACACGGTTTCTCTACAGCAACGACGGCTACATCCTGCTCGGCGCGATCATCGCGAGTGTCAGCGGCGAGAGCTACGCCGGCTACGTGGGCCGGCATATCCTCATTCCGGCCGGCATGACGCACACCGACGTGCGCCCCTACGTGCCGGCGCGTGTGCCTGGGATGGCACACGGCTACACGCTCGCGCAGCCCGACGGCGGGCCGGACGCCGCTCCCACGCCCGGCTTGCCCTCGCAGCCGGGCGCGCTGCGCGACAACAGCTCGACGCCGCAGCTCGCCAACCCCTCCGGGGGCGCCTACTCCACCGTCGCCGACCTGCTCGCGTTCGCGCAGGCGCTGATCCACGACAGGCTGCTCACACCCACGATGACCGCCGCGATCTTGAAGCCGAGGGTCGACGCCCCGCAGCCCGGCGGCCCGCCCGTCGACGAGTACAGCGACGGATTCGCCTACCAGGCGATCAACGGCGTCACCTTCGTCGGCCACAACGGCGGAACGCCCGGCTACGAAGGTCAGATCGACATCTACCCGCGGAGCGGATACGTCGTCGTGATCCTCACCAACCAGGACGAGACGATGGTTCCCGCGATCAGGCAGTCAGAAGCGATGCTCACCGGCGCGTCGGCGCGCCGTCGCCTCGGACATGCGGGCGGCGTGTGAGTCCACGCGGCGGCCGGCGTCGACGCACCGGGTCATCGGGCGCCCGTTCAGCTCGGTGCGGTCGCCGGGCCCGCTCGGCGAAGCTGGCGGGCACGGGTCCGGATGCGGCCGGCCAGCCAGCCATCGATCGCCCGCACATAGCGGCGGTCGCGGGCGCTGAGCGCGTGGTTGCCCGGCGCGTGGTTGCCCGGCGCGTGGCTTCCCGGCGCGCGGGGGGCGGCGGCGCGGGGGCGCGCCGCGGCGTCAGAGGAGTGGTGATCGATGGATGTCATGCCGTCATCCCATCGGAGGCGGCCAACAGGCACATAACCGCTACCGAAGAGGGATCGAAAAGCTGCACGCAGCGCGCTCAGCGGTCAGGGGCTGTCGCGGACGGCGGTCAGCCCGGCATCGACGAACCGGATCATCCAGGCGACGCTCTCATCCGGGTCGTTGATCCACCGAAAGGCGCCGGCGGCCTCGAGCAGCGCGCGGTCACAGCGGATATTTCGATGACGGACATGGCTCAGGGCGCGGCGTCGATGCGATGTGGTCCATGCCGGGAAACGATGCAAGCCGGTGATCGCGGCGGCCGCAGCTGCCGGCGGCGGTGGCGGTGGAGGGGCTCGTGACTCCTGACGCGCTGGCCGAGGCGGTCAAGCGCCTGGATGCCGAAGAGATCACGGGCCCAGGCGGTCTCATGACCCAGGCGGCTGGGCGAGTCATCGAAGGAGCCTGGGCCCTGAGTTCACTGACCATCTCGGCCGTCAAGATGGGCCGGCGCCCCAGGGCGGCGCCCTGAATGTCCGCAGCGGTGCGACTGCCAAGACGCCGAAGACCGATGTTGGGAACCCGTCTCCGTGCGACGCGGCGACGCTCAGCCCTCATTTTCGCCACGAGCGGGGCGGACACGAGTCCCGCACAATCGCGGCGTTGCCCATGCACGAGACGGCGGACACCCGCTGCGTCGGCTCGCTTGGCTAAGCTGAGACACCCAAGCGGCCCGGACGCCGTCGGCGAGCGGCGCTCTCGCTTCGCATGGGAGCCGGCGGACAATTTTCAGTCGGTGCGATGCCACGCTCCCATCAGGTCACGCCAGGACGTCCCTGGCGGCCCCGAGCGACAACTTCCATGAAGGTCAGCACCATCCGACCAAAGGAGCATGGGTCAGCCCGGAGCCGTCAGGGACCATCCACTACGCGTCGCAGAAAAGCAACGCGCGAGCCAAGCTTCTCACTGAAAAGGGGCAGCGCGGGAGCGAGCCAAGCCGGGCCAGGAAACGGCATGACGCGGGTCGCTTGGCTGTGGCACGAGAAGACGCCCCGCGATCTGCCCCCGCTATTGACTCGTTCGCCGACACGCGCGAGGATTCGCCTGCGGAATCACCCGTAAGAGGAGGGGTAATGGCCCGAATGATGGCCGACTGTCGTCGGTTCCCCAGCGAAAGCAACTGCTCGCTGGTGATCATCGGCGAGGAGGACGAGGTCGCGCGCGCGGCCGCTGACCATGCGATCTCCGTACACGGACATCCCGACAACGCAGAGACGCGCGAGGCGGTGCATAACTTCCTCGAGTCCGCCTCGAACTACACGTTCGAGGCACGACCGCAGGAGCCGCTGCCGACGTAACCGATGCACGGCTCTCGGACGCCTGAACGAGCCGATGCACGAAGCAGCAGGGGGCGCGCCGCGGCGCGCCCCCTGTTTGTCGGGGGGTGCCGTGAGCCGTCGGGAGACTGCTCGTATGGACGAGGAGGAGCGGCGGCGAGCTCCTCGACCAGCTCACCACGCTCAGACAGAGCGCACACATCCAACCGCCGGCGGCTGAGATCCAGTCCGACATGCAGCATCACGCCTTCCCTCCTCTCAAAGGGCCCGCAGACAACCCGGCCGACGATCGCGTTAGCGTCCACCGCGGTCGGCGCCTGCTATTCGAATGGCCGGCTCGCGCGGCCGGAATCCGCGCGCGCCTGACCTCATGTTGTTCGACGCAGAGCGCCGACCCCTCCGGCTCAGCCGGCAAAACTACGGGACCGGGGCTCTTTCATCGCATTCCAAAGCGGCAGCGACCCGTCGACCCTGGGCGGGGGGGATCGCGAGCGGTCAGTCGCCTGTCGGTATCACGCCGGCAGGCTCGATCATCACGACGACGGTGCGCGTGGGAGCACTGGTCTTGTGCATGATCCCTTTCGGCATCGTGAAACCCTGTTGTGGGCCCAGCCTGACCGTGTCACGGCCTTCTACCTCGATCACGAGCTCGCCGTCGAGAACCAAAAAGAACTCATCCTCGTGGTCGTGCTTGTGCCAATGAAACTCACCCTCCAGCACACCAAGCCGAACCACGGCGTCATTGACGGTTGTAAGCGTCTGGTTGAACCACGGCTCGTGAGCCGCTGCCTCCCGAGCGAGATCGATGAGCGCAAGCTGCCCATACTTGTCGTCAAGCTTGATGTCGTAGTCGCTCACGCGCTCCCCGGCGCTCGGCTCCGAAGGGATCCTGGAGCATCGTACCCTTTCGCCGCAGCCCTGGATGCGCCGTCGACCGCTGTCGCTTTCCATGCGTTGGGGCAGTCGCTTCAGCGCCCGAACGCCGGCTCTCCAACGGCGCTGGAATGACCGCATGCAGCGTGGCTGGCGCGCAGTTCGTCATCCAGCGACGCAGGGATGACCCGGGCCGTCGACGCGGCTCGCGCCAACGCGGGGCCTACGAGGTTCGGGCTCGACCTCGCCGCTGGGTGCGATCCTCGCGCCGGGCGCTGACCAGACGCTCGAGCTCGGCGGCGCGCTGGGCGATCCGCTCCTCGTCGGTGATCAGCAGCCACAGCGTCGAGCGGCGGCTGCCGGTCCGCCGAATCGTCCCGGGGGACTCCAGCTCCCGCAACAGGGCGAGCATTCGGTTGTAGCTGGCGCCGGCTTGCTCGGCGATCGCGCCCGCGCTGAGACCCGACCGAGCGTCGGCCTCGGCCGACAGCGACGAGCCCGACCGCTTGTCCCGGGTCCCTGCCGCAGCGGCTCGGCGAGGAGGCGCGGGGCGCGTGGTCCTGGTCGTCTCACCCGTCGCCAGTGGAACGCTGAGCTTGGGGGCCGACGCCGGAGGAGCGGGGCGAACGGGCGCCGTCGTTGGCTTGGTCTGTGAGGCCGAGCGTCGAGCCCGCTTCGTGGCCGCGCCGGCGACGGCGGGCGCCCGCTTCGTGGCTGCGCCGGCTATCCTGGGCGCCGCCGCTGCGGCGATAAGGGCCGTGCCTGCAGCGCAATGCGCGAGTCCTCCGGCGTGCTGATCTGGTTAGCGAGTTGGTCAAGGCGCGTGTCGATCGACGCCACGACCGCAGGAATGTCAGCCATCTCCGTCAGATTACGAGACCGGCGCGGGCGCAGACGCGCTCCTCGCCGGAAGCGGGGCTCCGGAGCAGCCGTGCAAGATCAACGCTGTGCGTATGCAGAGGCGGTAACCGGGCTTGTGGGCCAGGTACCAGTGGTTCAGCCCGATGTGCAGCGGCGCCTCGGTCCCGAGCGTCGCGGAGGCGGTCGTGATGGCTTCGCCGACGTGGACGCCGTCGAGGCTGTAGTAGGGGTTCGACGGCGACGCCCACACGACCCGGTCACGCAGCTTCGCCCGCTCCTGCTTAGGCATCGGTGTAGCTGGACATCTCATCTCCTCGTGTTCTGATCGGCTGTGCGCCGGACGGTTTCGGCTTGTTCTTTGAGTCCATCGGCGAACTGCTGGAACGACGGGCCGAGGTCGGGGATCGATTTGAAGATCATGCCTGCGAGCGGCCCGGTGTACTGCTCGCGCATCGTGAAACGCGTCGCGGTGCCCTGGCGCTGGAGCGTGTAGGTCCGCTCGCCCGTGAACAGACCAAGAGGCATACCGCCACGGAACACCATGCGTTCAGGCTCGCTGAGCGCCGCGACCTTGACCGGGAACGCCCGCCTGGGGTTGGCCTCGACGGTGACCGACAGCTTCTCTCCAAGCGCGAGCCGGCCGTCGACCTTCGACACACCGGAGTCCCAGCTCGGCCAGGCGGCGATATCCGTGAGCACGGGCCAGACCTGCTCGGGGCCGGCGTCGATCAGTGCGGTGGCCTCATAAGCGCGCATCGGGTCCCCCCTTTGGATTCGAGTGGGCGATCACGAGTTCAGTCAGCGTCACGCGGCCGAATCGTAGGAGCCGACGACGGTCGCCTCGGTCGGCGTCGGTGATTCGGCACAGCGCTGGCTGAGATCGCGCTGGAAATCCGCGAAGGCGGGCAGCGTGGCAAGCGGATTCTCGGCTCCGTCGAAATGGGCGACGTGCACGAAGGTCACATCGTCGGCGAGTCGATAGGTCGCGTAGGCAAAGCCCTTCGGGTTGATCTCAGCCAGCGACGCGAAGACCGCCTTGACCAGACGGGTGTTCTCGTCGGCCTGCTCGGGCAGGGTTCGGTAACGGATGATCAGATCCCTGCTCATGTGCGTCCTCCTGCCGTCGTGGGTGTCAGATTGCTGAGAAGCATGGCCGGTCTGTGCGCGTGGTCATTGCTGGAGATCGAACTGGGCAGTGAGCCGAAAGACGGGGTGACGCGGCGCCTCGGTCACGAACTCACACAGCGGCGAGTCGGTGCGGACATCGAAGAACGGGCGCACCACCGGCACCCGCTTGAGGTAGCGCTGCAGGATCGGGGCGGCCTGCTCGGCGCTGGCCTGCGCGATCGCGAGTCGCTCAGAGCGGCCGGCGCGGGGGAGCTGCACCTCGCCGGCATGCCGGGCGTTGCGGACCCAGGCCACCTCGCCGTAGGGAGCGACCAGCCAGCGTCCGTCGTCTTCGATCAAGATGACCGGATTGGAATACGCCGTCCCGGTCTTGCGGCCGCGGACGGTGAGGATATACGCGTGTCGGCCGGCCGGCCCGAACCGCGCCAGCGGGGTCATCGCGGCGTTGACAAGCCGTCGGGTCCGGCCGAGGTGATAGGTCTTGGCCATGTCGCGAGGCTCTTACCTGGCTCGCATGCGGTTGTTACGCGGGTTGTGCTCAAGCTCGGCGACCCCCAGGTGCTCCATGACCGGCGGCACGTAGTTCGCAAATCGCCCCCGCAGGCCCTTCTTGACGCCGTACCAGCCCCGGACCGGGTTCTCGGGCGCGCGCGCCCACGCCTCAACGGTGCCCTCGGCCGCGGGCTTCTGTTCGTCGGCGTTGCCGAGCGCGATCCAATCGCCGCGGGCGATGAGGATGGCGCGTAGGTCTTCGAGGCAACGCAGCTGATGCCGAGCGTGGTCTTGCCGACGATGCAGACAAGTGTCGGCGGGTCCGCCGCGACGTTGCGGTAGGCCCGGTACTCCGAGTGGCCGGGCGGGGTCCGGAGAACCCAGGGAGCGTCTTTGGTGCCGTTTCCGGTGACTGGTTCGCTCATGGTAACGCCAAGGTTACCGTAAACGGCCGGCTACCATCAAACCCGGTGCCACGACCGGCGAGCAATCCCTTCGATGCGCTCGCCGATCCGCACCGCCGCGAGATCCTCGAACTGCTGCACGATGGCTCGCGCTCGGTGCGCGAGATCGCCGACGACATGCCGTTCACCCGCCCGGCCGTGTCCCGACATCTGCGCCTGCTCAAAGAAGCCGGGATCGTGACCTCCACCGCCGAGGGCATCCGCCGGCTCTACCAGCTCCACGACCTAGGTCTTGACGCCGTACGCGCGTACCTGCGAGAGGTGTGGGGCGATGCGGCGACACGTTTCCGCCTCGTCGCCGACAACACTGACGCGACATGACCGAGCCGCTACGGATCACGTTCGACGTGGCAGCCGCACCCGAGCGAACCTTCGAGCTCTGGACCGCGCCCAGCACCTGGTGGCCGGCGACCCACACCGTCAGCGCCCAGCCCGCGTCGCGATCGTCATCAAACCCGGCGTCGGCGGCCGCATCTACGAGCGCACCCCTCAAGGCGACGAGCACGACTGGGGCGAGATCACCCGCTGTGAGCCGCCCCACCATCACCTACCTCTGGCACCTGCACCAGGACCGCGCCGACGCCACCGCGGTCGAGATCACCTTCACCGCCGACGAGCGCAAAGGGACGGCCGTCGCGATCGAGCATCGCGGGTCCGAACGGCTCGGCGCCCACGGCCCGGAACGCCGCCAACAAAACCAACACGGCTGGGCCGGCGTGCTCCCCCACTTCCAAGCCGCCGCCGCGAACACGATCCCTCGCTAACGCCGCCGACATCCGAAGCCGGCAGGCGCATCCCCAATCCCGGAGCGATCCTGAGCGCAGCCATCGGTGTCTGGAATCGAGAGACACAAACGCATCGCCCCGCCCCCCGGCGACCAGGGCGCCCCTGCGCGCGCCGGCAATCGCAACGGTGCCATCAGCAGCGGATGTCGCCGGATCCGGGGCTCGCTCGCGGCGTGCAGAATTGGGCGTTGCGTATGCGACTGCGCCGTGCGGTCGTACCAGCCGGCTTCCTCGTTGGCAGCGGGCCGCGCCGCGCACGTGGGTGCTTGACGCCTACACGAGTCGCGAGCACTTCGTGGCCGCTCTGTCGTTCGACCGATAGCGTTCGAGCACGTCTTGGAACCTCCTTCTGGCGAGAAGCGCGTCTCTGGCCGACCAGCGCGGGAGACCTGAGTCCGGCAGGCCTGGCGCTCTGCCGTGCGGTGGCGGAGCAGGCGACTGTGCGCGGCGGCCACGCCATCTATGTCTCACAACCGGCTATCTATTCGTCGCCAGTCTGATCAGCCAGGCGGCACGGTCGCTCAGTGTCGCGAGCTGGGTGGCCGAGATCGTCGGCTCGAGCGCCGGGGGGACGCGTTGGTGCGGCCGGCGCCGTCATCGCTGGTGCGATCGCGGCGGACGGACCCCCAAGGCGTGTCTCGCGGCGCGGTGGGTGGTGGGACGCAGCAGACGGTCGATTTCATCGAGGATCGCGCGTTCGCGACCTCCGAGACGGTCGTGCTGGCGTTCGTGCTCCTCCCAGGAGCCGACTACGAACATCTCCACAAAGACATCGCGGTCGGCCAGGTCACGGTGCAGATGCCAGTGCGTCGCCCCCGTCCGACGCCGCACGCGGCGCAGCTCCGCCGCTCGCTCGAGAAATCGCTGGTCGTCGCCCGGCGCCAGAGCGTAGGTCACCGTGATCACGACCGGTCCGTGCTCGACCGCTGTGTCCAGTTCCGGGAGCGGCAGCGGCTCTTCTGACGTGATGGCCCCTGCCGCGGACGCCGGAAGCGCCAGCCGCCAGGTGATCACCGCCGCCACCGCAAGCATCGCGCCGACCACATACAGGGCGTCTGAGACCGAGCTCCCTTGGGCGACCCCGCCGATGACGAGCGCCCCGATTCCGTTTGCTCCCTGGAACGCGACGAGGTAATAGGAGAGGCCGCGGGCCTTCACCCAGCTGGGAAGCTCGCCCTGGTAGGCCGCGCCGAGCAATCCGAGCCCGGTGATCCACGCCGCGCCGGACGCGACCAGCGCGACGACCGCGACCGCGACGCTGTGTGTCATGGCGAGCAGCACGGAAGCGCCGGCGAGCACCAGGCAGGCCAGGGCGTAGATGCCGCGCGGGGCCAGCCGCTGCCTGAGCGCCGGGCCGAACGTCGCGGCGGCCAGCGCGCCGACCCCCACGCATCCGAGCAGCAGTCCGTAGCCGGACGAGCCGAGACCGAGCCGGCCGCGGGCGACCAGTGGCAGCAATGCCCAGATGGCGCCGGCCGGGAAGATGAAGGCGATCGCTCGGGCGATCAATGCGATCAGGGTGGGGCTGTTGATCGTGTAGCGGCCTCCGGCGCGCACTGCGGCTATGGCGTGCTCGCGCGGCAGGGTCAGCTTGCGCCTGGGGATCATGGTCACTGCCACCGCGCCCAGCACCGCGAGGAACGACGCCGCGTTGGCCAGGAACACGATCGCGGCGCCCGTCGCCGCCAGCAGCACGCCCCCGATCGCGGGGCCGACGGCGCGGGCGAGATTCTGGTTGACCGATCCCAGCGCGATCGCCTGTGGGCGATCGGCTGCGGGAACGAGCTCTGGCTGCAACGTCTGCCAGGTCGGAGCGCTCGCCGCGCCTCCGATCCCGATCACGAACAGCAGGCCGAGCAGGACCCCTGGGGTGAGCGCCCCAGCGGACGCGAGCACCGCCAGAGCGACCGACGCGAGCAGCATCACGGCCTGTGAGGCCAGGATCAGCCGCCGGCGATCGACCAGGTCACCGAGGGTGCCGGCAGGCACGGCCAGCAGCAGGACCGGGATGCTCCCGGCGGCCGAGATCGCGCTGAGCAGCAGCGCCGAGCCGGTCAGCGACGTCATCACCCACTGTGCCGCGACTGTTTGCATCCACGATCCGACGTTGCTGGTGAACTGCGCCGACCACAAGCGGCGGAAATCCGGATGGCGCAGCGGCGCCCACCCGCCAGCCGCAGAGCTCGACGCTCCCTCGGCTGGGAGGCTTTGGACCCGGTCGGTCACCACCGCGAAATGCGCAGTCGGGATGAGGGCGCTGGACTGGCGCTAACGCTGTGCAGACTCATGCCCGGGCGCCCGTACCAGTCGTCAGGACTGCACGAACGCGAGCAGGTCGGCGTTGATCGTCTCGGCCTCTGTGGTCGGCATTCCGTGTGGAAAGCCCTTGTATGTCTTCAGCGTCCCGTTTTGCGCCAGCTTCGCGGATAGTGGTCCGGAATCGGCGTAGGGGACGACCTGGTCATCGTCGCCATGCATCACCAGGACCGGCACCGTGATCTTCTTGAGGTCCTCGGTGAAATCGGTCTGTGAGAACGCGACGATACCGTCGTAGTGGGCCTTGGCCCCACCCATCATCCCCTGGCGCCACCAGTTCTCCATGATCGCCTCCGGTGGCTCCACCCCGTCTCGGTTGAAGCCATAGAAGGGGCCCGAAGCGAAGTCGCGGTAGAACACCGACCGGTGGGTGGCGACCTGGGCCTGGAGGTCGTCGAACACGCTCTTGGGCAGGCCGCCGGGGTTGGCATCGGTTTTGACCATCAGCGGCGGGACCGAGCTGATCAGGACCGCCTTGGCGACGCGGCTCTCGCCGTGGCGAGCGATGTAGTGCGCGACCTCGCCACCGCCGGTGGAGTGCCCGATGTGGACAGCGTCGTTGAGGTCGAGATGCTCGGTCAGAGCCGCCAGGTCATCGGCGTAGTGGTCCATGTCGTGACCGTCGCTGACCTGGCTTGAGCGCCCATGCCCACGGCGATCGTGGGCGATGACGCGATAGCCGTTCCGGAGGAAGAACAGCATTTGCGTGTCCCAATCGTCAGCCGAAAGTGGCCAGCCATGGCTGAACACGATCGGCTGGCCCGAGCCCCAATCCTTGAAGAAGATCTCTGTCGCGTCGGTCGTGGTGATCGTGCCCATGTGCTGCTACCTCCGCTGGTCGGGGTCGGGATCTTTGGCCATCAGTTGCCCTCGTCTGGTTCTGCCTTGTGCTGAAGGTCGGCGGCCCAGTCAGCGAAGCGCGACCAGGAAACCTCGGGATACCGCGCGCGGAGTGCGGGGATGTCGATCCCGTAGCCGGTCTGGGCGAGGAAGGTGTACATCGCGGCGAGATCGGGATTGCGCGGCGCCAGCTCCGAGATCGAGGTCTGCACGGCGCGGACACCCAACGCGGTGGCCATCTGCTCCGGCGTTGGAGCGTCAGCGGCGACCTCGATCCGCGCCGACAGATGCTCGTCGCGGCGGTCAAGGATCGCCGCGACGAGCGCACCGAGGTCGCGCAGCGCCACCTGATCAAGCGGGGTGTGCACGGGCAGCGGAAGGGGCAGAACCCCCTCGGCGAGGCTCGCTCCGAGGACGTTCTCATAGAAGTAGCTGGGCGCAACCACGGTCCAGGGGACAGACCCGGCTCCGAGCTGTGCCTCGATGCGCGCCTTGCTGCGGAAATGCGGCACGGGAGCTCGATCGGCGGCCGCGACCGAAGCCAGGATCAGCCACGGCAAACCCGCCTGGGCGGCCGCGCGGATGATCGTGTCGCCCTGACGAACCTCCGCATCGGCCCCGTTCTCAAACGGCGTCGTGATCGCGTAGGCCACCGGGACCGTCGAGAACGCCTGCGCCAGCGACCACTCGTCAGTGAGATCGCCCACCACTAACTCCGCTCCGAGATCGGACAGCGCGCGTGCTCGCTCAGACGCCGAGTCGCGAACCAATGCTCGCACGGGGACCGCCCGGCTCAGTAGCTCGCGCGCGACGGCGCCGCCCTGACTGCCGGTCGCGCCGAACACCAACACCGGCTCTGCGCTCACGGGGCCGACCCGTCGCTGAGCCAACGCTCGAACAGCGCAACCCGATCAGCGGGCCATCGACCGTCGCAGGGCATGCTGCCGTCCTTCAGCCGCCCGGCGATCGCCTGCCCGTGACCGACAACGTCGTCATAGGACCATAAGTCAAACGCGCGGGCCATCGCCGTCCGATCGCTCTCACGAAAGAGCGGCCTGATATCCGACGCGAAGCTCGGCCGCCGACCAGCGGCGATCGGCTCGTCAGGCGTCACCAGCACCTCCTCCGGTGGCCCCGACCGCTGCCACCGTCAGTCTCATCGTGACGCACGAATCGCCGGAGTCGGTCCTCGACGCTGGCGGTCGGCACCGATCGAGCACCCCTGAGCTCACCGACCCAACCGTGGACTTCAGCACACGACGCTCGAGGACATCCCACCGACCGTAGACCTCAACCAGCTATCGCGCAAATGCATACTTCTCATCCAAGCGATCTCGTTTCATGCTCGACCGCGCTGGGCGGAGATGCTGGTGTCCAGCACGTCGAGAAAGGCACGCAGTGCGACCCCCGGCTGCCCGGACCGTCGCACGGCGCTGACGGACATCGCGAGGTCGTCGATCAGCCGCAACGTGGCGTAGGGCGCCGCACCGGCTGGCGGGTCCTGCGCAAACGCGAGTGGCACGACTGTTATTGCGAGGCCGTGGGAGGCAAAACCGACCATGTCCGAGATCTGGCCGAGCTCCAGAGCGATTCGCCGCGAGACACCGGCTGCGGCGAACGCGTCATCGACCGCCGTGCGCAGACCGGTCCCCGCACGAAACTCCACGAAGCTTCCGCTCTCGGCCAGCTGCGCCAGCCGGACCCGAGCGCGTCCCGCGAGACGGTGCTGCTTGCCGACGACCGCGACCAACGATTCGCGCTTGACCAGCACCTGCCACTCCACGCCGTCGGCTCGGGTCGCGGACGTCCTGGCGGTCTCGGCGACGAACGCCAGATCGAGCGACCCGGTGCGCACGCCCTCAACCAGCTCGGACGCCGGACCGCTGATCGAGGCGAGCTTGATTCCCGAGTGTTGGCGATGAAACGCGCCGAATAAGGCGATCACGTCGAGCACGCGTCCCGCGGTCTGGGTCGCACCGACCGCCAGCTTCCCACGCTCCAAGCCAGCCAAAGCATCAAGCTCCGCCCGAGCCTCATCGACGGTCGCAAGGATCCGCCGGGCATAGTCAACGAGCAGCTGCCCCGACGCGGTCGTGCGCACGCTACGACTGGTGCGCTCAAACAACCGCGTGTGCAACTCCGCCTCCAGACGCTGGACCTGATGACTCAGCGCAGACTGCACCACGTGGCACTGCTCCGCGGCGCGCGTAAAGCTCAGACAGTCCGCTACCGCCACCACGTACTCGAGCTGCCGAAGATCCATCTCCAGAGAAAATAGCCACGCCAACAACAATGCGCGATCGAGATTCATCTCGCTCGCCGAGCAGCCGGATCCAGCAAGGGGGCGCGGACCCGCTTTCGCTCGCCGACGAGCATCTGCTTGTCGATCCCAACAGCGACCCGCCGTTGGGGTCCAGCGTGGCGACGGACAAGCTGCAGCCGTGAAACCAGGGGCGCGGCGTGAGCCGGCTGTGAAGGCTCAGCTCGTGAGCACCGGCGCGAGCCGCTGCTCGAGCGCTGCGCGCGGAAGTGCACCGACGATCCGGTCGACCTCGCGCCCGTCGCGGATCACGACCAGCAGCGGGATCGACTGGGCGCCGAAGCGCGCAGCGACAACAGGGTTGGCGTCAACGTCGACCTTAACGACCTTCAGTCGTCCAGCGTGCCGGCCAGCGAGATCTTCAAGCACAGGCGAGATCATCCGGCACGGCCCACACCACCCGGCCCAGAAGTCGACGACGACAGGCACCGAGGCGCTCGTCTCGGCGGCGAACGTCTCGGCGTCGGCCTCGACCAGCCAGGGAAGCTCAGTCTTACATCTGGGGCACCGTGGAAACCCTGAGGCGATCGGGCCGACGCGGTTGCGCGCTCCACAGTTCGGGCAGGCGATGATGGCCACGCCATCAGCGTAGAGCGTCGGCGTCGGCGCCCGCAGGGAATCGCGCCTGCCCGCAAGTTCCACCGCGAGCGGGTCGGCAATCCGAACATCGCGGCGGCCGCGGATGTTCGGGCCGGTCTGTCGCGGCGATCATGCAGCGGTCGGCTCGCTGGTCGCCCGCGCGAGCGCTTTCGGGTCTGAGTCGCTGACGCGCTGACCAGCGCATCGGGCGACGAGGCGATGGCGCGGGCTCACCGCTACCCGTCCAGCCGGCCGCCGTCGAGCCGCCTGCCGCACCACTACTCGGCCGAGCGCACTCGGTGGTCGCTGAGTCGGCCGGCGTTACATCGGAGCACACGCGCGTTCGGATGGGACCACGGGCGCCTGCCGGGAAACGGCGCTCAGGCCGCGGGGAGTCGATAGCCGCGGTCGGCCTTGACTACCTTGCCGCTCTCAGCCGCGAGAGGGTGGTGTAGACCGTGGGGCGCGCCAAGCCGGTGGCTGCGGCGACCTCGCCGGCGGTCATCGGCCGGTCGATCGACAGCGCTGCCAGCACCCTGCCTTGCGTCTGCCCCGGGGGGGTGCGTGTGGCGGCCGCGCTCGTGCCGCCGGTTGTGGTCGCAGGGCGCCGTCGGGGCACCGATGCTGTTGCAGCGGCCGCTCTGGGCTTGGGCGGGGTGGTGGGCGGCGAGGACCGTCGCGCCGGGCGTGCTGAGTCTGAGCCTGTTCGGGGGTCAAGAGCGGCCAACGCGCGCCGCAGCTTCTCGATCTCGGCCAGCAACTGGCCAACGCGCGCTTGGATGTCCTGCGCGCATGCGATCGATCACTGTGCTCATCTCCTCAGCGTGGTTCCGGGACTGAAAACGCTAGTCGGCCGCGCGGCGTCCCGCGCGCATCCGGCAAACGGCCGCGTCCTGCCAGACGGACGTCGTCTTGCCCCAGCCCTGCTCATCGCCGCGACCGAGACCCGGCGAGCGCGCCCTGGAAATCGCTGAATCCGAGGCGGAGGCGGCGGCGTTCCGAGGCCAGGCGTTGCCTGTGTAGGCGCCACGTCGGCCAGGATCGACGGCCTTCCCGGGGCCAGCGCAAGTCGTCACTCTCAGATCGGATCCTACGAGTGCCTGGTCGTCGAGGCGATGGCCAGCGTCGTCGCCGAGCTGACGATCGCATTCGCGGCGGAGCAATCGTTCCCGTGCTTGCCGGCGAAGCTGCCCCGGGCAAGCGATCTCAGCCGACATGCACCGAACGCAGAGCAGGGCCGGTACGGTGCCGGCGGCTCAGCCTTGGTATTGTCCGATATCGGGGGTGCGCCACGAGGAGCCACATGACCCGGTGGGTGAAACGGCCACCGCCGGCCACCGTAACGGTCGGCTGAAGTACGGTCAGCCATTGAACCGCGGTCAGCCATGTTTCCGGAGCTTCCTCCTCGGCGGCCGAGGTGTCCGGCACGCAGGTCAGCGCGATCCGCACGAGTGAGACGTGGTAGCGCTTGATGAGGATCTCGAACGCGCGCTCCTCGCCACCGCGCAGCGCCGCGATCAGCGCCACCTCGTCTCACTTCACCTGACACGGCCGCGGCGTGGCTCTCGCGACGGGACGTGTCGAGCAGGGAGCGGGGCATGCTGGTCGCCGGCGGGACGCGGCGGCGACGCCCATCCGACTTCTCGCGAGCGCGCGCCGGGGAGTCATCAGCGCGCCGCCGCGTCGGCCGCTGCGCTCTTGACCTGGCAGAGCGCGCGGTCGGCGGCAGTCAGCACCGGCATCGCACGTGACGGGAGCGCCGCGGCGGCGTCCGGGGCGCTCTGATCGCCTCGCAGGAGCGCCAGGCCGGTGGCGGGGAAGACGATCACCGAGATCAGGCCGGCCGCGATCAGCGCCGCCGCGCTGGCGTGCGTGACCACGCCGAGTTGCACTCCGATCTGGGTCGCGGCGACGATGAACGGGAGCGTCGTCGCTTGCAGGATGCCGGCGATCAGTGCCTTCTTCTGGCCGACCAGCGGTCGGTAGAGGATCGCGGGCAGGCCGCGGACGAGCAGCATGGCCAGCAGGAACAGCGGAATCCGCGCAACGGTCGAGACGCTGGAGAACAACGCGCTGGTGTCGAAGTTCAGGCCCGTCGTGACGAAGAACACCGGGATGAAGATCCCGAAGCCGGCGGCTCCGAGCTTTGTCCGGAACTCGGGGTGGGTCATCATCTCGTCGCGGTCGACCACCGAAAGCAATGCGCCCGCGGCGAACGCCCCGAGGATCGTTTGCAGACCGACGCTGGCGGCGAGCGCCACGAAGCCGAGCATGAGCACGAAGGCGCCGCGAACCCGGATCTCCGCGGTGGTGTCCTGCAGATGGATGAGAACTGCAGCGAGGCCGCGGGAGCGCTTGAAACCGGCGATCGCCAGCCCGATCAGCGCCGCCAGCAGCGCGAAGGCACCGAGCAGGATCAGGGTGCCCGTCGTGCTCGTCGACCCCTTCCCCGAGAAGAACAGCGAGAGCAGGACGATCGACCCGAAGTCGGCGATCGACGCAGCCGCGATCACCAGCTGGCCGAAGTCCGAGTCGATGTTGCCCGAGCCCTTGAGCACGGGGACGATCACCCCGAGTGAGGTCGAGACGAGAACGATCGCGAGAAACAGCGGCGATTTGACCAAACCGCCCGCGTGCAGCGCCAGGCCGGCGACGATCGCGATCGCGAACGACAGCGCGAAGCCGGTCGCGGTCAGCGTCACCGTCCGGCCGCGGAGCCGGTGGACGTCGATCTCCAGGCCGGCGAGGAACAGCAGGAACGACAGTCCGATCAACGACAGGATCGAGACCGGGAGATCCGGGGTCACCCAACCAAGCACGGACGGTCCGATCAAGATCCCGATCAGGATCTCGAGCACGATCGCGGGGAGCCGCAGGCTCGGGAGGAAGCCGAGCGTCAGGTCTGCCAGGAAGGCGGCGGCGACCACCACCAGCAGGTTGGTGAAATGCACCACGAGCACCAGCATTCAGACTGAGAAGGTGCTCGTTTGTTACAAATGACCGACGGGCATCGCCTGTAACGATCTGGGGGCGTCGCACGACTAAAACTAAAACCACCGTGAGCTTTGAGAGCGACGCCGAGATGACCCGTGGCGCGGGGTCCGTGCCACGCCGCCGATGAGCGGTGCGCGGCGGTGCGCGGCGACGGCGCCGCGGCTGCACCGAGTCCTCGGCAGCGATGCACACGGGGTCCCGTAGACTCTGTGATGCTGAACTTCGAGCAGCGACAGACGGGCGCTCGCGCTGGCTGATCAGCTCCTCTGACGCTGCGAGGATGCCCCCCGGTCAGTGTTCGGCGGCTACCGGCTGCTGAAGACCGACGGCGCCTGGTATGACGTGATCCCATTTCACGAGTGCCGCCACAAACACCGCAGCCGGACCCGGCGCCTCCCCACCAGACCGGCCGTCGCGGATCTGATCGCGGGCCGTGGCGGACGGGATGGCACCCACCCGGCGAACGCGAGCAAGGAGAAAGCAGATGCCTGAGCGCGACTACCCGCAGATGATCGCTCACGTCGACCTGATCGAGCCGGTTCCGCGACGGATCAGGGCTGTGCTGGGCGGGACTGTGGTGCTCGACACCACGCGGGCGCTGTATGTGTGGGAGTGGCCGTACTACCCGCAGTACTACATTCCCGTCGCCGACGTCAACGCCAACGTGCTGATCGACGAAGACCACGCCGAGCACCTGCACCGGGGGACCGCCAGACGCTACGGTCTGCGAGTCGGCGAGGTGGTCCGGTTCGGTGTGGCGCACGTCTACGCCGACGACGCGCTCGCCGGGCTGGCAGGCACCGTTCGGTTTGACTGGGGCGCGCTCGACGCATGGTTTGAGGAAGACGAGCAGGTATTCGTCCATCCGCGCAACCCATACGTGCGCGTCGACGCGATCCGGTCGACACGCCGCGTCCGTGTCGAGTTCGACGGGCTGGTGCTCGCCGAGTCCGCCTCGCCGGTGATGGTGTTCGAGACTGGGCTTCCGACCCGCTACTACCTCAACCGCACCGAGGTCAACCTCGAGCATCTGCGCCACACCGAGACTGTCACCAGCTGCCCGTACAAGGGGATGACGAGCGACTACTGGTCAGTCGTGGTGGGCGACACCGTACACGCCGACCTCGCGTGGGCGTATGACTTCCCCACACGTCAGCTGCTCCCGATCGCCGGGCTGATCGCGTTCTACAACGAGAAAGTGGACGTCGTCCTCGACGGCGAACGCCTGACGCGCCCCATCACCCACTTCTTCAAGGAACCCCAGGCGGCGGTAACGCCTCGGTCCCGTGCTTGACTGAGCGCTCATGACGGCAACCTCGCCTGAACAGTTGACGTGGCATCGCGTGTGTCCGTCGACGAGCTTCCCGAGGGGCGCTATGCCGCGCTCAGCAATCGCTGCCCGCACCAGGGCGGCCGAGACGATGGTCAGCTGGGGCGTGCGCCACGTGCTCGGGATGGTCGGGCACTCGAGTCTCGGCGCTCTCGTGGACCGCAAGCGCGCGATGCCGCCGTCTCGCGCCGGAAGTCAAGACCCGTGGCGCCGGCCGGGAGCAACGTGAGCGCGCCGTCCAAGTCGGGGTGCGCCGAGGCGAGGATCCGTGGTGGTGGGCGGCGCTGATGTGTCGATCAGGTGTTGCGCCTCGGCGAGGGGTAGGGGCTTTGCGAAGAGGTAGCCTTGCCCGAGTGGGCATTTGAGGTGCCGTAGTGTCGCGAGCTGGGCTGGGGTTTCGATCCCTTCGGCGATCACGCCGACCCCGAGCGCGTTTCCGAGTTCGATCGCGGCGCGGATGACGGCGACTCCCGTGGGCTCGTCGAGGGAGCTGATCAGCGTGCGGTCGAGTTTGAGGAGGTCCATCGGGAAGCGCTGCAGGCTGCCCAGCGATGAGTAGCCGGTGCCGAAGTCATCGAGCGCGAGCTTGACTCCGAGTGCGCGGAGGCTGGTGACGATCGGCTTGATGCTGGGGTCAAGGACGAGGCTTTCGGTGATCTCTAACACGAGGCGGTCGGCCGCGACGCGATGCTCGGCGAGCCGGCGCTGGACTTCGAGCGGGAGCTCGGGGGTGATCTGCAGTGCGGAGAGGTTGGCGGCGACATGGATCTGCCGGGGCCATCGAGCGAGTTGCGCGCAGACGGTCTGCAGCACCCAGCTGCCGATCGGGACGATCAGCCGGGTCTCCTCGGCGATCGCGATGAACTGGTCGGGCGCGATCATCCCGCGTTCGGGGTGACGCCAGCGCAGCAGCGCTTCGAACCCGACGACACGCTCGTCGGCGAGGTCGATCAGCGGCTGGTAGTGCAGCTCGAGCTCGCTGCGCTCGATCGCGTGGCGCAGGTCGGCCTCGATCGCCATGCGCTGGACCAGCCGGTGGCGCAACGTGACGTCGAAGATCTCAAAGCGCCCGCCGCCTTGTTCTTTGGCGCGGTGCATGGCGGCGTCGGCGTCGCGCAGCAACTCCTCCGGGGTCTCGGTGGCGTGGTCGCTGACCGCGACGCCGACGCTGGCGGTGATGAACACCTCGCGGCCGTCGAGCTCGAACGGTTCGATCACGGCGTCGATGAGGCGCTGCGCGACCTCGGCGATCGCGCGGTCGGTGGCGGTGCGGGTGGCGACGACGGTGAACTCGTCTGCGCCCGGGCGCGCGACGAGATCCTCCTCGCGTACGCAGCCGGCAAGCCGTGCCGCGACCTTGCGCAGCAGCACGTCGCCGGCGCTGTGGCCCAGCGTGTCGTTGATCAGCTTGAAGCGGTCCAGGTCGAGCACCAGCACGCAGACGCGGTTTCGCAGTCGCCGGGCGTGGCGCAGCTCGGTCTCGAGCTGGCTGGTGAGCAGCGCGCGGTTGGCCAGCCCGGTCAGGGGATCCTCCAGCGCGCGGCGGCGCAGCTCGTCCTCGGCCGCCACGCGGTCAAGCGCGCCCGCGAGCACGTAGGCGACCGCCTCCACGAACCGAACGTCGTCGTCGGTGAACCGGCGCGGCCCGTCGGGCAGGTGAGCGAGGATCACGTGGCGAGAGCCCGAGCGGTCGGGCACGGGCACGCTCACGCTGCCCCGCATACCGCGCGCCAGCACGCTCGGTGGCGCGGAAAACCTCGTCTCGCTCAGCAGATCCTCGCTCACCACCGGCTTGCCGACCCGCAGGGTGTACGCGGTCTGGGTGGGGTACCCCGGACCGATCGTCCAACCGAGCGACTCGCCGTCGGCGGCGACCAGCCGCACCGCGCCATCAGCTGAGCAACGCGCGACGATGCACAGTGTCGTCCCAAGAGTCTCGCGGACGCTGCGGACCGCCTCGTCCATCAGCGCCACCCCGTCAGCGCACCCCAACGCGCGACGGCCCAGATCGGCGATCACCGCCTTCTGGCGCTCAGCGCAACGCCGCTCGGTCACGTCTTGGACCTGAGAGCAGAAGTAGGGCTCGAAGTTAATCGGCTCGACGAGCGCGGTCGTCACCTGCACCTCGACCATCGACCCGTCCGGGCGCAGGTAACGCATGACCAGCGGCGCCAGCACGTTCCCCGCCAACCTCGACTCGTTCCAGGCGCGACTGGGCGCGACGTCGTCGGGATGCGTGAACTCCAGGATCGATCGACCCACGATCTGCGCGGCGTCGCGGCCGAGCAGGCGGCAGAAGGCATCGTTGACGCGCAACGCCTGCAGCCGGCGATCGAGCATCACGATCCCGACTGGCGCTTGCTCAAACGCGCCGCGGAAGCGCTGCTCGGCTTCGGCCAGCGCGTCAGCGGCTCGCTTTCGCTCGGTGATGTCCCGCGCGACCGTCGACGCTGCGACAACCTGGCCGCAGACATCGTGGATTGGCGAGATCGTGACCGACACGTCGATCACCGAACCGTCCTTGCGCTGTCGCGTCGTCTCGAAATGCTCGACTCGCTCCCCCGACGCGACCCGAGCCAGGATCCGCTCGACCTCGTCTGCCTGCTCGCTCGTCGGGCAGAGGATGGAAATGTGGCGGCCGACCGCCTCCGCCGGCGTGTAGCCGTATATTCGCTCGGCGGCCGCGTTCCAGCTCGTGATCGTCCCCTCAAGCGTCTTGGCGATCATCGCGTCATCGCAGGATTCAACGATCGCCGCCAGCGACGCGACCTGCGCCTGGGCGTGCCTGCGTCCGGTGATGTCGCCGATCGCCACTGAGATCAACACACGCTCGTCGACCTCGAGGCGGCTCAGGCCGACCTCGACCGGAAACTCGATCCCATCCTTGCCGCAGGCGATCAGCTCAACGCCGATTCCCATGCCCTGAGTCAACGCCTCTACGGTGAAGCGCTCACGCTGCCGGCGATGGCCTTCACGCGACCGCTCAGGCGCCAGGATCTCCACCGGCTCACCAACCAACTCCTCGCGGCGGTAGCCAAACAGCACCTCCGTCGCCGCGTTGACAAGCACGATCTCCCCGGCCTGATCGACGACCACGACCGCGAGCACCGCAGCCTGAGACAGCCCGCGCTGCAGCCTCCCATCCGCCGGGGTGCGGTTGCTCGCGCCCGCCTCCGAAACCATCGGCGATCCTAGCCGCGCCCCCGACGCGTCATCCGCGGCCGAGCGCTCGACAGCCACGTTGGCCATCAGCCGATGCGGCCTGTCGCGGTGTTCCTCGGCGCCCGCGAGGCGGTCGGCGAGCCCGCGCACGCGGGAGCGCAGGTCGTTGCGGCCGCGTCACTGGTGTCCGGCAGCGCCGCGATCCACCTCACCGCGAGCCCGTGCTCACAGCTCAACGATGGACACGCCCACTGTCGGGCGCGAGCCCCACGCCACCCGATCCTGGCCGGCACGCCCACAATCGGAGCCCACGAGTCGGCGCCGAGCGATCCACCGACCTCAAAGCCGCTGCCGGCGATCAACAATCCCCCGGGCGCCGGGTTCAGCAACCGCCCGGCGAACCCGGCGCGCTGTCGGGCAGGGCTGAGGGTCGCCAACAGGCATCCCGTAGCGACAGTGCGTGGTTGGGCCATGGGCGCGAGTCCGATCATCGGGAGTCTGACTCTCACGATTAACGGCACCCGCAGACCGACCTTGAGCGCGCCGGCGCGCCGTCTGCCTCGAGATCGCCCGACGAACGCCACCAGATCGCCGCGTGAAACCCACCCCGGCATCACGACCGAGCTCGAGCAAGCCGGTCTTGGCACGGCAACGGTCCGGCGTCCTCGAGGTCCGGCCAATAGCGGACTCTGACCTCCCAGCGCGGCCGCTGGAGCAGCTTGGAGGTGGTGTCCCTGAGCGCGTGAACGGAGCAACGCGGCTCCTTTTGGGGTGCGAGCTGGGGGAGTTGCTTGAGCGCGCAACCGCGGGTCGGTCTCGTCGCGCCGATTCGACGACCGCGAGGTCCGAAAGGTGACGGACGCCGGGCACCGGGTAGGGGCCCGGCGGTCGAGCTCAGGAGCCAGACGGCGCTCGTGCCGGGCCACTGGGTCGCGTGGCGTCGGCGACCGTGACACTCGCTGCGTTCCGCCCTCATGGTCGATCGCGCGTTGACGGTCGCGCCGCGGTGTCGTGGAACCGCTGGAGCGCGTCGACGGCCTTGGGACAGAAGTGCGTACCGGCGCTGCGCCGGCACTCATCGAGGGCCTCATCGGCGGTGCGCGGCCTGCCGTAGGGCCGGGCGACGGTCATCGCGTCCCAGGCGTCGGCGACGGCCAGCAGTCGGGCTCCTTCGGCGATGTCGGCTCCGGCCAGGCCGTCGGGGTAGCCGGCTCC
>JBELAG010000070.1:0-19444 GCA_049509055.1 Solirubrobacteraceae bacterium
GACGACATCGATCACTCCGCCGACCCCGGCACGGGGATCGATGAGCTGCTCGCGGGGCATCCCACGCTCGCGGCCTACCTGGCCGGCCGGCGCCCCGCGCCGGATCCCGCGACGCTGCCCTTCCGGATGGTCGTGGAGTCGGTCTCACCGGCGGGAGCGGGCCCGCACAGCATCGCCGGCCCGGTCGTCAGCGGCGCCGTGGCGCCGGGCGACGAGGTCGTGCTGGCCCCGTCGGGACAGCGCTGCCACGTGACCGGCGTGGTGGTCCGCGGCGGGCCCGCCGGGACCCGGGCCGGGGCCGGCGCGTCGGCGACGCTGGAGTTCGGCGAGGAGCTCGACATCGCTCCGGGCTTCGTCGTCGGGTCCCCGTCCTCGCCGCCGCAGGTCGCCCGCATGATCCAGGCGACGATCGCCTGGCTGCACGACGAGCCGCTGCTGCGGGGCCGCAGCTACGCGCTGGCGCTCGGAGCGGGCGCCGTCACCGCCACGGTCGCGCCGGTGCGCTACAAGCTCAGCCCCGATTCGCTGGCGCACGTGGCGGCGACCAAGCTCGAGCGCGGCGAGGTCGGCGTCTGCGACCTCGAGCTGAGCGCCCCGATCGCCGTTGACGCGTTCAGCGAGAACCGCCGCACCGGCACGTTCACGCTCGTCGACCGGATCAGCGGTGAGACCGTCGGCGCCGGGCTGATCGAGTTCGTGCTGCGCCGTTCGGCCAACATCCGCTGGCAGGTGCTGTCGGTCGACCGGACGGCGCGCGCCGCGGCGATGGGGCAGACCCCCGGAGTCCTGTGGTTCACCGGGCTGTCGGGCTCGGGCAAGTCGACCGTCGCCAATCGCGTCGAGGCCGACCTGCACCGCCGCGGCCACCACACCTACCTGCTCGACGGCGACAACGTCCGCCACGGCCTCAATCGCGATCTCGGTTTCACCGACGCCGACCGCGTGGAGAACATCCGGCGCGTCGCGGAGGTCAGCAAGCTGATGGTCGACGCCGGGCTGATCGTGCTCGTCTCGTTCATCTCGCCGTTCGCCAGCGAGCGTCGGATGGCCCGGGCGCTGTTCGAGCCCGGGCAGTTCTTCGAGGTCTTCGTCGATACCCCGCTCGCGGTCGCCGAGCAGCGCGATCCCAAGGGCCTGTACGCCAAGGCGCGCCGTGGCGAGCTGGTCAACTTCACCGGGATCGACTCGCCCTACGAGCGGCCGCAGCGGCCGGAGCTGCACCTCGAGATGGTGTCGCTGTCGCCCGAGCGTGCGGCGGCCGACGTGATCGGGCTGCTGGAGGCGGGCGGCCTCGTCCCGGCGCGCTGAGCGCCGCTAGGCCGCCTCGGCGGGGGAGCTGATCACGGCGAGGGTGTCGCCGGTGGCGACCGCCGCGCCCACCGCGATCGGCACCGACGCCACCTTGCCGGTCTTGTGCGCGGTGATCTCGTTCTCCATCTTCATCGCCTCGATCACGCACACCAACGCCCCGGCCTCGACGTCGGCCCCGGCCTCGACGACGACCCTCAGCACCGTCCCCTGGATCGGCGAGGACAGCGTGTCGCCGCCGACGGCGCCCCCGGAGCGCTCACTGCGCCGCGGCGGGCGCCGGCCCGCCGCCACGGCGGCGCCGGCCGGGCCCGCGCCGTTGACCGCCGCCATGGCCGCACCGATCACCTTGACGTCGAAGCGCTTGCCCGACACCTCGACCGTGTAGCTCTGCTCCACGGTGGGCTCCTCGGCGTCGTCCACCGCCGCCGGCTCGGGCTCGACGGCGAGCGTCTTGAGCCACGCCCGATCCTCGATCAGATCGCGGCACGTCTCCGCATCAGCCCACTGGCGCGTCTGGAGGATCGCCGCGTGGAACGGGATCAGCGTCCGCAGGCCGCCGATCTCGTACTCGCCCAACGCCCTCAGCATCCGCGCGGTGGCCTGCCGGCGATCGGCGTCCCAGACGATCAGCTTGGCGACCATCGGGTCGTACATCGGTGAGATCTCCGAGCCGGGGCCGATGCCCGAGTCGACGCGCACGCCGGGCCCGGTCGGCTCGCGGTAGTCCCCGATCACGCCCGGCGCCGGGGCGAAGTTGCGGCTGGCGTCCTCGGCGTTGATCCGGCACTCGATCGCGTGGCCGCGCAGCTGCACGTCGGCCTGGGAGATCGACAGCGGCTCGCCCGCAGCGACGCGGATCCCCTCCTTGACGATGTCGATGCCGGTGACCATCTCGGTCACACAGTGCTCGACCTGGACGCGCGTGTTCATCTCCAAAAAGAAATACTCGCCGCCCTGCAGCAGCCCCTCGATCGTGCCCGCGCCACTGTAGCTGACCGCCGCCGCCGCCTCGGTGGCGATCCGGCCGATCCGCTCGCGCAGGGCCGCGTCGACCGCGGGCGCGGGCGATTCCTCGATCAGCTTCTGGTGGCGGCGCTGCAGCGAGCAGTCGCGCTCGCCGAGGTGGATGACGTTGCCGTGGTTGTCGGCCAGTACCTGAACCTCGACGTGACGCGGGTCGGGCAGGTAGCGCTCGAGGTAGACGGTCGCATCGCCGAAGAACTTCTCCCCCTCGCGCGCTGCCCCTTCGAACGCGTCCTGGAGCTTGTCGTCGGTGAGCGCGACGCGGAAGCCCTTGCCGCCGCCGCCGCCCGCCGCCTTGACCGCCACCGGATAGCCGATCGTCTCGGCGATCAGCGTGCGCGCGTCCTCGATCGTGGCCACCGGCTCGGTCGTGCCGGGCACGATCGGGACGCCGGCCTGCTTCATCAGCTCGCGGGCGCGGGTCTTGGAGCCCATCGCCTCGATCGCCGACGACGGCGGCCCGATGAACACGATGCCGCGATCCTCGAGCGCCTTGGCGAACGCCGCGTTCTCGGCCAGGAACCCGTATCCCGGGTGCACGGCCTCGGCGCCGGAGCGCTCGACGACCTCCAGGAGCTTGTCGATCACCAGGTAGCTCTCGCTCGCCGGGCCCGGGCCGATCAGGTAGGACTCGCCGGCACGCCGGACGTGGAGCGCATCGCGGTCGAGCTCGGAGTAGACCGCGACCGTGGCCACCCCCAGCTCCTCGCAGGCGCGGATGATTCTCACCGCTATCTCGCCACGGTTGGCGATCACTACCTTCGAGAACATGGCGCGGCCACTTTACCGTGGGCGGTGCGAAAGGAGAACCTGCCCAACCCGACGGGCCGACCGGGGGCCTACGGGGATGCGGTCAGCACCATTCCCGCACCGACGGTGTCGTTGGTCGACTCGTCGATCAGGATGAAGCTTCCGGTCGTGCGGTTGCGCGCATAGGGATCGACGATCAGCGGCGCGCTCGTGCGCAGCTTCACCCGGCCGATCTCGTTGAGCCCGAGCTGGGTGGCGGGCACATGCTCCTGGGTGTTGATGTCGATGCGATGTTCCAGCGCCTCGACGATCGCCCGGGCCGAGCGCGTCGTGTGCTTGATCGTGTAGCGGCTGCGGGGCGCCAGCGGCTGGTCGCTCATCCAGCACACCATCGCCTCCACCTCGCGGGCGACGATCGGCTGGTCCTCGGCCTCGACGACCATGTCGCCGCGGGAGATGTCGATCTGGTCGGCGAGCTGCAGCGCGACCGACATCGTCGGAAACGCCGCCTCGATCGGACCGTCGTAGGTGTCGATCGACGCCACCGTCGTAGGCCGGCCGCTGGGGAGCACGACGACCTCGCTGCCGGGCCGGAGCACGCCGCCGGCCATCTGTCCGGCGTAACCGCGGTAGTCGTGGTGGTCGTCGCTCATCGGGCGGATCACCCACTGCACCGGGAAGCGGACGTCGTTGAGGTTGCGGTCGGGGGCGATCACGACGTGCTCGAGGTGGTAGAGCAGCGGCGCCGCGCCGTACCACTGCATCGCATCGGAACGCTCCACGACGTTGTCGCCCTTCAGCGCCGAGATCGGGATGAAGGTGATGTCGGGGACCTGGAGACGCGCCATCCAGTCGGTCATCTCCTCGAGGATGCGGTAGAAGATGTCCTCGTCGTAGCCGACGAGGTCCATCTTGTTGACGCAGACGACGAGGTGCGGGATCCGCAGCAGCGAGGCGATGTAGGCGTGGCGGCGGGTCTGCTCGGACACGCCCTTGCGGGCGTCGACGAGCACGATCGAGACGTCGGCGGTCGACGCGCCGGTGACCATGTTGCGCGTGTACTGCTCGTGGCCGGGGGTGTCGGCGACGATGAACTTGCGCCGCGGCGTGTGGAAGTAGCGATAGGCGACGTCGATCGTGATGCCCTGCTCGCGCTCGGCGCGCAGCCCGTCGGTGAGCAGCGCCAGGTTGACGTAGCCGTCGCCGCGGCGCTCCGAGGTCTGCACGACGTGCTCCATCTGGTCCTCGAAGATCGACTTGGTGTCGTGCAGCAGGCGGCCGATCAGTGTCGACTTGCCGTCGTCGACCGAGCCGGCTGTGGCGATGCGCAGCAGCTCGGATGCGCTGCGACGGACCGCATAGCCGTCGAGCGGCCTCGGGGCCGACCCGTTCATCTCAGAAATAGCCTTCACGCTTGCGGTCCTCCATCGCCGCTTCGGTGACCCGGTCGTCGGCGCGCGTCTCGCCGCGCTCGGTGATCCGGGTGGCGGCGATCTCGGCCACCACCGCCTCCAGCGTCACGGCGCTGGAGCGCACGGCGCCGGTGCAGGTCATGTCGCCGACCGTGCGATAGCGGACCGACTCCCGGAACGGCACCTCGCCGTCGATCAGCTCGACGAATTCGTTGTGCGCGTAGAGCATCCCGTCGCGCGCGAACACCTCGCGCTCGTGGGCGAAGTAGATCGACGGGACCTCGAGCTTCTCCTCGGCGATGTACTGCCAGACGTCGAGCTCGGTCCAGTTGGAGATCGGGAACACGCGGACGTGCTCGCCCTTGCGGATGCGACCGTTGTACAGCGACCACAGCTCCGGGCGCTGACGCTTGGGGTCCCACTGGCCGAAGTCGTCGCGGAAGGAGAACACGCGCTCCTTGGCCCGCGCGCGCTCCTCGTCGCGGCGCGCGCCGCCGAACGCGGCGTCGAAGCCGTGCTCCTCGAGCGCGTCGAGCAGAGTCGTCGTCTGCAGGCGGTTGCGCGACGCTCGCGGGCCGGTCTCCTCGACCACCCGGCCGCGGTCGATCGAGTCCTGGACGTGGGCGACGATCAGGCGCTCACCCAGCTGGGAGACGATCCGGTCACGGAACTCGGTCACCTCGGCGAAGTTGTGGCCGGTGTCGACGTGCATGATCGGGAACGGGAACTTCCCCGGCCGGAAGGCCTTCTCGGCGAGCCGCAGCAGGATGATCGAGTCCTTGCCCCCGCTGAACAGCAGCACCGGGCGCTCGAGCTCGGCCGCCACCTCGCGGAAGATGTGGATCGATTCGGCCTCCAGGGACTGGAGGTGCGTCAGCTCATAGTGAAATGGGTTCATCGCCAGCGGTCGGGGCGCCACGTCAGATGTGGAGCCCACACTCGGTTTTGTCCTGCCCGGCCCACCGGCCCTCGCGTCCTGCTCCGGGCAACGTGCAGGGAACGCATCCGATCGACGCATATCCCTGATCGTGGAGCGGATGGTAGGGCAGATCGTGGGCGAAGATGTAGTTCCAGAGATCTTTTTCCGTCCAGTCGGCGAGCGGGTTGAGCTTCCAGATCCCCCGGCGCTCGTCGCGCTCGAGCTTGGCGGCGCCGGCGCGGGTCGTGGCCTGCTCGCGCCGGATCCCGGTGATCCAGGCGTCGACGTCGGCCAGCGCGGCCTCCAGCGCCGCCACCTTGGCCTCGCCGCAGCACCGCCGCGCGGTCCACGGCTCGCCGGGGCTGCGCGCGTCGAGCACGTCGACGGGCAGCGCGAAGCGCTCGGCGAAGCGTGCCTGGGTGGCCACGGTCTCGGGGAACAGCACCCCGGTGTCGATCGTGAACGCGTGCACGCTCGGCTCGATCTCCGACAGCATGTGGAACAGGACCGACTCCTCCTTCTGATACGAGCAGGCCAGCTTCAGCCGGGGATGAAAGTGCTCCACCCCGTAGGCGAGCACCTCCTGAGCGCTCGCCTGGTCGAGATCGGGGACGGTGAGGGTCAAACCGCGCACTCTCCTTCGCCGCGCTGCACCTCGAACGGAGCGTCGCGGTTGAAATCGATGAAGTAGTTCATGTTCTCGAGACTGAACGCGACCGGCATCGTCAGATCCTTGACCAGCTGCTCGAACCGCTGCACGCCGACCCGGTCCACGAAGGCCCGGAACAGCTCGCCGGCGACTCGCTCGTCCTCATAGAAGCGTAGCCAGCGCTCGACGGCCTCAGGGACCCGCTTGGCCGGCAGCCGGGCCTTCAGTCGCTGGCCGTAGCGGACCTCGCCGCCCTCGTAGGCCCCGCCGAGGTGGGGGATGTAGGCCGGGATCGTCCGCTCCCCGACCTTGATCGAGGCGCCGTAGAAGCCGATGTCGGCGATGTGATGCTGGCTGCAGCCGTTGGGGCAGCCGCTCATCTTGATGTGGATCCGCCGGGTCAGCGGGTCATCGATGCCCATCGCCACCACCCGCTCGTGGACGGCCTGGTTGAGGCCCATCGAGCTGGTGATCCCGAGCTTGCACGAGTCGGTGCCCGGGCAGCTGACGACGTCGGTGACCTCATCCGCGCCGGGGTCGCCGAGCCCGAGCTCCGACAGCGCCCGCCAGGTCTCGTACACCGACTCGTCGCGCACCCAGCGCAGGACGATGTTCTGATGAGCCGTCGTGCGGGCGGAGCCGCCGCTGTAGCGGCGCATGACGTCGGCGAGCCCCCGCAGCTGCTCGGGGGTGAGATCGCCGCGGCGCACCGTCGCCTCGACCGTGCTGAAGCCGCGCTGGCGCTGGGGCGCGACGTTGGCGGACACGAAGTGGTCGAAATCCCGGTGGTCGCCGTTCGGACTCTCGTGGCCGCCCGTCGGCGGGGCGGCCTGGCTCTCCTCGTCGATCGCATAGAGGATCCCGGCGAGCGAGAAGTCGCGCTCGTTGACCCAGTCGCCGGCGAGCTCCTGCTCGACGAGCTCACGGAAGGCGTCGATCCCGATCTTGTCGATCAGCACCTTGATCCGGGCCCGGGCGCGGTTGACGCGCAGGAAGTCCTGGCGGTCGAAGATCCGCATGCACGCCTCGGTGACCTTGAGGTAGTCGCCGTTGTCGAGCTCGACGAACTCATACAGCGTCGGCGCGATCCGGGGCATGATCGAGGTGCCGCCGCCGACCTTGATCTCGACGCCGCGGACGCCGTCGCGCTCGCGGGGGATGAACGCCATGTCATGGATGCCGGTGATCGCGTTGTCGTCGTCGGTGGCGGTGAACGCCGTCTTGACCTTGCGCGGCATCGCCTGGGTGGTCGGATGGCGCACGAAGTAGCGCACGTACGCGCCGGCGTACGGGGTGATGTCGAACAGCTCGCCCTCCAGCACGCCCGCCCGCGGGTCCCCGGTGACGTTGCGCATCGTGTTGCCGCAACCCTCGCGCGAGGACAGGCCGACCTCGGCGATGTCACGCATCAGCTTGGCCACGTCGGGCAGCGGGATGTGGTGCATCTGGATGTTCTGGCGCGTCGTCACGTGGCCCTTGCGCAACGGCACGTAGCGCTCGATCACGTCGGCGAAGGCCTCGAGCTGCTGCGGGGTGACGCCGCCCATCGGCAGCTTCACCCGGATCATCTGCACGTCGGGCTGGCGCTGGCCGTAGACGCCCTGCTTGAGGCGGAACTTGATGAAGTCGTCCTCGCGCAGCTCACCCTTGATGAACCGCGTCGACTCGGTGTCGAAGTCGTCGAACTCGCGCTCGAGGATCGGGATCACGTGGCCCGGGACGCTCTCCACGACCTCGGGGTTGTCCAGCGAACCGGTGCGTGCGGACTTCTCGGTGGGGATCGAAGCGGGCTCCATCGGGCTCCTCGGAGATAGCTGGAACAGTCAGGCCACGAATGGACTGCTCCATAAAACTACCAAAAGGCGATCTGAATAAATACTATTTGCCGGCGCGGAGCGTTTCAGCTCCACGGGGGCGGCAGCCTGGGCTGTCGTGAGACGCCCTCGCGCAGCGCCGCCTGCTGCCAGGGATCGGGGCGCGGCGGCAGCGGGGCGGGCGTCGGCGCGGTCTCGCGCATGAAGCGCTCCAGCGCGGCGACGACCGCCGCCGCTTCCTCGGGCGAGGCATTGGGCGCGACGATCGACAGCTGCGGACGGCGGTTCATGGCGCACGGCCAGCGTATCGTGTGCGCCCCATGCCGTCGGTGCCCGTTCTCGATCACGACGCCGTCCTGGCCGCGGTCTCCGTGCCGGACGCGATCGAGCGGGTGCGCGACGGCTTCGCGCGCCACTTCACCGGCGAATGGGAGATGCCCGCCAAGGTCTATCTCCAGAGCCCCCCGTTCGGCGACTTCCGCGCGATGCCCGCGCGCGGCGGCGGTCTGGCGCTGCTGAAGTGGGTCACCTCGTTTCCCGGCAACCCGTCGCGGGGGCTGCCGACCGTCGCCGGGATCATCTGCCTGTCCGACGCCCAGACCGGCCAGCCGCTGATGCTGCTCGACGCGCGCTCGGTCACCGCGCTGCGCACCGGCGCCGTCGCCGCGGTGGCGACGGCCGCGCTCGCCCTCGGCGGTGCACGCTCGGTGGGCATCATCGGCTGCGGTCTGCACGGCGCCTGGACCGCGCGCTGCCTGGCCGCGGCGGGCTACGGGCCTGGGGTGTGCTTCGACCCCCGTCAGGAGGCCGCGGCGGCGCTGGCCGCTTCGCTGCGCCTTGGGTGGCGCGCCGGGACGCGGGAGGACGCCGTGCGCTGCGAGATCGTGTGCTGCGTGACGCCGGGATCCTCGGTGGTCGTCGACGTCGGCGACCTGCGTCCCGGCCTGCACCTCAACATGCTGGGCGCCGACGGGCCCGGCAAGGCCGAGGCGTCGATCGGCGCGGTGGCGTCGTGCACGCTGTTCTGCGACGAGTGGGAGCAGGCCTCCCACGGCGGCGAGCTGACCGGCGCGATCGAGGCGGGCCTGGTGCGCCGCGAGCAGGTCACCGACCTCGGCGCGGTGCTCGCCGGCGCGGCTCCCGGGCGCCCCGGGCCGGCGTCGGTGACGCTGTTCGATTCGACCGGGCTCGCCATCCAGGACCTGGCGATCGCCGCGGCCGCCTACCAGGCCTGGCGCCGGGGCGCGGTCGACGCCCAGACGATCACGCTGTAGCGCCCGGGGCGCCCGGGGCGCCGGGGGGAACCTGGATACCTAACCGGAACAGGAGGCCGGTTAGATATCCAGGTTCGCCGGCGCTACAGCGGGATGTTGCCGTGCTTGCGCTGCGGACCAGCTTCGCGCTTGGTCTGCAGCGTGTGCAGCGCGGTGATGATCGTGCCCCGCGTCTCGTGGGGGACGATGACGTCGTCGATGTAGCCCCGCTCGGCCGCCACGTAGGGGTTGGCGAAGTGAGCCTTGTAGTCGTCGATCAGCTTCCTGCGGCGCTCCTCGGGGGTCGGCGAGGAGGCGATGTCGCGGCGGTAGATGATGTTGACCGCGCCCTCGGGCCCCATCACCGCGACCTCGGCGCTCGGCCACGCGAAGTTGAAGTCGGCGGCGAGGTGCTTGGAGCCCATCACGTCGTAGGCGCCGCCATAGGCCTTGCGGGTGACGATCGTGATCTTCGGCACCGTCGCCTCGGCGTAGGCGTACAGCAGCTTGGCGCCGTGGCGGATGATCCCGCCCCACTCCTGGGTGGTGCCGGGCAGGAAGCCGGGGACGTCGCAGAAGGTGATGATCGGGACGTTGAAGGCGTCGCAGGTGCGGATGAAGCGCGCCGCCTTCTCGGAGGACTCGATGTCGAGCACGCCGGCGAGCTGCGCGGGCTGGTTGCCGACGATCCCCACCGAGAAGCCGTCCAGGCGGGCGAAGCCGCACACGATGTTGCGCGCGTAGTGCTCGTGGACCTCGAAGAACTCGCCGTCGTCGACGATCAGGCGGATGACGTCGCGCATGTCGTAGGGCTTGTTGGGGCTGTCGGGGACGACGGCGTCGAGCTCGGGGGTCTCGCGCAGCGGGTCGTCGGTCGGCAGCACCCGGGGCGGCGGCTCGAGGTTGTTCTGGGGCAGGAACGACAGCAGGTACCGGGTGTCCTCGATGCACTGGTCCTCGTCGTCGGCGGCGAAATGGGCGACCCCGGACTTGGAGTTGTGCGACATCGCGCCGCCCAGCTCCTCGAACTCCACCTCCTCGCCGGTGACCGTCTTGATCACCTCGGGGCCGGTGATGAACATGTGCGAGGTCTCCTTGACCATGAAGATGAAGTCGGTGATCGCCGGGGAGTAGACGGCGCCACCGGCGCACGGCCCCATCACCAGGCTGATCTGCGGGATCACGCCGCTGCAGCGCACGTTGCGCAGGAAGACGTCGCCATAGGCGCCGAGCGAGACCACGCCCTCCTGGATGCGCGCGCCACCGGAGTCGTTGATGCCGATCACCGGGCAGCCGATCTTGGCCGCCAGGTCCATGACCTTGCACATCTTCTCGGCCATCACCTCGCCCAGGGAGCCGCCGAAGACCGTGAAGTCCTGGCTGAACACGCACACCCGCCGGCCCTCGATCGTCCCGTGGCCGGTCACCACCGCGTCTCCCCACGGGCGGTTCTTCTGCATGTCGAAGTCCAGCGTCCGATGGCGGACGAAGGTGTCGAGCTCCTGGAAGGAGCCCGGATCCAGGAGCTTCTCGATCCGCTCCCGGGCGGTGTACTTACCCTTCTCGTGCTGCTTCTCGACCGCCGACTCCGAGCCGGCGTGGATCGCCTCGTGGCGCAGCTCCTGGAGCTGGGCGAGCTTTTCTTGATAGGTCTCGGGAGCGTGCTCGCGCATCGACACGGCGCGAGTCTAAGCGGTTTGGGTGCCGCGCCGGCGCCTCGTGGGGCCGGCGGGGCGGCTCAATCCCGGGAGTAGGGGCGGTGGTGGGCCTTGCCGAGGCTGTCGAGCGCGTGCGTGAGGACGGCCAGTTCGTCCTGAGCGTCCGCCGCGGGGGGCGGGGCGACCGCCTCGGCCTCGGGCTCGGCCTCGGCGGTCACCGGCGGGGGGGCGGGCGCAACCTGCTCCACGACGGGGTGGGGCGGGGCGGGGCGGCGGCTCCACCGGGCCTTCAGCCGGGCCCAGAAGCCCGCTGGCGCGGGCGGCGCGGCCTCGGCGGCCTCGGCGGCCGCGTTGACCGCGTCGGCCGTGGCCACCACCGGTTCCAGCACGACCGCCGGCTGCGCCGCGACCGCCCGCGGCTCGCCGGCGGCGGTCAGCGTGACGCGCGTTCCCCATCCCGACGACTCGAGGGTGACCGTGCCGCGTATGTCATCGCCCTCCCAGGCAACGGCGGTTTCCGGCTCGAGCTTGGTGATGCGGATCTCGCCGAAGGCTCCGAGGTGGCGGCCCAGCGATGGCGCGTCGCTGCACTCGGCCCACAGCTCCGGCAGTGACTTGACGAGGGTCCGGCTGGTTTCGTGCTCTGGCATGACTGATGGTTTCGCGCAGGCGACCGCGACTCCTTCCCGGCCGCCGCCGCGTGCCGCCACACTTGCACGACAGCGATCGAGAGGAGCCTGCCGATGAGCGAAACCACACACCCCGCCCTGATCTCGACGGTGCGAGCCGGCCTGGGATGCATGGGAATGTCCGGCGTCTACGGGCCGGCCGACGAGGCCGAGAGCATCGCCACGATCCACGCCGCGCTCGACGCCGGGATCACGCTGCTCGATACCGGCGACTTCTACGCGATGGGCCACAACGAGCTGCTGATCTCCCGGGCGCTGGCCGGCCGCGACCGCGACGGCTACGCGCTCAGCGTCAAGTTCGGCGCCCAGCGCGGCCCCGACGGCGGCTTCCTGGGCTACGACGCCAGGCCCGCCGCGGTCAAGACGGCCGCCGCCTACTCGCTGACGCGGCTCGGCGTCGACCATCTCGACGTCTACCGCCCGGCCCGCCTCGACGCCACGGTCCCGATCGAGGAGACGGTCGGCGCGATCGCCGAGCTCGTGCAGGCCGGCTATGTGCGCTCGATCGGGCTGTCCGAGGTGGGCGCGGAGACGATCCGGCGCGCCGCCGCCGTGCATCCGATCGCCGACCTGCAGATCGAGTACGCGCTGCTCACCCGCGGGATCGAGCGGGAGATCCTGCCGACCTGCCGGGAGCTGGGGATCGCCGTCACCGCCTACGGCGTGCTGTCGCGCGGGCTGCTCAGCGACGGCTTCCAGCCCGGCCGCGTCGCCCGGGCGGGCGACGTCCGCGGACGGTTTCCCCGCTTCGCGCCGGACAACGCCGCTCACAACGCCCGGATCGTCGACGCCCTGCGGGCGATCGCCCGCGCCAGGGGCGCGACCGTCGCGCAGCTGGCATTCGCCTGGGTGAGCGCCCGCGGCAAGGACATCATCCCGCTGATCGGCGCCCGGCGGCGCGACCAGCTGACCGAGGCGCTGGCCGGCCTGGAGCTCTCACTCACCGCCGAGGAGCTGCGCGCGATCGCCGCCGCGGCGCCGGCCGGCGCGGTGCGTGGCGAGCGCTACGGCGCACCCCAGATGGCCGACCTCGACAGCGAGCGATAGGGGGCCGTCAGGCGTCGGCCTGCTCGACGGCGGCGGTCGCGCCCTGGAAGCCGATCTTGGAATGGGTGCCGTCGCAGAACGGCTTGTTCGTCGAGCCGCCACAGCGGCACAGGAAGACCGCGGCGCCCGGAGTCGCGACCGGGTTGCCGGCGTGGTCGAGCAGCTCGACGGCGCCGGTCACCTTGTACGGGCCGTTCTCGGTGATCTGGATCTGGACGTCGCTCATCGGTCGCTCCTGGGGAGGTCGGGGATCAGGCATCGATGGCCATCAGGACAACAGTGATCACGACGATCACCTGCAGCACGATCCCGGCCAGCGAGAACAGCCGGTAGCCCGAGGTGTACTCGTCGCTCCAGGTGGCGCTGGCGCGGGTGCCGCCGGCGGGCACCGCGGCCGCCGCCAGGTCGCGCTCGGCCAGGACGGCGAGCCGGCCGGCCCGCGGGATGATCATCGAGCCCTCGATCGCGCCGATCACGATCGCGGCGGCGATCCCCCACTGGACGAAGAACGAGCTCCAGTAATGCTCGTCGGCGGCCAGATAGATCCCGGCCAGCACGACGACGAGCAATCCGGGGTTGACGAGATAGCGCCCGACGCGCCGGCGGGAGCGCAGCAGCCAGGGAGTGACGCCCGGGTCGGTGCGCGCCGCCGCGGCGAACAGCAGCGGGTAGACGAAGACGGCGCCGAAGCCGACGATCACCGCGATGATGTGGACGGCGGTGATGTAGTCGGAGAACGCGGCGGCGGGGACGAGCACCGGCGACGAGCTAATAGCTGGGCTTGTAGTCGCCGAACACGTCGCGCATCGCCGAGCACGTCTCACCGATCGAGCAGTGATCCTTGAGCGCCGCGCGCAGGACGGGCAGCATGTTGTCGGTCCCGCGCGCGCAGTCGCGGATCTCGTCCAGGCGCCGGGCCACGAGGCCGGCGTCACGGTTGGCCTTGAACGCCTTCAGCCGCTCCACCTGCTCGCGCTCGGACTCGGGATCGACACGGAGGATGTCGGGCACCTCCAACGTGGCGTCGTCGACGAACTTGTTGACGCCGACGACGATGTCCTGCCCGGTCCGGTAGCGCTCGTGGTAGCCGAACGCCGACTCCTCGATCTCGTTCTTCATGAAGTCGATCGCCCGCACCGAGCCGCCGAGCTCGTCGACCTTGGCGATCAGCTCCTGGGCCCGGAGCTCGATCTCGTCGGTGAGCGCCTCGACGAAGTAGGAGCCGGCGAACGGATCGACGGTGTCCGCGGCGCCGGACTCGTAGCCGATGATCTGCTGCGTGCGCAGGGCGATCTTGGCCGCGTGCTCGGTGGGCAGCGCCAGCGCCTCGTCGAAGCCGTTGGTGTGCAGCGACTGGGTTCCGCCGCAGACCGCGGCGAAGCCCTGCAGCGCCACACGGACGATGTTGTTCTCGGGCTGCTGGGCGGTGAGCGTGACGCCGCCCGTCTGGGTGTGGAACCGCATGCGCCAGGAGCGCTCGTCCTTGGCGCCGAAGCGCTCGCGCATGATCTGCGCCCACATCCGCCGCGCCGCCCGGAACTTGGCGACCTCCTGAAAGACGTTGTTGTGCCCGTTGAAGAAGAACGCCAGCCGCGGCCCGAACCGGTCGATCTCCAGCCCGGCGGCGAGCGCTGCCTGGACGTAGGCGATCCCGTTGGCGAGCGTGAACGCCACCTCCTGGACCGCGGAGCAGCCCTTTTCCCGGAAGTGGTATCCGCTGATCGAGACGGTGTTCCACCTCGGGACGTGCTCGTCGCAATAGGCGAACAGGTCGGTGGTGAGACGGATCGCCCCCTCGGGGGGGTAGATGAAGTTGCCCCGCGCGATGTACTCCTTGAGGATGTCGTTCTGCGTCGTCCCGCGCAGCTGTGCGGCCGGGACGCCCTGCTCCTCGCCGACGAGCTCGTAGAGCAGCAGCAGGACCGCGGCGGGCGCGTTGATCGTCATCGAGGTGGAGATCTTGTCGAGCGGGATCTCGTTGAACACCGTGCGCATGTCGTCGATCGAGTCGATCGCCACGCCGGTGCGGCCGACCTCGCCCAGGCACCGCGGATCGTCGGAGTCCAGGCCGAGCTGGGTCGGCAGGTCGAACGCCATCGACAGGCCGGTGGAGCCGTTGGCCAGCAGGTAGCGGTAGCGCTCGTTGGACTCCTTGGCGCTCGCGTACCCCGCGTACTGGCGCATCGTCCACAGCTGCTTGCGATACATGTCGCGATGGACGCCGCGCGTGTAGGGATAGTCACCGGGCTCGCCGAGGCGCTGGTCGAGGTCGGGCGGCACGTCGCGCTCGTCGTAGAGCGCGTTGATCTCGATCCCGGAGTCGGTGAAAACCCGCGGATCGTCAGGCCCGACGACCGGCGCGATCGTGCGATTTTCGTCCGCGGTGGCCATCCGCGGTCAAGGTTACTCGCCGGACGCGCGCGCGGGCGGCCGGCGCGGCGCCGGGGTAGCCTGTGAGCGATGCACGTCCGGGTCCTGCTGTTCGCCGGCCTGCGCGAGCGCGCGGGGGCCGGAGAGGTGTCGCTCGACCTGCCCGAGGGCGCCGCCGTGGGCGACGCCCTGGCGCGCATGGCCGACCTGACCGACGGGATCCCCGTCGTGATGGCGGTCAACCGGGAATACGCCGAGGCCCGGCAGCAGCTGCGGGCCGGCGACGAGCTCGCGCTGATCCCGCCGGTGTCCGGCGGGTCGGTCGGCGTCGCGCACGTCAGGATCACCGGCGACGCGCTCGCCCTCGATCCGCTCGTCGCTCGCGTGCGGGATCCGCGAGCGGGCGCGATCGTGACCTTCACCGGCGTCACCCGGGACGTGCCCGAGCTCGGCTACGAGGCCTATGTGCCGATGGCCCAGCGTCAGATCGAGCAGATCGTGGCGGCCGCGATCGAGCGCCACGGCCTGTGCGCCGCGGCCGCCGAGCACCGGATCGGGGTCGTGCCCCTGTCGGAGGCGTCGGTGGCGGTGGCGGCCTCCGCTCCGCACCGCGCGGAGGCGTTCGCCGGCGCGCGGGAGATCATCGACGAGATCAAGGCGCGCGCCCCGATCTGGAAGCAGGAGGAGGGCCACTGGGTTCAGGGAGCACGGCCCGGCTGAGGACGGCCCGCTACATTGCCCCGATGGCCACCTGCCTCGTCACCGGCGGCGCCGGCTTCCTCGGCTCACACCTCTGCGAGGAGCTCCTCGCCCGCAAGCACCGCGTGATCTGCATCGACAACCTCGAGACCGGATCGCTGGCGAACATCGCCCACATCCGCAGCACGAACTTCGTCTGCCTGAACCTGGACATCATCGCGCCGTACTTCATCGATGAGCCGGTCGACTTCGTGTACCACCTCGCCTCACCGGCGTCCCCGATCGACTACCTGCGCCTGCCGCTGCACACGCTCAAGGTCGGCTCCTACGGCACCCATCACACGCTCGGCCTGGCCAAGCAGCATCGAGCGCGCTTCCTGACGGCGTCCACCAGCGAGGTCTACGGGGACCCCAAGGAGCATCCGCAGCCCGAGAGCTATTGGGGTCACGTCAACCCGATCGGTCCCCGCGGGGTCTACGACGAGGCCAAGCGCTACGCCGAGGCGCTGACGATGGCCTACCACCGCCAGCAGGGTGTGGACACCGCGATCGTCCGGATCTTCAACACCTACGGTCCCCGCATGCGCCCCCACGACGGCCGAGCGATCCCCACCTTCCTGCGCCAGGCGCTGCAGGACCGCCCGATCACGGTGTTCGGCGACGGCTCGCAGACCCGCTCGTTCTGCTTCGTCGACGACCTCATCCGCGGGATCATCGCCCTGTCGGAGTCCGGCCACCACGAGCCGGTCAACATCGGCAACCCCAACGAGTTCACGCTGCTGGAGCTTGCTCACGCGGTCATCGAGGTCACCGGCTCAAAGTCCGAGATCGTGTTCGAGGCGCTTCCGGTGGACGATCCGCAGGTTCGCCAGCCCGACATCACGCTCGCCCGGCAGCTGCTCGGCTGGGAGCCCGAGGTCGGGCTGCACGAGGGCCTGCGCCGGACGATCGATCGCGCTGGAGCCAAAGCCCTGGTCGGATCGCTGAGCTGACCGTCGCCCGATCGGCGGCCGGCCACGCCGGGCCCGCCGCGGGGCTGACCGCCTCAAGGCGCCCCTGTGGTCGCAACTTCGTAACTTCGGCGAGCGGATACCGTTACAGGCGCAAGGGGGTTTCCGACGAACCGCCCCCGCCCAACGTGGCGATCGATCAAGACGAGGCAATCCACACCACAGGCGAGGCGCCGTACGACGCGATCGTGCCGGCGTCGCCACCCGAGCGCGATGTCCGGCGCAAGCGGCCGCCACTGCTGATGTTCATTCTGCGCGCCGAGACGGTGCGCCGGATCGTCCGTACGCTGTCGCTGCTGCTGCTGGACTTCGCCGGGGTGACGGGGGCGCTGTTCAGCGCGCTCACCGTCAAGCTCGTCCTGCGCGGGGACTTCACGTTCGCCGACGCGTGGAGCAGCACGCGCTCGGCGCTGGCCTTCTCCTACCTGTTGACGGTGCTGATGTTCGCCCGGGTCGACCTCTACGCCGACCGTCCGCGGCGGCCGGGACTGCCCAAGATCGTCGCGGCGCTGTTTCAGACGACGATCCTCGCGCTCGTGTTCGCGCTGGCCACCCGGAACCGGTTCAACAGCTATTTCATCTTCTACGGCTCCTTGTGCTTCGGGATCGTCTACGTCTCGGGCCTGCGCGAGCTCTACACCCGCTTCACCGGCTGGCTGCTGGAGCAGGCCGGCTATCGCCGGCGGGCGCTGCTCGTCGGCTCGGGCAAGCACATCGAGGAGGTGGCGCATGCGCTCGGGAGCCGCTCGCGCACCCAGGTGGAGCTCGTCGGCTACATCTCGCTCACCCCGCGGCCCCAGAACGGCCTGCGCTCGCTGGGACGGCTGGACCGCCTCGGCGAGGTGCTGTCCGACGAGCGGATCGACGAGGTGATCATCGCCGACCCCGACTTCCCGCAGGAGCGCGCGCTCGATCTCGTCGACCGCTGCCATCAGCGCGGCGTCACCGTGCACGTCGCCCCGTCGACGATGGAGATCCTGTTCGACCGGGCCGAGTTCACGCCCGGCGAGTCGGTGCCGCTGTTCACGCTGCGCCCGCCGGTCTTCGAGGGGGTCGAATTCGCGGTCAAGCGCACCTTCGATCTGGTGCTCTCGACCGTCGGGATGGTGCTGATCTCCCCGCTCCTGCTGGTGATCGCGATCGCGGTCAAGCTGAGCTCGCCCGGGCCGGTGATCTACCGCTCGGTTCGACCCGGGATCGCCGGTCGTCCGTTTCACTGTTTCAAGTTCCGCACGATGCGAGAGCACGCCGACCAGATCCAGGACGACCTCGAGCCGCTCAACGAACTCTCCGGCGCGCTGTTCAAGATCCGCAACGATCCACGGATGACGACGGTCGGACGCTGCCTGAGGCGCTTCTCGCTCGACGAGCTGCCGCAGCTGGCCAACGTGGTACGCGGCGAGATGTCGCTGGTCGGCCCCCGGCCGCTGCCGATGCGCGACTTCGAGCGATTGCAGGACTGGCACAAGAAGCGCTACCTCGTGCTGCCCGGGATCACCGGCCTGTGGCAGGTCTCGGGCCGCGCCGAGCTCGACTTCGACGACCTCGTCCGGCTGGACTTCCTGTATCTCGAGCGGTGGTCGATCTTCCTGGATCTGTCGATCCTGCTCAAGACGATCCCCGCCGTCTTCAGCCGCCGCGGCGCGTATTGAGGCGAGCGACGGCGCCCCGCCCGGTCGCCGCCAACCGGTGTAGGCTCCGAGCCGCGATGCCACCCACCGACCGATTCGTGATCAGCTTCGCCGCCGAGCCTCCGCAGGAGACGCTCCCCTACGGCCGCTGGGCCGACACGCTGAGCGAGCACTTCCTGACCGCCTGCCGGGAGATCGACGCCGAGGGCGAGGATCTCGGCGAGGCCGGCGACATCGCCTGGTTCCCGGATCGCAGCTACGCCGGGCGCACCTATGTCCCGGCCGTCGCGCGGACGACCACCGGATATGAGCTGTTCGGCTTCGTGTCGTTCGCCGAGGGCACGGGCGGGCCGCGCGATTTCGAGACCCACGCCGACTTCACCGCCGAGACGGCCGAGTCCAACCCCGATTGGAAGCTCGACCTCAACGACGAGGTGATCGGATCCTGGCGGGGCGAGCAGGGCAACGTCGCCGAGATGACGCTCGTCTGGGGCGTACCGCTCGTCCCGGGAGGAGCGATCGTGACCGCCGAACTGGCCAACCTGGCCGTCGATCAATGTGAGGTGGTCAACCTGCGGTTCACGCTGATCGCGCCCGACAACTACCGCTCGGACTTCCTCGACGTGAAGCTGTGGGACAAGGCCGGCGGCGAGATCGCGGCGGAGTCACTGTACGTCGAGGATGACGAGGACGACGAGGACGTGGCCACGCCCCAGTGAGGCGACCGCCCGGCCCTCACGGGCGGTCCAGCGACGTGAACGCCAGGTCCCACGTCCCCTGATTCCACTGGTCGTTGACCCCCGCGACGTCGCGGCTCTCGATGTTCGGTTGGCTGTCGAAATCCTCGGGGATGGCGACGGCGAGGTAGACGAGCATCTTGTCGATGTTGGCCCACGCTTGCGCGCGGGCGGCGGAGTCGGCGATCTGGGTCGCCGCCGTCATCGCGGTGGTGAGCTGCGCGCTGTTGACCTGACCGGCGTTGGAGCCGATCGCCTGCCCGTGGAAGGACCGGTAGAGCACGGTCAGCGGGTCGCCGAAGTCACGGATCCGTCCGACCGACGCGCACACGTCGACCGCCTGCGCGGGCGTGCCGCAGGCGACACCGGACACGACCGACGGGTTGACGAGGTCCACGCGGGTGTCAAAGCCCAGCTGCGTCAGGTCGGAGTTCACCAATTGGACGATCTTCGCGTCGGCGCCGGTGCGGTC
>JBELAG010000071.1:0-19271 GCA_049509055.1 Solirubrobacteraceae bacterium
CCACCGAGGCGCAACGGTGGGCGTGGCCGGTGGGTTCGCACCCGTCGAGGATCTGCCCGGAACCGTCACCTTTCTCACCTCCGAGGAGCGCGAGCCCGGACCGCGCTGGCAGAGCTGGTTCGACGGCTGCGCCGCGTCCTACCGCGCCTGGTACCTCAACGAGGGCGAGCTCGCCCGGCCGGATCTCGGCACCTGCCGGCGGATGCTCGCTCGTCACATGCCCGAGCTCGTGCCCGTTCATGAGCGGCTGGTGGAGCTGGCCGGCGCCGATCAGCTCGACGCCCGGATGCTCTCGATGTACAACCCGCCGGCGTTCGTCAGCGGCTGCTCGCAGGCGGCGTGGACCGGTGACACGCCGGCGCTCGTGCGCAACTACGACTATCCCGCCTCGCGCCTGGAGGGGCTGCTGGTGCTGACCGAATGGGGCGACCGGCAGGTGATCGGGATGAGCGACTGCCTGTGGGGCCTCGTCGACGGCATCAACGACTCGGGGCTCGCGGCCTCGCTGACCTTCGGCGGCAGCACCGCGGTCGGCGACGGCTTCGCGATCCCGCTCGTGCTGCGCTACGTGCTCGAGGTCTGCGACACCGTGCCCGAGGCCTGCGAGGTGCTCGCCCGGATCCCGATCCACACCACCCAGAACATCACGCTGCTGGATCGCGACGGCGACGTCCGCACGGCCTACGTCGGACCCGACCGACCGACGCGCTTTCGCCGCACGCCGGTCACCACCAACCACCAGGAGACGATCGCCTGGCCCGCCTACGAGCGCGCGGTCCACAGCGTCGACCGCGAGGCGTTCCTGACCCGGCTGCTGGCGAGCCCCGGGCTGACGATCGAGGGGCTGATCGACGCCTTCCTGGCGGCGCCGCTCCACACCCCGCTCAACGTGACCGGCTCGGGCACGCTCTACACCGCCGCCTACTTCCCGGCCGAGGGCCGCGTCGAGCTGCGGTGGCCCGGCGATCGCTGGTCGGAGTCGTTTGACTCCTTCCAGGAGCTGCGCCACACCGAGACCTACCGGCGCTGACCGACCGCCGCCCGGCCCCGGCCCCGCCCACCCCCCGCGGGCCCGCGGGCCCCGCGGGAGGTGGGGTCGATCTTCGGCCTATTTACCCACATTTCGACCTTGCCTCCCAGGGCCGCGGGTCGCTTGCCCGGCACCTCACGCCCCGGACCGAGACGCAGGCCGGCTAGAACCCCTTGACGAGCGGCAGCGACATCGGCGCGACGTCGGCCGCCGGCCCCACCGGCGTCCCGGCGTAGTGGCGCTGGATCCCGTCGATCCACCGCCGGGCGCGTTCGCTGAGAGTCCCGTCATCGGACTCGAAGCGACCGCGCGAGACGAGGATCCCGAGGTCACCGCCCTTGTAGCGGTAGTCGCCGGGGCCGGCCACCCGCAGATAGAACGCCTCGGACTCGTCCTGGATGGAGTGCCAGTCGTTGCCCCACCGCCCCCACTCGACGTTGCCGTCCTCGTCCATCCGCCAGATCCCGGTCTGGGGCGCCGCGGTGATCAGCTCGGTGCGGTCGTCGCACTCCTTGATCACCGCCTGGGTCCAGACGTCGAGCAGCTCGACGCGGCCCCACCGCTCGTTGATCTCGTCGACGTCGAGGGTGTAGTCGACGCCCATGAACTCCAGCAGGTGGAAGGCGAACAGGGGCAGGTCGGCGTAGGCCGCCGCGGTCACGTTGGTGATCGAGGTGACGCCGCTGATGCGCGGATTGAGCTCGCCGAGGTACAGGTCGCCGGTGTCGCGGTCGACGAGATAATCGACCTCGAAGAACCCGCGGTAGCCCTCGGTGGCCAGCCGGTCGCCGAGCCGGGCGGTCGCGGCGCGGGCGGCGTCGCGGTGGGTGCTGGACATCGCGCCCGGGAACATGTCGTTGCCGCACCAACCCCCCCGATACGGGGTCAGCTCCGGGTGCCCGGTGAGGTCGCGCATCACCGGCCCGACGACGGTCCCGTGGCGGGTGATGACCGCCTCCATCGCCGCCGCCTGGCAGTTGATCCGCCGCATCACCTTGAGGTCCTCGCCGATCAGGTGCTCGGCGTGGCGATCCCAGTCGGCCTCCTCCTTGATGAAGAAGGTCGTCTTGCCGGAGTCGCCGTAGGGGGTCTGGACGACGAGATCGCGGCCGAGCAGATCGCGCTCGGCGAGCGCGCTCAGCTCGGCGTAGCTGCCGGCGCGACCGAGCGTATTGGGCGCGCTGGGCACGCCCGCTTCGTTGCCGATCCGGGTGGTGACGATCTTGGAGTCGATGTGCTTGCGCAGCGCGCAGGGGGGCAGGATCAGCTCCATCCCGGCCTCCTGCACCAGGCGCTCGGTCTCCTCGTCGAACATCACCATGCACACCTTGGGCCTGCGCGACCCGTGGCGGGCCGACCACGTCCGCACCTCGGGGTGGGCGATCAGGGCGTTGCAGACGTCCTCCATCGACTGAAAGTCGTGCGCCGGGCGGTCCTCGGGGACGAACACCCGCGGATGGGTGCCGTCGAAGGAGTCAAACCAGTTGACGTAATGGAACGAGCGGACGCTGCGGTCGATCCCGAGCAGGTTGAAGGCGGTCGGCGAGACGAAGTAGATCGGCTGGTCGTTGGTGCGGAAGAAGCCGCGGATCTGCGAGATCCCGTCGAGGACGGGGGCCTGTTCGCGTGCGTCGTTCATCGGTGTGCCGGTTCCTTGCTCGTCGGGGTCACGTCGACAGACCGCACCAATCCTGGATGAAGGCGGCCAGGACCTGCGCGCTCTGGATCATCGAGGAGATCGAGACGCGCTCGTCGATCCCGTGGACCTCCAAGGCGCGCGGGCCGAAGCAGACCGCCGGGATCCCGCGGCGCACGAAGTGGCGCGCATCGGTCGTCGCCGTCGTGGCCCACAGCGGCGCGGGGGAGCCGAACAGCCGCCCGTAGGCGTGCGACAGGCCCACCGCCACCGGCTCGTGGGGCGAGAGCGCGAAGCCCTCGCAGGTGAAGCCGTCGTAGCGCAGCCGCGGCGGGCTCTCGGCCAGGAACGGGTCGGCGGCGGCGGCCGCCGCGATCGCGTGCTCGACGCGGGCGCGCAGATACTCGGGCGCGTCGCCGGGATAGCAGGCCAGGCGGTAGGACACCGTGCACTGCGCGGCGACCGTCGAGGTCCAGTCACCGCCCTGGATCCGGCCGACGTTGAGGTTGATCGGGTGGGCGAAATGCTCGTAGGGCGGCGGCGGGGACACGTTGAGCTCGGCCTCGAGCCCGCGCAGCGCCCGCGTCACGGTCCCCGCGGCGTCGATCGCGTTGAAGCCGAACGCGTCCGCGCTGGCGGCATGGGCGGGCCGGCCGCTGATGTCGACGTGGATCCACAGCACGCCGACCTGGGCGACGGTGACGTGGTCGGGGTGGGGCTCGGTGATCACGCACGCGTCGGCGACCGGCCCCGACAGCAGGCACTGCAGCGCGCCGTTGCCGGTGCACTCCTCCTCCACCACCGACTGCAGGTGGATCGGCGCCAGCGGCGCGACGTCGAGCCCGCGCAGCGCCCGGACCGCGCCGGCGATCACCGCCAGGCCGGCCTTCATGTCGCCCGCGCCGCGGCCGATCAGCCAATCGCCGTCGCGACGGGGCTCGTATGGCGAGCCGCTCCACAGCGCCTCGGCGGCGGGCGGAACGACGTCGACGTGGCCGTTGAGGATCAGCGAGCGTCCCTCATCGCCGGCCGCCTCCCAGGTCGCGACGACGTTGCGCTTGCCCGACACGTCCCAGGAGAACGGCGCCGCGTGGGGGTCGGCGCGCAGCGCCCGGGCGTCGAGCGCGACATCGGCCGGCTCGAGGCCGAGGTCGCGGAAGGCGGACTCCATCACCACCTGGCCGGGCTCCTCGTCGCCGAGGACCGTCGGGGCGGCCACGAGCCGCTCGAGCAGGTCGACCATCCACCCGGCCTCGGCGTCGACGGCGGCCCAGATCTCGATATCGGGGACGGCCGCGGCGGGCTTCCCGGTCATCGGGACCACCGACCTGTCGCCGCTGTCGCGTTCGTGCCCATGGCTCCCAGCCCAGGTAGAGGTCGCGACAGTGTAGGACACCCCGCCGCGCCGGCCCGCACTTGACGGGGGCCGTCCCCGCCGGGAGACTGGCCCCCCGATGGCTCACACCAGCGGCGCCGAGGCTGGTTCCGCGCCGGGCGCGCACAGCGGCGACGAGCAACCGACGGCGCCGTACCTGGATGCGGTCGTCGCCTACGCCTTCCGCGGCACGGCGCGCTTCCACGTGCCCGGCCACAAGGGCGGCCCGGGCGCCGACCAGGGCGTGCGCAAGGCGATCGGGCTCGACGCGCTCGCCGCTGACGTGCCGCTGCTGATCCACGGGATCGACGTCGGGCCCGAGCCGCGGCCCTACGAGCGCGCCGAGCGCCTGGCCGCCGACGCCTACGGCGCGGCCCGGACGTGGTTTCTCACCAACGGCGCCACTCAGGGCAACCATGCGCTGTGCCTCGCGCTGGCCCCTAACGGCGCCCGGATCGTCGTGCAGCGCAACGCGCACGCCTCGATCGTCGACGGGCTCGTGCTCAGCGGCGGGATCCCGCGCTTCGTCGCCCCGGAGTACGACTCAGAGCTGGGGATCTCGCACTGCGTGACGCCCGCCGCGCTGGCGGCCGCGCTGCGCGGCGAGCCGCGGGCGCGCGCCGCGCTCGTCACCTCGCCCACCTACTACGGCATGGCCGCCGACATCTCCGCGCTGGCCGAGGTCGCCCACGGCGCCGGCGTGCCGCTCGTCGTCGATCAGTCGTGGGGGCCGCACTTCGGCTTTCACGACGCGGTGCCCGAGACGGCGCTGGCGCTCGGCGCCGACGCGATGCTGACCAGCACGCACAAGACGGCCGGCTCGCTCACCCAGAGCGCGATGCTCCACGTCGGCCACGGCGCCCGCATCGACTCCGGCGCGATCGCCCGCGCGCTGCGCCTGCTGCGCTCCACCAGCACGTCGTCGCTGCTGCTGCTGTCGCTCGACGGCGCCCGCCGCCAGCTGGCGCTGCACGGCGAGCAGCTGCTGCACGAGACGCTCGAGGCGCTCGCGGTGGCGCGGGTCAAGCTCGCCACGATCCCCGGCGTCGGCCTCGTCGACGACTCGCTCGTGGGCCGGGCCGGTGTGGCGGCATTCGATCCGATGCGGATCGTGATCGACGTCCGGGCCACCGGCGTGACCGGCTATGAGATCGCCGACGAGCTGCGGCGCACCTACGACACCCACGTCGAGCTGCCGACGCAGGCGACGGTGGTGTTCATCGTCGGCCTCGGCGAGACGGTGGCCGCGCTGCGGCGCCTGGCCGGCGACATCGAGGAGGTCGTCAAGCGGATCGCGCGGCCCGGCGCCACCGCCGCGATCGTCGGCCCCGCGCCCGGCCTGACCGGCGAGATGGCGGTCTCACCGCGCGACGCGTTCCTGGGCGCCGCCGAGCAGGTGCCGGTCGCCGACGCGGTCGGGCGGATCTCGTGCGAGTCGATCGCCAGCTACCCGCCCGGGATCCCGGCGCTGCTGCCCGGCGAGCGGATCTCGGCCGACACGATCGACTATCTGAGCCTGCTCGCCGCCACCGGCGCGCGCCTGCACGGCGCCAGCGACCCCGAGTTCCGCACGATCAACGTCCTCACGCCGCGTGGCGGTGCTCGAGAAACGTCTGCGGGTGTTCGCTCTCGGTGAAGTCGTCGAAGGACTGCTCCCAGCGCGATCCCGGCCACAGGTACGTGACCCGTCCCTGCGCCGGTTCGTAGGCGGCGGTGTAGATCGTCCCGAAGCCCTGGGCGTAGTCGGTGTTGTGCAGCGGCGGCTCCAGGAACGCCGCGATGAACTGCTCCCGGGTGATCGCCGCGTCCTCGAGCAGCTCACGGGCGACGCGCTCGCGCTCGACGGTGCGGATCGCGCGGGCGTACTCCGGCCATTCCACATGCCCCTGGTGGTTGGCGGTGACCGCGACCGCTGGGAACCGCGCCGTCCGGCCCGGCCCGACATAGGCGGTGGCGAACTCGCCGGAGCGGTCGAGCAGGGTGAGGTTCTGCGGAGCGTGCACCGGGATGCGCTCCAGCGCCGTCCGGGCCTCGCCCACCGTCGCGCAGGTCTCCAGCAGATAGCGCACGACGAGCGAGATCGCAAAGCCGTCGCCGACGTCGCGGCGCCCGCCGAACGTCAGCGAGACCGCGAGGCCCGCGTCGTTGACGCCGTCGAGCAGGCCCCACAGGCAATCGCTCATCCCGATCACCCGGCGCCCTCCCCACCGCGTCAGGTAGACGATCCCCTCCAGCCGTGAGACCGGGTAGTCGTAGTTGCGCACGAGCAGGGGCTGATCGCGCGTCCACGCCCCCTGCGTGCAGCCGACGATGAACCCCGGCGGGCTGTAGAGCGACAGCAGCCGCGCCGCCAGCTCGCCTCCCCCGGCCAGCTCGACGAGCCGCTCGTAGGTCGGCACGAGCTCGGGCATGTGCGTGTCGAGCATCCGCCGGCAGGTGTCGAGGCCGGGCCGCTGCGCCTCGCCGTCGGCCAGGTACCAGGCGCGGTAGGTCGGCCACATCTCCTCACACCGCGCCTGCCATTTCGGCCCGGGCGACGGCTCGGCGATCGACTCGAAGCGAATCTGCTGCCCGCCGGCGGTCGGCGCGCGGCCCGGCTGGGCGGGCGCCAGCGCGAGCTGGTCGCGCAGCGCCTCCCAGACGGGCTTCCAGTAGCGGTCGATCGCGTCCACCGCCTCGGGCGGCAGGCCGAACGACTTGACCCAATCGGGCAGGCCCTCCAGGTCGGGCGGGCCGTCAGGCATCGATGAAGCTCATCACGTGCTTGATGCGCGTGTAGTCCTCCAGCCCGTACAGCGACAGGTCCTTGCCGTAGCCCGAGCGCTTGAACCCGCCGTGCGGCATCTCGGCGACGATCGGGATGTGGGTGTTGATCCACACGCACCCGAAGTCCAGCTTGCGCGACATCCGCATCGCCCGGCCGTGGTCCCTGGTCCACACGCTCGACGCGAGGCCGTAGTCGACGCCGTTGGCCCACGTCAGCGCCTCCTCCTCGTCGCTGAAGCTCTGCACGGTGATCACCGGGCCGAAGATCTCGTTCTGGATCAGGTCGTCGTCCTGGCGCAGCCCGTCGATCACGGTCGGCTGAAAGAAATACCCGCGCTCGCCCTGGCGGTGGCCGCCGGCCACGACGGTGGCATGGTCGGGGGTGCGCTCCAGGAAGCCGTTGACGCGCGCGAGCTGGTTGGCGTTGTTGAGCGGGCCGAACAGGATGTCGGCGTCGTCGGGCGCGCCGGTCTTGGTGTTGCGCGCCTGCTCCCCGAGCGCCGCGACGAACTCCTCGTGCAGCTGCCCGCCGACGAGCACGCGGGTGGCGGCCGTGCAGTCCTGGCCGGCGTTGAAGTAGCCGGCGATCGCGATGTTCTCCGCGGCCAGGGCGAGATCGGCGTCGTCGAAGACGATCACCGGCGCCTTGCCGCCGAGCTCGAGGTGCACCCGCTTGACGTCGTCGGCGGCGGCCCGGGCGACGGCGATCCCGGCGCCCACGCTGCCGGTGATCGACACCATCCGCGGCGTCGGGTGCGCGACGAGCGCGGCGCCGGTGTCACGGTCGCCGCAGACGACGTTGAACACGCCCTCCGGCAGGAACTCGGCCATCACCTCGGCCATCCACACGGTGCTGGCCGGCGTCGTGTCGGAGGGCTTGAGCACCATCGCGTTGCCGGCGGCCAGCGCCGGCGCCCACTTCCACACCGCCATCATCGCCGGATAGTTCCACGGCGTCACCGCGCCGCACACGCCGACCGGCTCGCGCCGGACGTAGGACGTGTGGCCCGCCATGTACTCCCCCGCGGAACGCCCCTCGAGCACCCGCGCGGCGCCGGCGAAGAAACGGATCTGATCGCACATCGGCGGGATCTCCTCCGACATCGTCAGCTCGCGCGGCTTGCCGGTGTTGGCGCACTCGATGTCGACGAGCTCGGCGGCGCGCTCCTCGAACGCGTCGGCGATCTTCAGCAGCATCCGCTGGCGCTCGCTCGGCGTCGTGTCGCGCCAGCTCGCAAACGCGCGGGAGGCCGAGTCGAAGGCCGCATCGATGTCCGCCGCGCGCGACAACGGCGCGGTGGCGTAGACCTCGCCGGTGCTCGGATCGATCAGCTCGCTGGTCTCTCCGTCGGCGGCAGCGACGCGCCGGCCGTTGATGAAATTGCTGATCTCGGTGGTCATCGACTCTCCTGGGGATGGCAGTGATGGTTGGTGGGCGGCACGTCGAGGGCGGGGTTGCGATCGAAGAAGCCGACCGGCTTGAGCCAGAACGAGACGGCGTCGACCGACATCACCGGCCACTCCTCGGGCCGCGGGATGTGGTGGATGCCGAAGACGTACCAGAGGACGACGTCGGTGTCCTCGATCGGCCGGTCCCGGGCGGTCCACCGCGGCAGGCCGCGGTCGTCATGGCTCTGCACGACGAACTCGCCGCACGGCCAGCGCTCCTCGTCGTCATACGGCGTCACCCACAGCGTGTGGGCGATCGCCTGGGCGCGGCGCAGGATCGGCGACTGCGGATCGAGCATCGCCGGGAAGCAGGCGCCGGGCACGAGCTTGTAGCCGACCGGCGTGCCGAGCCCGTTGCGGACGTGGTCGTTGACGACCTTCCAGGCGCGCTGGGTGCTCCACTCGTAGTCCTGCACGCCCTCCTGCTCGGTGCGCAGCGGGACGCTGCGCTGCGTGAGCCCGAGGCCATGCGGATTGTCGGGGCCGGTGGGGACGATCTCGGTCTCGGTCATGTGGACGGTGTTGCGCTCTCCGTCGATGTCGAGATCGAGCCGCGCGACGATGAAGTGCTGGTGAAACGGCGCGTAGGTCCGGTCGTCGACGAGCGTGCCGAACGGGGGCTGGCGCCCCTCGGCGAACGGCGTCGTGACCATGATCCCGGTCGCGCGGACCTCGCACTCGATGTTGCCGTCCTGGTAGAAGCGCCAGTAGAAGAGGTACTCATAGTTGGCGACCGTCGCGTGGGAGGAGACCACGAGGCGGCGCTGGCGGCGGGTCTCGGCGCCGAAGCTCGCGTCGACGTGCTTCCACAGGACCGCGTTGTCCTCCTCGTGGATGCAGATCGCGTTGGCGATCGTGTAGGGCTCGCCGCGGGTGTCGTGCAGGACGGCGTCGAGGTAGGAGATCTCGCCCAGGCAGTCGCAGCCGAGCTCCAGCGATGTCGTCATGAAGCCCAGGCCCCACTCGCCGATGTCAAACGCGGTGCGCCGGTAGTGGTCGGGCGTCGGGTCACGGTAGGGGACCACCATCTCGGCGAACGACATCCGGTGCGCGACCGGCCGCGTGCGTTCGCCGTCCCGATAGCCGACGGTGTGCAGGACGAGGCCCTCGCGGTAGTTGAAGCCGATCCGCATCGACCACTTCTGCCATTCCAGCAGGTTGCCGTCGACGCGCAGCGACGAGCCCTGCGGCTGGACGATCTCCAGCGGCTTGACGTCGCCGCGCAGCCGCTGGCCCGGTACCAGTCGCGGCACGTACTCGCCCATCGTCGACGGCTCGGGGACGCCGGGGTCGTCCTCGACCTCCAGCAGCTGCATCCGGTTGAGGTCGACGATCAGCCGCAGCCCGGAGACCGGATTGGCGTACGGGTTGGAGCCCTCCTGAATGCGGTACCACACGTCGACCCAGGCCAGCCGGCGGTCGCTGTACTCCTCCGGCAGCAGGTGGGCGCCGTACGCCCAGGTGTCGATCAGCACCATCTCGATGTCGTGGATGCCGCGGCGCGCGAGCGCCTCGATCACCCGCGGCTCGCGGCGCATCGCCCGGTCGCACTCGTGGTACTCGTCGTTGGTCATGTTCGGCTGCCCGTCGGGCTCGTGCTGCCAGACGGCGACGCGGTCGTGGCGCAGCGACACGACCGCCTTGTAGGCCTGTCCGTCGTCGCGGTTCCAGCACACCACGCGCGCCTCCCGGTCGGGCGCCGCGCCGTCGCCGGACGCCAGCGCGTCCTTGGCGGGCTCGCGCAGCTCGATCGAGGCAAAGCGCCAGCGGTCGCTGACGCCGCGGTCGCGGCGCAGGATCGCCGCGGCCTGGCGGATCTCGTCGGCGCTGAGTGGATCGAGCGGGTGGGCGGCCATGGCGGGGGATCTTTCCACGATCGCGCGGCGCGAACCAATCCTGCTCCGAATTGGCCATCGCGGCGCCCGCCGGGCGGCCAGATCGGCGGTTTCGCGCGTGATCGGCGCCGCCCGGACCGGCTCGCCTCCGCGGCGCCTGGCAGAGTCCGGACGCGATGAGCGCCACGCCGCCACTGGCCGTCACCGGGCTCAGCAAGCGCTACGGGCCGGTCCTCGCCCTGGACGGCGTCGACCTGGCGGTCGCGCCGGGTGAGCTCGTCGGTCTGCTCGGCCCCAACGGCGCCGGCAAGTCGACGCTGGTCAAGATCGCCTGCGGCCTGGTCGCGCCGAGCTCGGGCCGCGCCGTGGTGGCCGGGGCGCCGGCCGGCAGCCGCGCCGCGCGCCGGGCGGTGGGCTACCTCGCCGAGCTGTTTCGCTTTCCCGGCTGGTGCACGGCGACCGAGGTCCTGGCGCTGCACCAGCGGCTCGCGGGCTCGACGGGCGCCGCGCGCGAGCAGGCCGAGCTGCTGGCGCTCGTCGGCCTCGCCGACGCGACGCAGCGCCGGGTCGACGGGATGTCGAAGGGCATGCAGCAGCGCCTCGGGATCGCGCAGGCGCTGATCGGCGAGCCGCGGCTGCTGCTGCTCGACGAGCCGACCAGCGCGCTTGACCCGGCCGGCCGCCGTGACGTCCGGACGATGCTCGAGCACCTCCGCGACCGCGGGATCGCGGTGCTGCTCAACTCGCATCTGCTCGGCGAGGTCGAGCACGTCTGCGACCGGGTCGTGATCCTCGCCGGCGGCCGGGTCGCGGCGTCGGGCCGACGCCTACCTCAAGGCGGTCGGCCCGGAGTGACCCGGTGGCTGGTGATCGCGCGCTACGCGCTGCAGGAGAGCGTCCGGCGGCGGGTGTTCGCGATCGTCGTCGTGCTGAGCGTGCTGTTCCTGGCGCTGTTCACGCTGGCCACGGTCGAGGCGTTCAACGCCTCGCTGTCGCTCGGCGGGCGCGGCGGCCCGATCGATGCCAACGAGGTCACCTCGGTGACGCTGGTCGGCCTCGGGATGTTCGCCGCGCTGTTCTTGTGCGCCGCCTACGTCGCCGCCCTGTACGCGATCGTCGTGGTGATCGTCCACCAGGCGGGCGGCGCGTGGCCCGACCACGTCGCCGGCCCGGGGCTGGCGCTCATCGGCGCCGTCTGCGTGATCGTCGCGCTGTCGCTGCTGGGCTCGGTGTTCCTGTCGGCGACCGCCAACGGGATCACGATGTTCATGCTCTACGGCGCCGGTCTGGTGTCGGGCCTGCTGTCGACGATCGGCGCCGCGATCGGCGCGCACACCGTACGGACGATCGCTCACGATCTGGCGATCGCGCTGCCCTACGAGGGCCTCTACCAGGCCGCCCTGCACGCGCTCGGCTCCAATCAGAGCGGCCTCACCGGGGTCCTGGTCAATCTCGGCCCGTTCGGCTCCTCCCATGCCGGCGGGATCGGGCTCGACCTGTGGTCGGTCGCGTATGTGGCGGTCGTCGCCGTGCTCGCCACGCTCGCCTTCGCCCGGCGCGACCTGTAGCCGCGGCGGGTCCGATCAGGTGCGGCTCGGCTCGCGCTCGCGCTCGTCGATGCCGTCGTCGAGGATCGGCTCGTCGGCCTGTGCCGCGGCTCCGTGGCCCTCGATGTTGATGTGCGGCAGGCGGGCGTCGAGCGCGGCCGGCAGCCGCCAGGTGACGGGGCCGAGCAGCTCGAGCACCGAGGGCAGCAGCACGCAGCGCACGACGAGCGCGTCGAGGAACACGGCGGCGGCCAGCCCGAAGCCGAACTCCTTGATCGCCCGCTCGTCGCCGAGCATGAACGACAGGAACACGCACACCATGATCGCGGCGGCCGCGCTGATCACCCGGCCGGTGAAGGCGATCCCGTCGACCACCGCCCGCGAGGCGTCCTGGCGGCGCACCCACTCCTCGCGCACGCGGCTGATCAGGAACACCTCGTAGTCCATCGACAGGCCGAACACGACCGCGAACATCAGCACGGGGATCCACGGCTCGATCGGCCCCTTGGAGATCCCGAGGAGCCCCGACAGCCAGCCGTCCTGGAAGACCGCGACGGTCGCGCCGAGCGCTCCGCCGATGCTGAGCAGGTTCATCAGCGCCGCCTGCACCGGGATCACCAGCGAGCGGAAGATCACGAACAGCAGCAGCGCCGACAGCACGACGACGATCCCGATGAACAGCGGCAGCTTGCCGGCCAGCACGTTGGAGAAGTCGATCGAGCCGGCGGTGAAGCCGCCGACCAGCGGCCGGGCGCCGAGTGACTGCTTGAACGGCGGCAGCACGCGGTCGCGCAGCCGGTTGACGAGATCGGTGGTGGCCTGGGCCTGCGGGGCCGACGCCGGATAGGCCTCCATCACCGCCAGGCGGCCCGAGGGAGCCAGCCGCGGGGCGGTGACCGCGACGACGTCGGGCGTGCGGACGAGCGCCTCGCGCAGCGAGACGAGCTGCGCGGTCTCGCCGCTGCGCGACAGCGGCGCGGCGATCAGCAGCGGGCCGTTGAAGCCGGGGCCGAAGCCCTCGGCGAGCAGGTTGAACGCCCGGTAGGTGTTGGTGTTGGACGGATCGTTGCCGGCGTCTGAGCTGTCGAGCCGCAGCCCCAGCACCGGCACGAGGAAGACGAGCATCACGACGAGCGCGGCGGCCGCCAGCGGCCGCGGGTGTGACTGCACGGTCAGGCTCCAGCGCCGCCACGAGGACTCGCGCGGCGCCTCGCCGCGGGCCTCACGGCGCCGGGCCGAGCGGGTGGGGCGCACGAGCCGGTGCCCGAGGCCGCCGAGCATCGCCGGCAGCACGGTCAGCGACGCCAGCAGAACCAGCAACACGGCGAGCACCGAGGCGATCGAGAGCCCGTACATGAAGCTCACGCCGGTGGCGAACATTCCCAGCAGGGCGATCACCACCGTCGTGCCGGCGAGCAGGATCGCCCGGCCCGAGGTGTCCATCGCCTGCACGACGGCCTCGGTCACGTCGCCGGCGCTGGCGTAGTTCTCCCGGAACCGCGTGACGATGAACAGCGCGTAGTCGACGCCGACCCCGAGGCCGATCATGATCGCCAGCTCCGGGGCGACGTTCGACATGTCGGTGATGTGGGTGGCCAGGCCGACCAGCGCGATCCCGGTGATCAGCCCGAGTCCGGCGGTGATCAGCGGCATGCCGGCGGCGGTCAGCGACCCGAACGTCAGCAGCAGGATGATCATCGCGGCGAGCACGCCGACCGACGTGGCGGGGCCGATGTTGAACCCCTCGGCCTGCTCGATCACCTGGCCGCCGGCGGCCAGGCGCAACCCCGGCACCTTGACGTTGGCGATCGCGTTGAGCACGGGCTGGCCGGTCTTGTCGGGGAGCAGGTTGGCGCGCTTGTCGTAGTTGATCGTCGCGAACGCCGTGCTCCGGTCACGGGAGACCTCGACCGCTCCGGCCGCCGAGTAGGGGCTGACCACGCTGACGACGTGGGGCATCGAGCGCACCCGCGCCAGCAGCGGCGTGATCGCGCCGCGCACGTCGGCGGAGTCGACCGTGCCGATGGAGGTGCGGAACACGATCGTGTCGACGTCGCCGCCCTGGGCCGGGAACTGCGCGCCGAGCAGGTCCACGACCCGCTGGGCCTCGGTGCCCGGCAGGCTGAAGTTCTGTGAGTACTGGCGGCCGACCGACGACGCGACCACCGTCGTGACCACCGCGATCGCGACCCAGACGGCGACCACCGCGCGGCGGTGGGCAATGCACCAGCGGCTCAATCCGATCATCGCGTGATTCCTCGACTCGACGAGTGGGCTGAAAGGGGCGTCCCGGGACCGCGCTTCATCTTAGCCAGCGCTCCGGGCCGGCTTGTGAACGCCTCTGGCTCACGCGTCCTTGTGCGCGACCCAGCGCTCGATCAGGAAGCGCGCGATCGAGACGCTCGGCGGCAGCGCGAATCCGGGGCCGGCGTCGCCGAGCGCGGCGCGGACGGCGTCGAGTCCGAGCCAGTGCACCTCCTCGAGCTCGCCGTCGCGCGCCCGGGGCTCACCCCCGTCGGAGACGGCGTGGAAGCCGAGCATCAGCGAGGCCGGGAACGGCCACGGCTGGGAGCTGACGAACACCGGATCGCGCGCGACGATGCCCGACTCCTCCTGCACCTCGCGCACGACCGCCTCCTCGGCCGCTTCGCCGGGCGACACGAACCCGGCCAGCACCGACAGGCGCCCGGGCGGCCAGCCGGCGCGCCGGCCGAGCAGCAGGCGGCCGTCGTGCTCGACGGTCATGATCACGACCGGGTCGGTGCGCGGGAAGTGGACCGCGTGGCAGCGCGGGCAGCGGCGCGCATAGCCGGCCTCCTCGATCGCCGTCGCGGCGCCGCAGTTGGCGCAGAAGCGGTGGCGGCGATGCCAGTTGAGCAGCGCGACGACGTACGCGGCGAGCCCCGATTCCGGCGCCGACAGCACCGCGCCGGCGTCGCGCAGCCCGACCAGCCGGGCGCCGCCGTGCACCGCCGGCTGCGCATCGACGTCGGCCGCGAACAGCGCCTGCCCATGGTCGAGCCCGAGCAGGATCGCCTCGTCGGCATCGTCGCCGGCGGCCAGCGCCGATCGCAGCAGCGCCGGCTCGCTGCCGTCCTCGATCAGCACTGCGTCGTGCCCGGCGCTCAGCGCCCGCGACGCGGGGTCGGCGAGCAGCCGGCGGATGACAGCGGGATCCTTGCGCTCGTTGGTCGCCCGGTCCAGCGCCATTCCCGTGAAGCGAGGCGTGGCGGGAATCGGGTCGGCGGCGGACATCGGCGTTCGACTTAAGCCTAGGGCTGCCCGGTGCTAGGTTGACCGCGTGGCCGTCATCGGCGTGTCCGTCCCCCGCCGCGATTCCGAGTCCAAGGTGCGCGGCACCGCCCGTTTCGCCGCCGATCCTCCGGTGCCGGGCCTGCTCCACGCCCGGCTCGTGCTCTCCCACGAGGCCCATGCGCGGATCACGGCGATCGACGCCGACTCGGCGCGTGCGCTGCCGGGCGTCGTCGCGGTGCTGACCGCGGATGACCTGCCGATCGTCGCCCGCGGGCCGGGACGGCTGCACGAGCCGCTGGCCCGCGCCGAGGTCGTCTACGCCGGGCAGCCGGTGGCGATCGTCGTGGCGCGCAGCGAGGCGCTGGCCGAGGACGGCGCGCAGCTCGTCGAGGTTGCGCTCGATCCGCTGGAGCCGGTCGTCGACCTCGAGGCCGCCGCTCGTCCCGGCTCGCCCCAGGCGCGCGTCACCCCGCGCGACACCGGCGAGGGGTCCGATCTCGGCGATGCCCACGCGGCCGTCTCGGCGGCCGGCGTGGAGGGCGAGGAGCTGTCGGCGAACGTGCTCGGGTCCGCCCGGTTGGCCGACGGCGATGTCGACGCCGCGCTCGCCGACGCCGACGTCGTGGTGCGCGGCCGCTTCACGACGCCGTGGATGTATCAGGGCTACCTGGAGACGCAGGCGGCGACCGCCTGGCTGGAGCACGACGGCGAGCTGATCGTGGCGAGCTCGACCCAGGCTCCGTTCGCGACGCGCGATGTGCTGGCGCGGCTGTTCGGCCTGCCGGTCGACCGGGTGCGGGTGCGCACGACGACGCTCGGCGGGGCGTTCGGCGCGAAGATGATGATCATCGAGCCGCTGGTCACGGCGGCGGCGCTCGTCGTGCGCCGGCCGGTGCGGCTGTCGCTCACCCGCAGCGAGGACATCGCCGCCACCAATCCGGCCGGCGCCGAGGTGCTGTCGCTGGAGCTCGGCGCCGACGCCGACGGCCGGCTGACCGGGATCCGCTCGCGCGTGCTGATCGACCGGGGCGCGACCGACGAGTTCGGGATCGAGTCGATCGCCGCGCTGCTGGCCTGCGGTCCCTACCGCTGGCCCGCCTACGAGCTGACCGCGCTGGGCGTCGCGACCAACCGGGTGACGTTCGGCGCCTACCGGGCGCCGGCCGCCGCGCCGGCGGCGTTCGCGATCGAGTCGATGATCGACGAGCTCGCCGCCCGGCTGGGGCTCGACCCGCTGGAGCTGCGCCTGCACAACGTCGCCCAGGAGGGCGACCGCGCGCCGTCCGGCCAGCCGTTCCCGGTGTTCGGCGCCCGCCAGTGCCTGGAGCGCGTGCGCGATCACCCGCTGTGGGCGCGCCGCGCGCAGCTGCCCGGCGACGAGGGGATCGGGCTGTCGGTCGGCTGGTGGCCGGGGGGCTATGAGCCGGCGGCGGCGGTCTGCCGCCTGGACGCCGACGGCCACCTGACCGTGATCACCGGCGCCGCCGACATGACCGGCGTCGAGACGGGCTTTGCGACGATCGCCGCCGCGGCGTTCGGGATCGACCCCGCCCAGGTGCGAGTCGTCAACGCCGACACCTCCAGCGCGCCGTATGCCGGCACGAGCGGCGGCAGCAAGGTCACCTACACCGTCGGCCGCGCCGTCGAGCGCGCCGCGATCGAGGCCCGCGAGCGGTTGCTGGAGGTGGCCGCCGACGAGCTCGAGATCGCGCCCGAGGACCTGCAGATCGTCAACGGCGCCGTGCAGCCGGCCGGCGTGCCGGCCAAGGCGGTGCCGATCGCGCAGCTCGCCGCGATGATCCTGCGCTTCGGCAGCCGCCACATGCCGGTCGAGGGCCACGGCCGCTCCGCGCAGCCCCAGGCGCCGCAGTGCGCGGCCCACCTCTCGCACGTGCGCGTCGATCGGGAGACCGGGGCGGTCACCGTGCTCGCCCACGTCATCGCCCAGGATGTCGGCCGGGCGCTCAATCCCGCGCTCGTGCGCGGCCAGATGCACGGCGGCACCGCCCAGGGTCTCGGCTGGGCGCTGCTGGAGGAGCTCACCCACGACGATCACGGCCAGCTGACGACCGGCACACTGGTCAATTACGCGATGCCGACCGCCGGCACCACGCCCCCGATCGACGCCGAGATCGTCGAGGTCGCGGCGCCCGACGGGCCGTTCGGCGCCAAGGGCGTCGGCGAGGCGCCGGTCGTCGGCGTCCCGGCGGCCGTCGCCAACGCGATCGCGGCGGCCACCGGCGGGGTCAGGATGGACCGGCTGCCGATGACCCCCGAGCGGGTCTGGCGCGCGATCAGCGCGCCGCCGGCTCTGCCACCGGCTCTGCCGCTCGCTTCCCCACCGGCTCCGCCGCCGACTGACGGGGCACCTGCCCGCACCGTACCCACCCGCCGGCTGCCTGCCCGCCCCGCGCGCCACCGATGACTTCGCCACCGGTCTGCGTGCCGTTCGCGGCCCGTTCGTGACCGCCCGCGACCCCCTGCCCGCGCAGCTGGCGGCCTGAGCCCGGCGCGGGCGTTCGGCAATCGTCTCACTGGTCGCGGCCCTGGCCGCGGTCTCGTCCCGGCCGGGTCACGGCGCAGCCGTGTCGGCCGCGAGTCGACAAGCAAACGTCCACCGCAGGCCGGTTGACGGGCTGCGATGGACGTTTGCATCGGTGGTCGAGGTCAACGTCCATCGCGACGAAATCCCGAGCCTCCGATGGACGTTTGCTTCGACCATCGCGGTCAACGTCCATCCCTCCCCGATCACGACGCACCGATGGACGTTTGCCGACGGATCGACGCCCGCCGCGGGACCGCCGGCCCGCTCCCCGACGCGCCCGGGGCGTGACCCCATGCCGAGTGCTCGAGGCCGATGAGGCGGCAATCTGTGACAAACCAGTACGCCCCCGCCAGATGTGTCACCGGCTGCAGGCAGGAGCACCGTTCTGCGCCAAATCCGAAGCGCCGCGCGAGGTTTGGTGTCACGAATTGCCGGTTGGATAGGCCCCCGGCGCCGCGCCGCGCCGCGCCGCGCCGGACGCGGCGTCCGCGGCCCGCGCGATCATCTGCCAGGTGCGAGTGGACGCGATCGCCGCGGGCGACATCGTCAAGGCGTCGATCGGCGGCCGGATCGTCTACGGCGAGGTGCTGGAGATCCGCGACGGCGTCGTGCATTTCACCCCGATCTCGCGCGCGGCGGGCTGGCGCCACGCCGCCCCTCATCAGATCGTCGGCCATTGGCGCAAGGCCGGCCGCCGCCGCCCCGCAGCCGCCGACGGCGACGAGGGCGTCGCCCAGCCGCTGCAGCAACTCGCCCTGCCGCTCAACGGCTGACCGCGGGCCTTCGGACCCTAATTACTCCATGTTGTCGATGATCTCGGTCGCCCGCGACCAGTCGTCGGGCGCGACGACGAGGTAGATCGCGCCCCGACCCCACCGGTCCAGCGGATGATCGGCGACGAGGCTCGCCGACACGCCGAGCGCCCGTAGCTGGTCGCGCCAGGCCAGGCCGGTCTCCTGGTCCTCGAACGTGCTGACGGTCTCCCACCCCTCCAGCCGCGGGTCGCCGATCGACACCGGCGGCTCGCGAGCGGTCCGGCCCTTGCGGAAGCGCGGGAGCGGCATCGCGGCAAGCGTACGCCTCCGCACCGCAGCGCGGCCGCGGGCGCTAGGGGATCTCGCGGATCGTGATCAGGTTGGTGGCCCCGGTCGTCCCCGTCTGGCGGCCTGCGGTGATGATCACGAGCGCGCCGGTCGGCAGCCCCGCGAATTCCTTGGCGGTGAGCAGCGCCGACTCGATCAGCTCGTCGACGGAATCGGTCATCGGCATCGCCTTGGCGAACACGCCCCAGTCGAGCGTGAGCTGGTTGGCGGTCGACTGCGTGTGAGGCAGCGCGATGATCGGCCGCCGCCGCCGGTACTTGGCGCACGCCCGCGGCGACCCGCCCAGCGACGTGGGCACGAGCAGCGCCGCGGCATCGATCTCGTCGGCCAGCACGACCGCGGCGTGCATGACCGCGGCGGCGGCGGTGTCACGAATGCCCGAGCGGGCGCGGCCAAGGATGTGCGGGTACTCCTCCGCGGCCTCGGCGAGCTGCGACATCTCGCGGATCGCTTCGACCGGATAGTCGCCGATGCTCGTCTCGGCCGACAGCATCACGGCCGAAGTGCCGTCGATCACCGCGTTGGCGACGTCGGTGGCCTCCGCGCGGGTGGGCTCGGGCGCGTGGATCATCGACTCGAGCATCTGGGTCGCGGTGATCACCAGTTTGCCGGCCTGCGTGGCGCGGTGGATCGTGTCCTTCTGCATCAGCGGCACGTGGGCGACGCCGGCTTCGACGCCGTAGTCGCCGCGAGCGACCATCACCCCGTCGGCGACCTCGATGATCTCGTC
>JBELAG010000072.1:0-19010 GCA_049509055.1 Solirubrobacteraceae bacterium
GTCGAGCGCGACGACGCCCGCGAAACCGGCGGCGTCGGGAACGAGCCCGCCCACGACCGATGTCCCGCCGCCGAACGGGACGACGGCCACGTGTCGCGCGCTGCAGCGTTGCAGCACCGTTTGCACCTCCTCGTGGGAGCCGGGACTCAGCACGAGGTCGGGTGCCGCCAGCGCGCCGCCGCGCCGCAGCCCGAGCAGTTCGACGGTCGATTTGCCGGCGGCATGGCGAACGCGTGCCTCGTGGTCGCAGCGGGCGTGCTCGGCGCCGACGATCGCCGCCAGCTCGCCGGCGTCGCTCGTGTTCAGGCGGATCGGCTCGAGCGCCACCTCCGCGATCGCGGCGGGCGCCGGATTGGCGCGCTTGACGCCGAGCGCGTCGCGCAGCAGCGCGTGCAGCGCCGGCGCCAGCCCCGCGGCCTGCGCGGGGTCGCCCCAGCCCGACCACGAGATCTCTGGCCACGGCTGCGGCGGGCGGCTGATCGCCATCCCGCGGACCGTATCCGACCACTCAGTCCGGCGCCCTTGCGTGGCGCGGCGCGTACGCTCATGCTTGACGGATCTGAGGGCGATCACGAGGGAGAGAGCATGCGCGAAGGGCTGATGATGGACGACTACCCGCTGTCGCTGACCGCCGCGGTGGAGCGCGCCGAGCGGTTTCACCCGACACGCGCGGTTGTCTTCCGACGGCCCGACGGCACCGTCGGGCGCACGACGTTCGGCGACGCCGCGCGCCGGGCCCGCCGGGTGGCAACCGCGCTGGCGAAGCTGGGCATCGGCGCCGGCGACCCGGTCGCGACCCTGCTGTGGAACCAGCCCGAGCATCTCGAGCTGTACTTCGCGCTGCCCGCGATGGGGGCGGTCATCCACACGCTCAACCCGCGACTGCACCGCGACGAGCTCAGCTTCATCGCCTCCGACGCCGAGGACCGCGCGATCGTCGTGGACGAGTCCCTGCTGGAGGTCCTGGAGTCCTTCCACGGCGACCATCGCTTCGAGCACGTGATCGTGGTGTCTCATTCGGGGTCGGTCCCCGACGGCTATCTCGACTACGAGGCGCTGATTGCCGGCGCCGAGCCGATCGACTGGCCCGCGCTCGACGAGCGCACCGCCGCCGCCATCTGTTACACGTCGGGGACGACCGGCCGGCCCAAGGGCGTCGTCTACTCGCACCGCTCGCTGACGTTGCATTCGCTGGTGGCCGCGCTCCCCGGCGCGATGGACGTCTCGGCCCGGGACACGCTGCTGCCGGTCGTCCCGATGTTCCACGCCAACGCCTGGGGACAGGTGTACACCGCCACCCTGGTCGGCGCCGCGCTCGTCCTGCCCGGGCCCAAGCTCGACGCGGTCAGCGTGCTCGACCTGCTGGAGTCCGAGCGCGTCACGATCACCGCCGGCGTGCCGACGGTGTGGATGGCGGTCCTGCAGGCGATCGACGCCGAGCCCGACCGCTGGGATCTGAGCGCCCTGCGCATGCTGCTGGTCGGCGGCTCGGCCGCCCCGCCGAGCCTGATCAAGGGCTTTGACCGCCACGGCCTGACGATCGTCCACGCGTGGGGGATGACCGAGACCTCGCCGCTGGGCAGCGTCTGCCGGCTGCCCCGGGAGCTCGACGACGCCTCCGAGCAGGAGCGCTTCGATTACCGCGGCCGACAGGGCACGGCATCGCCGTTCGTCGAGATCCGCGCCCGCGGCGATGACGGCGAGCTGATCCCGTGGGACGACGAGGCGATGGGCGAGCTCGAGGTCCGCGGGCCGTGGGTCGCGCGCGCCTACCACCGCGGGCAGGGCGCCGAGAAGTTCACCGACGACGGCTGGTTCGTCACCGGCGACATCGTCAAGATCGACGCCGGCGGCAACCTGCGGATCTGCGACCGTTCCAAGGATCTCGTCAAGTCCGGCGGCGAGTGGATCTCCTCGGTCGACCTCGAGAACCTGCTGATGGCCCACGAGGCGGTCTCCGAGGCGGCGGTGATCGCGGTGCCCGACGAGCGCTGGGGCGAGCGCCCGCTCGCCGTCGTCGTGCCGTGCAAGGACAGCGAGGTGACCCCCGACGAGCTGCGGGCCCACCTCGCGACCGAATACGCCAAATGGCAGATCCCCGAGCGCTTCGAGTTCATCGACGAGATCCCGCGCACCGCGACCGGCAAGTTCAAGAAGACCACGCTGCGCGACCGGTTCGTCGGCGCCGAGGTCTGACCCTCACCCCACCCTCGCCGCGCTCCTCAGCCGGCGCCCAGCCGCTGCTTCTGGACCTTGCCGAGCTCGTTGCGCGGCAGCTCGTCGACGAAATGGACGGCCCGGGGTCGCTTGTGGGGAGCGAGCTGGGTGGCGACATGGTCGATCAGGGCCGGCGCGTCGGCACTCGCGCCGGCGCGCAGCACGACCCAGGCCACGACGCGCTCGCCGAGGTCGGGATCGCTCTCGCCGGTGACGGCGACGTCCTCCACCGCGGGGTGGTCGCGCAGCGAGGACTCGATCTCGCCGGCGCCGATCTTGTAGCCGCCGCTCTTGATCAGGTCGGTCGCGCGCCGCCCGACGATCCGGATGTTGGCGTCGGGCGTGCGGGTGGCCATGTCGCCGGTCGCAAACCAGCCCCCGTGCATCGACGCCGCGGTCGCCTCCTCGCGATGGAGATACCCGAGGAACAGGTTCGGCCCCCGCACCTCGATCTCGCCGATCGTCTCGCCGTCGGATCCGGCGATCTCCTCCCCGTCGTCGTCGACGAGCCGGAGCGCGACTCCCGCCAGCGGCGGTCCCACCGTGCCCGGGGCGGGCGCGCCGTCGGCCCGGATCGCGGTGTTCATCAGCGTCTCGGTCATGCCGTAGCGCTCCACCACGCGGCGCCCGGTGAGCGCGTGCAGGCGGGCGTGCTCGGTGGCCGGCAGCGCCGCCGACCCTGACACCAGCAGCCGGGCGCGACCCAGCGCCGCGGCGAGCTCCGGCGAGCCCTCGGCGGCATCGGCCAGCCGCCGGTACATCGTCGGCACGCCGAACAGCATCGTCGCCTCACCGGCCAGCGCGGCCTGCACCCCGTCCGGCGAGAAGCGCTGCAGGTGCACGGCCGCGCCGCCGCGCCGCAGCGGTCCGAGGATCCCGATCACCAGGCCATGGACGTGGAACAGCGGCAGCGCGTGGGCCACGACATCGCGGTCGGTCCAGGCCCAGGCGTCGGCGAGCGCGTCGAGGTTGGAGGCGATCGCCCGCCGGGGCAGAACGGCGCCCTTCGGCGCCCCGGTCGTGCCCGAGGTGTAGACGATCAGCGCCGGATCCTCCGGCGACGGCTCGCGGCCCGCCGGCCTCGCGGGCCTCGCGGGCCTCGCGGGCCGGGCGGCCGTTGCGGTCTCGCGGGTCATCGCCGGCCCCGCGGGGTCGAGCTCGACGACGATCCGGCGGCGGTCGGCGAGCGCGTCGGGCACGGGCGTCCCCGGCGCGAGCGCGAGCGCGTCGGGATCGGCGTCGGCGACGATGTGAGCGAGCTCGCTGACCCCGGACCTCGGGTTGAGCGGGACGACGGTGACACCGGCGGCGAGCGCGCCGACGACCGCCACGCACGTCTCGATCCTCGGCTCGGCGAGCACCGCCAGCCGCGAGGCTCCGCCCAGCGCGGCGGCGAACGCGCCCGACACGTCGCTCAGCTCGCCGTAGGTCAGCCGCCGGTCGGGGAAGGCGAGCGCGAGGCGGCCGCGCGGGCCCCGATCAAGCGCCGGGAACAGGTTGTCGGCGGCCACCGGCGCAGTGTAGGTCCGGCGGCCGGGGGCCGCGGCGGCGAGCGCGGGCGATGCGGAGATCTGCTGAGCGCGAGACTGGTATCCGACACGACCGATGTGCGGGGATGAGCGGACGAGGAAACGCCGGACACCCCGTACCCTTAGCCGCGGTTTGCAGCCCACCGCCTGCACGGCGGTCGCGGGCGTTCAGGCCGGCGAGCCCCGAGGGAGGAAATGTTGAGCGCTTCGACCGCCACATCCGTGACGGCAAATGGCGGGCCACCGCCCGAGGACCCGTTCAGGGTCCTCTACGAGCGCGCGGAGTCGACGACCGCGCAGGCACTCGAAGACCTGGTCAACCGGCCGAGCGTGGGCCGGCTGCTGGCCGGGATGGCGGAGAACGTCTCGGCGCTGAGCAGGATCGGTGCGGACCTGGCCGATCTCGTGGTGCGCAACCTGCGGGTCGCAGGGCGCGCGGACGTCGTCCGGCTGGCCCGGCAGATCCATCGCAACGAGGACACGCTCGAGCGGGTGCTGCAGGAGATCGAGGCCCTGCGCGACCGGCTCGGTCCGAGCACTGACCCCACCTCCAGAGGAGCGGACGATGACCAGCACCAGTAGCGATGCCGCGGCCACGACCGCGGCCGCCGGGGCTCTGACCGGGCACGCCACCGAGGCCATCCCCTCCCCGCCGGCCTTCTGGGAGGAGATGCCCGGCGGCCATCGCCGGCCCCGCATGCACGGCCGGGTCGTGTTCGTGACCGGCGGCACCCGCGGGATCGGGGCGGCCATCTCGCGCAGCTTCGCCGAGGCGGGCGCCACGGTCGCCGCGGGCTACAGCAGCAACGCCGACCACGCCCGCACCCTCCTCACCGAGCTCGGCAAGCACGGCACCACCGCCAGCATCCATCAGGGCAACATCGGCTCGGCGGACGACTGCCGGCGCACGATCGCCGAGGTGATCGAGGCCCACGGCCGGCTCGACGTGCTCGTCAACAACGCCGGGATCACGATCGACAAGAGCGTGCTGAAGATGACCGACGATGATTGGTACAAGGTCATCGCGGTCAACCTGTCGGGCGCGTTCTTCATGTCCCAGGCGGTGCTGCCGCACATGATCGAGCGCGGGTCGGGCCGGATCGTGAACATCTCCTCGCTGATCGGGGAGATCGGGAACATCGGCCAGGCCAACTACGCGGCGTCGAAGTCCGGCCTGTTCGGACTCACCAAGAGCCTCGCGCGTGAGGCGTACCACCAGCTCGCGCGGGCGGGCAAGCTCAGCGAGGACGGGATCGGGATCACGGTCAACACCGTCGCCCCCGGGTTCGTCGTGACCGAGATGATGGAGCACATCCCCGACAAGGTGATCGACAAGTTCAAGGCCCAGATCCCCGCCGGGCGCCTCGGCCGCCCCGACGAGATCGCCCGGGTCGTGCACTTCCTGGCCGCCGATCAGTCGTCGTTCATCACCGGCGCGGTGTGGGACGTCAACGGCGGGCAGGACATGTAGCGCGAGCGGCCGGTGGCCGGCGCGGCGCGTTCAGCTCGCCGAGGTCACGTTGCGCAGGCGCAGGCTGATGTCGGCGCACTCGGCGCACACCGTCGCGGGCACGACGCCGGCACGCATCAGCAGACCGAAGATCCGGCAGCCCACGCAGTAGCCGACGATCGACTCCAGCCCGGCGGCGGGCAGGAAGGCGATCAGCACCACGTCGGCGGCGGTGTGGTCGCCGAACACCAGCGCCAGCACGAGCGCACCGGTCGACATCACCGCACCCATCAGCTGGGCGAACCGCTTGGGGGGTCCCGCCACCGGCCGGCGCTCGCCGAGCCGCGGGGCGATCACGTTCTGCGCCGTCCAGCCGAGCGGGCTGAGCTTGGGACCGGCGAGCACGCGGGCCCAGAACCCGTAGGCCAGCGGGATCAGCAGCACGTACCAGCCGGTCACGAGGATCAGGACGACGAGCGCGAGCACGGTTCCGGCGACGACCCGCGCCGCCTTCTCGTTGACCGGATTGGGAAAGGTAAAAAAGCCGAGCATCAATCGCCAGTATATATCCCCACCAGGTTGATCGACATGGGGCACCTGGGGCGGGCGGGGAGTGCGTCGGCCGACGTGGCCTATACCACTTTAGGCTTGCGTCGATGACCCCCCCGGCGCTCCGGCACCTGTTCACCGCGCAGTGGGCGATCGACCGGGCGTCGGGGGTGCCCGCCTACGAGCAGATCGCCGAGCGGCTGATCGACCTGATCGAGTCCGGCCGCCTCGCGGTCGGCGACCGCCTGCCCCCGGAGCGCGACCTGGCGACGTGGGTCGGCGTCAGCCGGATGACGGCCCGGGCGGCGTTCGGGGCGGTGGCCCAGCGCGGGATGCTCGAGCGCGACGTGGGGCGGGGGACGTTCGTCGCCGCGCCCAAGCTCGAGCACGACCTCCGTCGGTTCGCCGGGTTCACCGAGATGATGGTGCGCGAGGGCCGGTCGGCGAAGGCGCGCATCCGGGCGATCAACGAACTGGCGGCTCCCACCGCGGTCGCGCAGGGGCTCGAGATCGGCGCCGGCGAGCCGGTCTACCGGATCGAGCGGCTGCGCCTGGCGGTCGAGGAGCCGCTGATCCTCGAGGACTCGTGGGTGCCCGTCGAGCGCTTCCCCGGCCTGCTGGACCACGACATGCGCGGCTCGCTGTACGCGCTGATGCGCGATGTCTACGGGCTGGCGCCGGTGAGGGCGGTCGAGCGGCTCGAGCCGGTCCTCGCCGAGCCCCACCAGGCACAGATTCTGCAGATCACGCCCGGCGCGCCCCTGATGCTGATCACGCGGGTGGCGTTCAGCGCCGGGGGGACGCCGGTCGAGTTCGCGCGCGACCACCATCGTGGCGACCGGGCGCGGTTCGTGGTCGAGGCCTCGACGATCATCCCCGATCGCGAGCGCTGACCGGCGCGCCGCCGACGGCGCGTTCCCACAGCGCGAACGCGGCGATCGAGGTGGCGTCGGACAGGGCGCGCGGCAGGTCGGCGAGCGTCCGTCGTTGCACGGTGATGTCCTCGTCGTCGTCGGGGACCCCGGCGGCGGCGATCAGCGCTCGCGCTTCGAACACGTGCACGCGCTCGGTGGAGTAGGCCGGGGCCGCCCAGAACGAGCCCAGCGCGCGCCAGGCGCCGGCCGCCAGCGAGCACTCCTCGCGCAGCTCGCGCGCCGCGGCGCCCGCCGGGGCCTCGCCGGGCTCGAGCGTTCCGGCCGGCAGCTCGACGGTGCGCGTTCGAGCGCCCGGGCGCGACTGGAGCACGACGACGATCCGCTCGCCGTCGAGCGCGACGATCGACACCGATTCGGGATGGTCGACGATCACGTCAATCGGAGCGCGTGACCTCGGCGAGCAGCCGCTCGAAGTCCGGGCCGTCGAACTCGGCGACCGCCCGCTCGTACTTCTCCATGCCCCACTCCCAGAAGTCGAACTCGATCTCGGAGACGCCATCCTGGATCGAGGCCCACAGCGTCCAGCCGTACTTCGACATCAGGCCCCACAGCCGCGCCCGGGCAAGCTTGTGACGCAGCGGCCGCCCGTAGTAGGCGCCGACGAGCTCCTCGAGCTGGGGCAGCGAGAGGTTGGACTCGCTCCAGATGTTGCCCAGCTCGAAGCAGGCGTCGTTGTTGCCCGAGTACTCGTAGTCGATCAGCCGGAAACCGTCGGCGGCGAGGATGAAGTTCTCGGCCAGGAGGTCGTTGTTACACGGCACCGTGCCCTCGTCGCGCACGGCGAACGCCTCGCGCATGGCGGCCACCTGTGGCGCGAACTCGTGGTAGCGCTCGGGGATCCGGTAGCCGCGCTCGCGCACGATCTCCAGGTAGCGGGCCTGGGTCTCGAACATGTCGAAGTCGTCGCGGAAGCGTGCGGCGCCGTGCAGCCGGCGGCAGACGTCGGCGACGGCGGGGATCAGGCCGCCGGCGCGCAACCGCTCGGGGCTCATCGTCTCCCCTTCGAGGAACTCCACGACCATCGCGTTGTGCTGCGGCAGGTAGGCGATCACGGGGGCGCCGACGCCGGCGGCGGCCGCCGCTGCCGAGTTCTCGTACTCGTTGTCGCGGTCGATCGCCAACAGGCCGGTGTCCGGGCTCCACCGGCGCACGACGTACGCGCCGGCCGAGGTGACGACCTTGTGGTTGGCGTTGGTCAGACCGCCGGGGAGCGGCGTGACGGTCCGCTCGCGTCCTGCCAGCACGGGAATCTCATCCAGGATGTCGTCGAGCGGCAGGTCCACGGTCTCCGTCTCTCCGGCCGTCCGGCGCGGCCTCGCGCCGGCGCAATTGGTCTAGCCTACCGAACGGCAGATGGCCCGCTCGATCGAGGCGGGTCGGCTTTCGCGAGCGCAGGAGCGGCGAGTTGCAACGGGCCCGGGTGGTGATCATCGGCGGCGGCATCACGGGCTGCAGCGTCGCCTACCACCTCGCCCGGGCGGGCGTGCGCGACGTCGTCGTCGTCGAGAAGCGCGAGCTGACCAGCGGCTCCACCCACCACGCCGCCGGGCTGGTGACCGAGTTCAACCCGTCCTCGACGATGATGCGGATGCGCCGCTACAGCATCGCGCTGTACCGGGAGCTCGGGGTGTTCGAGCGTGTCGGCAGCGTGCGGATCGCCTCCAGTCACGAGAGCCTGCTCGACCTGCGCCGCGCGGTCAGTCGCGCGGCCGGGATCGGCCTCGACGCCGAGCTGATCTCCGCCCGTGAGGTGCTGGAGCGCCTGCCGGAGGCGTCGGGCGCGCCGATCTTCGGGGGCGTGTGGATGGCCGGCGACGGCCACGTCGATCCCCACATCGCCACCTACGCCGTCGCCGACGCCGCGCGGGCGCTCGGGGTCGAGATCCGGATCAACACGCAGGTCACCGGCATCGAGCTCAGCCGTGACCGGGCGGTGCGCGCCGTGCTCACCGGGGAGGAGGCGATCGAGACCGAGCACGTCGTCGACGCCGCCGGAATCTGGGCGCCGCAGGTGGCGGCGATGGCCGGGGCGTTCATCGCGTCGGTGCCGGTCGATCATCAGCACGTCGCGATGCAGGCGGTCCCCGGCCACGAGGTGCCCCGCGACAGCCCGTGCTTCCGGGACCCCGACCACCTGGTCTACGGCCGGGCCGAGGCCGGCGGCCTGCTGATCGGCGGCTACGAGCCCGAACCCACCGCGCGCTGGGTCGACGGCGTCCCGTGGCGGCACGGCTCCAGCCCGGTGGCCTCCGACATCGATCGCTTCGCTCCGCTGCTGGCGGGGGCGATCCGGCGGTTCCCGTTCCTGGAGGACGCGGGCGTCGTCCGCCTGCTCTGTCATCCCGACGCGATGACGCCGGACGGCAACCCGCTGCTGGGCCCGATGCCGGGGATCCGCGGCCTGTGGATCGCCGCCGGCCTGTCGCTCAACGGCTTCGGCGGCGCCGGCGGCCTCGGCCGGAGCCTGGCCGAGTGGATCACCGCGGGGGAGACCGAGCTCGACGTCGACGCGTATCGGCCATGGCGGTTCGGGCGCACCTACCGCGATTGCACCTTCGCTCAGGAGACCGCTCGCGAGGCCTACCGGTACTACTACCGGCTGCGCTATCCGCTGGACAGCGGGCAGGCCGGCCGCGGGCGGCGCCTGAGCCCGCTGCACGTCCGCCTGCACGAGCTCGGCGCGGTGTTCGGCACCAAGAACGGCTGGGAGCGGCCCGACTACTTCCAGCCCGGTCGCCCGTCGCGCCGCGCCGGCGAGGACCAGCGCGGCTTCGGCTGGACCCGCCCGCCCTACCTCGACCTGCTCGCCGCCGAGCACGCCGCCTTCCGCGACCGCGTCGGGATCATCGACGTCACGTCGTTCGGGAAGATCGAGGTCGCCGGCCGCGGCGCGCGGGCGCTGCTGGAGCGCGTCTGCGACAACCGCATCGACCGGCCCGCCGGGAGCGTGGTCTACACGCAGTTCCTCAACTCGCGGGGCGGGATCGTCGCCGACCTGACCGTGACGAGGCTCTCCGACGACCGCTTCCGGATCGTCACCGGCGCCGGCGCGATCGACTCCGACCTGGGCTGGCTGCGCCTGCACGCCGATGCCGCCGACGGGCCGGTCGAGATCCGCGACGTCACCGAGGAGCACGCGGTGATCGGCGTCTGGGGACCGCGGGCGCGCGCGGTGCTCGCGCAGGTGACCGGGGAAGACGTGTCGGGCGCGGCGCTGCCGTTCGGCGCCGCGCGCCCGCTGGACGTCGGCGGCGCCGCCGTGCTCGCCCAGCGGATCACGTTCGTCGGCGAGCTCGGCTTCGAGCTGTACATCGACCCCGACTGGGCGGTTCAGGTGTGGGACCGCCTGATCGCCGCCGGCGCCGAGAGCGGGATCCGCCCCGGCGGCTACCGGGTGCTCGACTCGCTGCGGATCGAGAAGGGCTACCGCGTGTTCGCCACCGACCTCACGGCCGCCGACACGCCGTATGAGGCCGGCGTCGGCTTCTGCGTGGACACGTCCCGCGACACGTTCATCGGCGCCCCGGCGCTGGCCCGGGCGAGGGCCGCCGGTCCGCGCCACCGCCTGCGGACGCTGCTCGTCGCCGGCGCCGAGTACGTCGCGCTCTACGGCGGCGAGGCGGTGCGGGTCGGCGGCGAGGTCGCCGGGCGCGTGCGCAGCTGCGCCTACGGCTTCACGGTCGGCGCCACCGTCGCCCTCGCCACGCTGCCGCCGTCGATTCCGGAGGGCGCCACCGTCACCGTCGAGGTGCTCGGCGTGCCCACCGAGGCGACGGTCGCCGCCGACGTCCTGTATGACCCCGGCAACCACCGCGTGCGTGACGCCTGACCCGCGGCCGACGCGCTCGGAGGGTCACGATCGGACGCCGGGGCGGATCCGGGTGCCGTCGGGGTCAAACAGCGGCTCGGCGGTCACCGTGCCCCCGACCCAGCATCCGAAGATGTCGACCTCCACCTCGGCGCCGATCGCGGTGCCGGCCGGGACGTAGGCGTAGGCGATCGAGCGCTGCACGCTGTAGCCGTAGCCGCCGCTCGTCACCCGGCCGGCGATCTCGCCGGCGATCCGCACTGGCTCGTTGCCGAGCGCCACCGAACGGGGATCGTCGAGGACGAGGCAGCGCAGCCGCTTGGCCGGGTGGCTGGGGGCCGCCTTCGCGCGCACGAGCGCGTCGCGGCCGTTGAAGCCGCCGTCCTTGTCGAGCTTGACGCAGAAGCCGAGTCCGGCCTCGTACGGGGTCTCGTCGGGGGTGATGTCAGCGGCCCAGACGCGGTAGCCCTTCTCCAGGCGCAACGTGTCGATCGCCTTGTAGCCGGCGGCCACCAGGCCGTTGTCGCGCCCGCCCTCCCACAGCGTGCGCCACAGCCCGGCGCCGTACTCGCTGGGGCAGTACAGCTCCCAGCCCAGCTCGCCGACGAATGTGACCCGCAGCGCGCGCACCGGGACGTCGCCGACCGTGATCTCGCGCATCGTCATGTACGGGAACGCGGCGTCGTCGACGCCGTCGGGAGTGAGCGCGGCGAGGATCTCGCGCGACCGCGGCCCCCACAGCGCGAAGCACGACCAGCGCGCGGTGACGTCGGCGATCCGCACGGTGCCGTCGGCCGGCAGGCGGGCGCGGATCCACGACAGGTCGTGATTGCCGAACGCGGTGCCGGTGACGATCAGGAACGACTGCTCGTCGAGGCGGGTGACCGTGAAGTCGCACTCGATACCACCGCGCGAGTTGAGCATCTGGGTGTAGGTGATCGCGCCGGCGGCGCGCGCGACGCGGTTGTCGCACAGCGACTCCAGGAACGCCGCCGCCCCCGTGCCCGAGACCTCGAGCTTGGCGAACGACGACTCGTCGAACAACCCCGCGCCGGCGCGGGTGCCGAGGTGCTCGGCGCCGATCGCAGGTGACCAGTGCTTCCCCGCCCAGCCGCGCGGGCGCAGGCTCTCGTCGCCGGCGGCGGCGTTGGACTCATACCAGTTCACCCGCTCCCAGCCGGACTTCTCCCCGAACGCCGCGCCGTGCTGCTGATGCCACGGGTAGGCGCTCGAGACGCGCAGCGGCCGGCCGGCCAGCCGCTCGTGGCCGGGATAGCGGATGTCGTAGTAGGTCTCATAGACCTCGCGGGCGCGTTTGAGCGTGTACGCCGGGGAGCGGAAGTGCGCGCCGAAGCGCCGGATGTCCATCTCCCAGACGTCGATCGCCGGCTCGCCGTCGATGATCCACTCCGCCATCACCTTGCCGATGCCGCCCGCGCCGGCGAGGCCGTGGGCGCAGAACCCGGCGGCGACGAAGAAACCCCGCACCTCGCTCTCGCCGAGGCAGAACTCGTTGTCGGGGGTGAACGCCTCGGGGCCGTTGATCAGCTTGGTGATCCTGACCTCGTCCATCACCGGGACGCGGCGCTTGGAGTTCTCGGTGATCTCCTCGAAGCGATCCCAGTCCTCCTCCAGCAGGCGGCCGTTGAAGTCGGCCGGGATCCGGTCGACCAGGTGCTCGTCCAGCGCCCACGGCGCGCTGTGGCGCTCATAGCCCCCCATCACGAGCCCCCCGCCCTCCTCGCGGAAGTAGATCAGGTGATCGGGATCGCGCAGCGTCGGAAGGTGGCGGCCGCCGCGCTCGCGGAACGGCTGGGTGACGAGGTACTCGTGGGCGAACGGGACGATCGGAACGCGCACGCCGGCGAGGCGCCCGAGCTCGGCGGCGAACATGCCGCCGGCGTTGACGACGACCTCGGCTTCGATGTCGCCCCACTCGGTGCGCACGCCGCGCACGCGCCCGTCGCGCACGTCGATCCCGGTCACCCGGGTGTGCGTGAAGATCCGCGCTCCGCTCTTGCGCGCGCCGGCGGCCAGGGCATAGGTGAGCTGGGAGGGGTCGAGGTAGCCGTCGGTCGGCAGGTAGGAGGCGGCCCTCACACCGTCGGTCGCCAGCAGCGGGAACAGCTCGCGAGCCTCGCCGGGCGAGATGCGCTCCAGGGGCAGGCCGAAGGTGCGCGCCCACGCCACCTGCCGGTCGAGCTCCTCCTCGCGCTCGCGCGAGCAGGCGAGGCGGATACCGCCGCACTCCACCCAGCCGGGATCGGTGTCGGTCTCCGCGGCCAGGCGCCGGTAGAGCTCGACGCTGTACATCATCATCGTGGTCAGCGAGACCGATCCGCGCAGCTGGCCGACCAGCCCGGCGGAGTGAAAGGTCGAGCCGCTGGTCAGCTCGTTGCGGTCGACCAGCACGACGTCGCGCTCGCCGAGCTGGGCCAGGTGGTAGGCGATCGACGTGCCGCCGACGCCGCCGCCGATGATGACCACGCGCGCGCGGTCGGGCAGCTCACGCGGGCGGGTCATGCCAACGACTATTGGTATAGGCCATTGAGTCCGACTCTAGGTCCGTGCCGATCCGCCGTCAAGGCCGCGGCCGTCATGATGGACGGGATGGACACGCCAACCGCAGCGCCGGTCGCTCTCGTCGGACTGGGACGGATGGGAATGGCCGCCTGCGCGCGGCTGGCGGGCGCCGGGCACACGGTGATCGCCACCGACATCGATCCGCGCACCGAAGCGCCGGCGCGGCGCGCCGGCGCCCGGTGGGTGCCCCGGGCGGCGCAGGCCGCCGCCGGAGCCGCCGTCGTGATCACCCTGCTGCCCGGAGCGGCCGAGGTCGGCGCGCTGGCGGCCGAGCTGACCGCCGCGATGGCGCCCGGGGCGATCTGGATCGAGATGAGCACGGCCGCGCCGCCGACCGCCCGCACGGTGACCGCGGCGGCCGCGCGATCCGGGGCGCGGGTCCTCGACGCACCCGTCGGCGGGGATCCGAGCCTCGCCGCCGAGGGGCGGTTGCTGTGCTTCGTCGGCGGTGCGACGGAGGTCCTGCAGGCGGCACGGCCGATCCTCGCCGCGCTCGCCGACCGGATCGTTCACGTCGGGCCGGCCGGAGCCGGCTATGCCGTCAAGCTGCTGGCCAACAGCCTCTGGTTCGGTCAGGCGGTCGCCACGGCGGAGGCGCTGACGCTCGCCGATCGCGCCGGCCTCGATCCGGAGGTCGTGCGCGCGGCGCTCGCCCAGAGCGCCGCCGGCGGGCGCTTCCTGACGCACGACGCGCCGGCGCTGCTGCGCGGCGACGATCTCGCCTCGTTCCCGCTCGCGCGATGCTGCGAGCAGCTCGCCGCCGTGCTCGCGCTCGGCGATGAGCTGTCGGTGCCCCTGGAGCTGGCCGCCGCCACCGCCGCCGTCCACCACCAGGCGCTGGCGCACTACGGCGAGCGCGACGGCGAGCTGCTCGGCGCCCGCTTCGTGGCCGAGCGCTCCGCGCCCGATCAGGTCGGCTGAGCGGTCACGCACCCATCCGTAGCAACCACTACGCTGCGCGGGCCGCACGCACGGAGGTAAAGGCATCGGGGGTCTGGTCCGATTAAAGAGGATGAGCCCTGACCTCGGGCCCGTGACACGAATCAGACCACCCGCTAGCCATAAAGGTTGGACATGAGCACGATCGAGATTGCAGCCCAGACCGAGGTCCACTTCGGATCAGTGGTGTCGTTCACCGACCAGATCGCCGGACGTGACCAGACATTCACGATCGTCGCGTCCCACGAGTCCTCGGTGGCCGACGGCAAGATCTCCGCCGCCTCACCCGTCGCCAAGGCGCTGCTCGGCCATCGCGTCGGCGAAATCGTCGACGTGCACACGCCCAAGGGCGTCCGGCCGCTGCTGATCGCCGCGATCGCCTAGAGCGCGCCGCTCACAGGCGCGCGCCGGCGCGCCCGACGGGGGCGCCCCTGTCCTCGGCCAGCGCCTGGCGCAGCGTGGCCGCGAACGGGGCGGGGTCGATGTCGAACAGCCGCAGCGCCGAGTCGTCGGTGACCACGGTCTCGGTGCTCAGTCCTTCGATCAGTGGCCGCGCCACGCCGGCGTCGACCGGGGTCACGAGCCCGATCCACAGCGATGACAGCCACGGCGTGACGAACGGCACCGGGATCTTCGGGCGCGGGCGCTTGCCGAGCGCGACGGCCATCGCGTCCAGCATCTCGCCGTAGCTGAGCACATCGGGGCCGCCGAGCTGGATCTCGCGGCCGGCCGACGCCTCCACCGACGGCGCCTGCACGAGGTACTCCAGGACGCTTTCGATCCCGATCGGCTGCGTCTTGATGGTGAGCCATGCCGGGGCGATCATCGCCGGCAGGCGTTCCACCAGGTAGCGCAGCGTGCGGTAGGACTCGCTGCCGCTGCCGACGACCATCGCGGCGCGGAAGTAGGTCAGCGGCGGCCCGTGGATGTCGAGCTGCTGGGCGGTGTAGTGGCGGCTTTGCAGATGCTTGGAGCCGGGCTCGTCGCCGAGCCCCCCGAGGTAGATGACCCGCTGCACACCCTCCTGCTTGGCCATCCCCGCAAAGGCGGCCGCCGCCCGGTGCTCGAGCCCGGCGAAGTCCGCCGCGTCGCCGCCACGGCCCATCGAGTGCACGAGGTAGTAGGCGACGTCCATGCCGCGGCCCGCGCCGGCGATCGTCTGCGGCTCCAGGACGTCGCCCACATGGAGCTCGAACCCCTCCGTGGCGAGCGCGCGGGCGGCGGCGCCGTCGGGGTTGCGCACCAGGCACCGGACCTCATCGCCGCGGGCGCGCAGGTGGCGGGCGAGGCGTCCGCCGACGAAGCCGCTCGCGCCGGTGACCAGGGCGCGCATCAGACCCGATCGGCCGCGTGGAGCTCGCCGGCGAGGGTCCGGCGCAGCCCGGCGAGTGCCCGGTCCCCGACGCGCCGGAACAGCACCGCGAGCAGCGGATCGGCGACCTTCAGTGCGCCCTTGAGCGACAGGTCGGCGTCGTAGGTGACCTGGGCGCCGTCCCCGAGCGGGCTGACCGTGATCCGGTCCAGCGACACCACCGTCGCGTTCTCGCCGCGCAGCGTCACGCTGCGCGGTGGGTCATAGCCGACGATCCGGTAGGTGAGCGGCACCTCGCGGCCGAAGAAGGCGGCGCGCAGACGGAACTGCGACCCCTCGCCGAGCGGGCCGCCGTCGACGCGCTCGGCGTCGACGACCCCCGGATCCCAGTGCGCTGTCGTGGAGAAGTCGCTGAGGTAGGCGAACACCTCCTCGGCGTGGTGGTGCGTGGCGATGGTGGCAAGGTATCGGGCCATGTGTCTCCTTGGTGTGTCCGGCGGCGCCTCAGCGTCGCAGGGGTTCTCGTCCGAGCGCGGCGGGTGACGGGCTGCCGTCCGCGAGCGCCGGCGGCCGCCCGACGAGGCTGCGGTACATCTTCTCCAGTGCCAGCCGCTGCCGGCCCTTGACGGTCCCGAGCGGGACCTCGATCCGGGCGGCGATCTCGGCCTGCGTCAACCCTCTGAAGTATGCGAGCTCGATCACCTCGCGCTGCTCGCCGGGGAGGCCGGCGAGCAGCGAGCGGGCATACCGGGCCTCCTCGCGGTCGGCGACGTCGTCCTCGACGCTGTCGGCAGACGGCAGGCGCTCGATCAGGACGTCGTCGATCCCGAGGTTGCGCTCGTGCGGCGCCTCGTGACGGATCGCATCGATGCTGCGGTTGCGCACCATCGTCAGCAGCCACGTCCTGACGCTCCCGCGGGCCCGGTCATAGCTGCGCGCCGCCCGCCACAGGCTGAGGAACGCATCCTGCGTGACCTCCTCGGCCGATCGCGTCCGTCCGGTCACGCGCAGCGCCAGCCCGAATGCGGCGTCGGCGTAGCGGTCATAGATCTCCTCGAAGGCGTCCAGGTCGCCGGCGCGCACCCGGAGCATCAGCGCCCGGTCGTCGACGAAGTGATCGGAGCTCATACATCGCACTGTACAGCATCTGTTGAACTCTTGTATAGATTTCGTATAGACAGTAGGATCCGTGCGTGCCCGCCCCCGGACGACTGCGAATCGGAGAGCTGAGCCGGCGGGTCGGGGAGAGCCCGGAGGTGCTGCGCGCCTGGGAGGCACGGTACGGCCTGGTCGCCCCCGAGCGCACCCCCGGCGGCCTGCGCCTCTACTCCGAGCAGGACGAGCGTCGGGTGCGGCTGATGCGCCGCCACATCGACGCGGGCCTATCGGCCTCCGAGGCCGCCCGCCTCGCCAAGCTCGCCCAGGACGCGCCCGCCCAGCGCGAGTCGGCGAGCCTCGCCGAGATCGCGACGGCGATGCAGCGGGGGCTCGACTCGCTCGACGAGCCCGGCGTCCAGTCGGCGTTTGACCATCTCCTGGAGGACTTCGGGCTGCGCCCGGCGCTGGCGGAGGTGATCCTGCCGATACTCCGCGGGCTCGGGGACCGCTGGGCCGACGGCGAGGCGACGATCGCCCAGGAGCACTTCGCCTCCAACATCTTCGCCGGCCGGCTGCGCGCGCTGGCGCGTGGCTGGGGGCAGGGCGTCGGCCCACGGGCGCTGCTCGCGTGCCCGCCCGAGGAACGCCACGAGCTCGGTCTGATGTGCTTCGGGCTCGCGCTGCGCGAGCACGGATGGCGGATCGCCTATCTCGGCGCCGACACGCCGCTGGCCGAGATCGACCGGGCGATCGACCTCCTGGCCCCGGCGATCGTCGTGCTGGCGGCGACCGACGCACAGCGCTTCCTCGACAGCTGCTGCCAGATCGCCGGCCTGGCGCGGCGGGCCCGGGTGGGGATCGCCGGCGCCGGCGCCGGGGCCTGCGCCCGGCTGGCCGGCGAGCTCGGCGTGGAGGTGCTCTCCGGCGATCTGCTGGATGTGGCCGCGGCGCTGACGCCGTAGGGCCGTGGGTCGCGCCGCGGCCGGTCTGAGGCCTCAGCTCTGCCTGACGATCGGCGGGTAGCTGTAGGTGCCGTCGAGCGCCGGGCGCTTTGGCCCGTACATCCGCAGGATCACCTCGAACTGCCCTGCCGGCGGCGTCGGCAGCCAGTTGGACGCGTGCCCGGCCGGCGGCGTGGACTGCAGGTAGATGTCCAGCGACCCATCGGCGTTGTCCTTGACCCCGGGCGTGAACTGGCTGATCGCGTAGCGATGGACCGCGTTGGGGACCAGGTACAGGCTGTGGTCATAGGCGGTGAACGACCAGTAGAAGCGCACCGGCGGGAAGTCGCCCTTGGTGATGTGGATGACGTAGCGGTCGGCGCCGTTGAGCAGCGCTCCCGCGCTGTCGACGCTTCCGACCGGATACATCGCCTCGACGGGGATGTTGGCGGCGATCCCGAAGACCGCGACGACCGAGCGCAGCGCGTAGTCGGTGCCGAAGTTGCCGATGTTCGACGGCGCGACATACCAGCCGTGGTGCTTGATGACCGAGCGCACGACGACGTCGGTGCGGTCGGCGAGGACCTGGGCGGGACCGGCCGCGACACCGGCCTCCAGGCCGGCGATCGTCGCGGCCGGCAGGTGCTCGGCCGAGGGATGGCGGCCGGCGCCGATGCCGGCGCTCGCCAGCTGCCCGAGGATCCTCGCGTCGCGCTCGGGCGGGGGGTTGTCAGCGAGCGCGGTGCCGAGGGCGTCGAGGAAGGCGAGCCCGGTCGGGATCGTCGCCACCGTGTGGGTGGTGATCACGCGCCTGGGGCGCGGCCACCGATAGCCGAGCCCGAACCGCTCGAAGTCGGCGAGCGCCAGCAGCCGGTAGCCGTCCTGGATTCGGTGGGCGGCGGCGAGCCCGCGGGCGCCGTAGACGAGCGTGCGCCCGGCGATCCAGACATTCGCGTAGGCCGAGGTGATCCGATGCAGGCCGGCGGGCAGCCGGCCGTGGAACGCCGGACCGACGATCGCGTAGTTGCCCGCCCCGTCCCCGGTCGTGCGCGTGCCGACATAGTGAAAGACGTTGGTGAAGGGGTCGATGAACTCGAACACGTAGTAGTGGTGGTCGGGCACCGCTGGGACGTGGAGCACGAGCGGGCCAGCGCCGAGGTCGAGGTGGGCCATGCTGTAGAGCGTGTCGACGTTCGGCGCGACGATCACCTGATGGGCGACGCTGGCGAAGTTGAGCTGGTTGCCGAGCCGGTTGAGCGGCGCATCGGAGAGGGCGTTGGGGACGGTGACGCTCGTCTGCGTGCGTTGCTGGCGGATGAACGCCAGCAACGGGATGCCGTACACGTAGGCCTCGGTGCCGATCTGCCGGGCCTGGGCCTCGGTCAGCGGCGCGGCGGCGACCCGCGGCCGCGGCGCGGCCAGGGCGAGGCCGGCGCAAACGGCGACCATGCCAATTGCGAGCGGGCAGCCGAGCAGTCGTCTCCAGGAGCGCGTCATCGGTTCAGCGCGGGAAGGCGGCGGCGACCCCGCCGTCGACGTTGAGCAGGTTGCCGGTCGTCTTGCCCGACCGTGCCGCCGAGGCGAAGTGCAGGACGGCCTGGGCGATGTCGTGGGGCAGCACGCTGACGCCGAGCATGCTGCGCCGGCGG